>JAFEGI010000023.1 GCA_018240135.1 Verrucomicrobiota bacterium
AGCTTTTTTCTTCACCCTAGCTACATGCGTAGCTAGGGTTTTTTTATTTTGGAGGAATGAGGATGTTCAAGTTTTTATTCGCCTGCACACTTTTTTTAAATCTTCTAAGAGCGGAAGAGGGTTCTGTACAAGTTCGCGTCCATGCGCAACTTGGCAATAATCTCTTTCAAATTGCAACTGCCTCAGCCCTTGCGTGGGATCATGGAGTTACAGCGTATTTTCCCGATCTACTGACGAATCCTTGGGATAATATCCCGATCAATCGAGAACATGTATTCATGCGGTGTTCGATGCATGCTCCCTCTGAACCCGATCAGGTTTGGAGTGAACCCGATTTCGCCTACCATCCCATTCCCTACGAGGGAGGCCACCTCTATCTTAAAGGGTATTTTCAATCGGAAAAGTATTTTAAGCATCAGCGCGCTCGCTTGCTCGAGTTATTTGCCCCCCGCGAGGATCATTACGCCTACATGCAGAAGAAATACCGGTGGCTCATCGATCACCCCTGCACAGTCGGTGTGCAAGTGCGCGCGCAGCATGAGGACCCTTCTGGACGCTTTTTTATTCAATACGGTAAAGATTATTTCGGTAAGGCAATGGCCTATTTTCCAGATGACGCCTTGTATATCATTAGCACAAATGATGAGGCCTATGCGCGCAGGTTGCTTCCAGAGAAGATGAAAAACTGCGTTTTTTTAAGGGACGAGCCCTACTATATCGACTTGCATCTGCTTACTTATTGCACTCACAGCCTTATCTCAAACTCCTCATTTGGGTGGTGGGCAGCTTGGCTTAATCAAAACCCAGAAAAAATCGTGGTCTCTCCCAGTCTATGGGTGCATCCAGGTAGTGGTCTTCCCACACAAGATCTTTTGCCAGAAGAGTGGATCAAGCTCGATGCGGTATGGGGCGGCTACGGGGATCCAGAATCACTTTGATTGGGCATTTTGCAGCTTTGCAAAAGCTGTAAGCAAGTGGTAATAGTAGAGAGCGCAATCTTCCCAGGTGAGATGGCTTTTGGCAAAGGCAAGGGCCCTTTTGGCGATTGCCGCAGCTTCCATATCATGTGTGCGGAGCCATTGGATTTTTTCTGCGAGGTCAGAGCAATCATACGCGAAGGGGATATAGTGCTGATCAGGCTCAAACCCTTTATAAAACCAATCGATGTAGTCTGATCCACTCTTTAGGATCACACACCCAGAAAAGGGCTGCCATTTCATGCTGCTTGCTAAGGAATTCCCATCGACAGCAATGAGGTACTTGTACCGGAGATATTCTGTTGCATAGAGGTAGTCGTCAAAAAGACCGAGCTCTTTAAACATCTGTTCGACATGCCATTCTAGGAAGTAGTTACTTGTAAATCGCGCGTCTACCAGATCGGGGTGGGCTTTGGAAAAAAGGACGACCTGGGGACGGGGTTTCATATCCCACTCGTGATAGTGGTAATAGCCCCCTGTCGTATTGCCTCGCCAGAATGCCAACTCGATCTTGGTCTGCCAGGGGTGATTGGCCGCAGCCATCTCGACGTTTTTGCGCTGGTCTGCAATGTAGTGAAATTCTCTTGTCTCTGGCATGAGGATGGCAAAGTGATTACTTTTTCTCTTGCTAAAGGAAAAAACGGGAGCATGCAAGTGGTGTAGGTAGTGAGGGGAGTCAAAGCAATCCCAGATCGATGCGAGAAATTGGACATCGGGGAAGGTAAGGACCCTTGCCATTTGGGAAAAAAATTCGAGGAAATGGGTGATCCGGGGATCGTCGGGTCGTTCGAGGGTTTCAAAGGTGAGCTGGTTATTTTTAATGGTGTAGGTCACAAATTGCGCATTATTCCCGCGCGTTAGGGAATGGACCTCAGCGAGGGTCCTTGCAATTGCCTCACGGGTCGCTCCCTTTTCGCAAAAGGGTCTTAAGTCCTCTTCAATTTGGTTTTGAGCCCATTGGGGAAGGGGCTCTGAGAGTTTGTGGCGCAGCACCTCTTCAGAGAGCTGATAGGCGGCTAAGGGGAGAAAGTAGAGAAAGAGGAGGTATTTGAGCATGATTGGTGGAGAGGGGTTGTAAAGCGGAGCATGGTGTCGTCGCGGACGGAGTTTGCCCGAGGCATATATTCAAGTAAAGAACCCACGTGAAAGGCATTTTGGTTCCATCTGCGGATCCGGTCAAGCTTGAAATGGGTGAGGTAGTGCTTGGTGCGGACGAAATAGTGATGGAGGCGCAGGATATCGATACTGGGACTTGTCGTTTGCGTTCCTGGGGGAAAAGAGCACCAGTGAGGCGTCTCACACTCGAGCGTGCTGCTTGGTTGAATGAGGGCTTTTCCCCAGATGTTCATCGGGTCATCACTTGGGGCTTTGTAGAGGAGCTTCTCGATGAGGAGCTCTCCCGGCTCTAAATTTTCCACCTCAGAGGTGCCAAAGAGCTGCTGGCGCACATATAGACCGGCATGGTCATCATATGCCTTTAGACATTCTTTAAGGCTATCTTGAGCCATTGGAACGAGGAATTCATCGACGTCGATGATCGCAAGCCATTTGTTGTGGCCGCGCGCCATCTCGATGGCATGATTATATGTGGTCTTCTGATCGTAGTTGCAAAGGGGTGCGTGGGGAAAATCATAGAGTTCTACTCTTCCCGCTTCAAGATAAGGGGCGAGGACTTCTAAGTAGGAATCTTTGCTCAGATTGTTATAGAGGTAAAAATACTCGACGCCGATGAGTAGATGGTACTCAATCCACTCTTTAAGCCAGGAAGCCTCATCTTGAAAGATGCAGCAGATGGCAATCTCTCCATCTCGATGGGTTTCTAGGTTGTTTTGATAGGGTGTGATGGGAGTGGCCCAGCATGCTGAGCAGAAGAGGAAGAGGAGAAGAAAAAAACGGCCTGACTCTCGCGAGTCAGGCCGCCACTTACCAAGGGTACTCAAAACGGGTGCCTTAGAAGTAGAAACCGACTTTAAAGGTGAAACCTTGTACAGTCAAGTTTCCAGACAGGTGTGTCTGTGGGTCAAAGAAGTGGTTCGTGTTGAACCATACTTGCTCTTCCCATCCAGCTTGGAGGCTGAGCATGTAGTTTTCATTGTAGAACCATGTCATGTACTCAAGTCCGAGTCCGAGCTCGAGAACAGGCATTACTTCATGGAAGCCACGACGGTTTCTGATCACGTCTGCATCATGAGCAAAGCCAGATGATGCAACTTCTGTGTGGTTCTTCACTTTCACGCAGCTCCAGAGAGCAGATAGAGCGAGGTCTCCATAGATTCCCCAGTTGCGGTTGAAGTGGTATACAGTGTTGATACCGCCGCGGATACCGAGGCCCCATGTGTTCTGCTTCTGCTTAGACTCGCTAGTACCAGGAACAGTCAGAAGAGAATCTACGCTGATCTCTTCATTCATGTTAAACTTCTGGCGGAGCCATGCAGTTTTCAAGCCAACGTGTGGTCTCATTGTGAGGTAACGGCTGACGAAGAAGTTTCTTCCGAGTTCTAAGTCAATGACGTTGTAGTTGAGCTTGTACCAGGACTCAGATTCTGTCAGCTGTACTGCGCCGAGTTGCTCTCTGCCGTTTGAGCGGAGAGGAACGAGCGTAGCATTTGTATCAGAGCTGAGGTTGATCTCATTCTTCTCTTGCTGTGGATTTAACCATGTGTAGTTAGCGTATAGATCCCAACCATCGTGATCCATGAGGATACCGAGGCCGATCTTGAAGCCAGGCTGGAACTCAAATTTTGGCTCTTTTACATGTCCGCTTGGGATCGTAAGACCGCTAGCGAGTGTTGGGAATGTAGAGGAAGCAACACCGCTTGCTGCGTACTCTAGACCATCTTGGCGTGCTTTCCAGTAGATGAAATCTGCTGTGACAAATACATCGGCTCCGTGTGTGACACGTGGAGCTACTGGAGGAGTGATAACTCCTTTTGGCTGAGAAGTAACGCCCATTGGCATGGGAGCTGCTTCCCCTTTTGTATTAGAAGCCTGATCAGCCAACAGAGCTGAAGAGGACAAGAGAGCGATACTTAGAGCGAATGCCCAATTTTTCTTCACCATTTTTTTCTCCTTATGCAAGTTACACAAAAAACTTTTCCTATACTCTTTTCCGTATACAGGAAGCTTCAATTTTCACACAAATTTTTTCGCAAAGAATTTTAATGGCACCCTGTTTAGGCATCTATATGTAGCTTAACACAAGGCAGATACGTTTGAATTTTTTTTGGAAAAATATTGTTCGCAGAAAAAAAATGGGATCGCAGGAAATGCAAAAGGGGCGCAAAAAGCGCCCCTTATATCAAGCAACGAAGAGATGGATACTCTTAGTGCTCGCGACGAGGTGAACGGTATGGACGGTCTCCACCGCCATTGCCGCCACGGAATCCGCCGCCGCGATCATCACGTCCTCTAGGCGCTCTAGGTTGCTCTGGGCGCGCTTCGTTGACAATCAGAGTGCGGCCGTTAAGGGAAGAGCCATTGAGGGCCTCTACCGCTTTTTGCGCATCTTCGCTGCTTTCCATCTCCACAAATCCAAACCCTTTGGACATGCCGGTGAACTTATCAATGACAATCCTAACAGAAGTGATCGGACCGTATGACGCAAAGAGGTCATGGAGCTCTTCTTCTGTTGTGCTAAAGGGTAGGCTTCCAACGTATAGCTTTTTGTTTAAAGCTTGATTCATATATTCTCCAAAAGAACACTTGATATCTGGTATCAAGTTTTTGTTTTCATCATTTAACGTTGATTCGAGATCTGATCACCAGCGAAACTTAAAACGGCACGCAGGGGACAAAACACAGGATCAACCACATAGGGTAAAAGCCTCAGAAAGTATTTCCGAAACTTTCACTTAACACGAGTGTACCACCTCTCTGCATGGTTGTCTATGTTAAAGATATGTTTAGCATGGGCCACTGCTCTTGAGCAGAGTAGCTTTTAAACAGGGCGCGAATCTCTCGGCTCACAGGGCCGACTTGACCGGAACCGATGGGATGGTCATCGATTTGGACCACAGGCATCACTTCTTTTGTACTTGAGGTGATGAAGGCCTCTTCTAATTCAGGAATTTCTTCATAGAGGATGGGGCGGTTAACAACGGGTAACTTTCCCTTAACCTCCCTGAGAACGACCTCTCGGGTGATCCCCGTCAAAACCTCCGGGCTGGAGTAGGTATAGAGTGTGCCGTTTTTGTATCCGAAGAAGTTACTCGTAGTGGCCTCGAGAATCTTTCCCTGAGGGTTCACATAAAGGGCCTCTTTGGCTTTTAGTTCTTTCCCCTTCTGCATTGCAAGAACGCCCCCTATGTATTGAGTCGATTTACAGGAGGGATAGGGGCGCAGTACGTTCGTTGTAATTGTCCGAATGCCATTTTCGTAGTCGCTCTCGGGAAATAGGACAAGGGGGTAATTAAACGCGATCAGACTGCTCTGAGCGCTGGGATAAAACTGATCGGGGCTGATTCCCCCGGTAATCAGGATTTTGATGCTCGATTCGGGAGATGGCGTCGATCGCAACAGAGTGTAGACAATTTCTGCGATCTCCTCCAAGGAATGGGGGAGCTGCAAGCCAATTTGTGTTGCAGAGTGCTTAAGCCTTAGGAGGTGGTCCTCAAGATGAAAGGGTTTACCCCTATAGGTGCGCATATACTCAAAGACGCAAAAGCCCCGCAATATAGCGAGGTCGAGGACGGAGATCTTCGCCTCATCTTCTTGAACAAATGCACCATTTACATAAAACATGGCATCCATTCTAGCGAAAGAGCGAAATCTCTTGCAGGTTTTTTTTTGATGACCTATCTCCTTTTCTATGGGACTAAAAGATACAATCAGCTTAATGCGCCAGCAGCTCAAAGAGCTCTCGGAGGATCTGGAGAAATCTTGTAGAGGGTATAAGGCGGCAGCGGTGCGCGTACGCACAGGGACTGTTCGTTTCGCCAAGCTTGCGAAAATCTACCGCAAGGAATCGGTCGCAGAAGAAAAAAAAGCGTATAAGGAATAACCCCCTCTGTCTTATCCTTGCTTCTCTATGGAAAGCAAGATAGAAAAACTGAATAAAAGGGGTTGGGGTCTTGGGACAGGTCCCAAGCCGTGCGAGGTCATTGGCGGGGTTATCGGGGATACCCTTCTTGTAGACATCCTATCCAAGCGACGCGGCAGGGTGCGTGGAGTTGCCAAAGAGGTGCTGAGCCCCTCTCCTCTGCGCGTAGTTCCCAGATGCGCTCATGCCCCGCGCTGTGGAGGCTGCACGTGGCAGCAAATCGATTATGCAGCGCAGCTTGAGGAGAAGCAGAGGCGGATGCTTGCTCTCTTTACTCCCTGGCAAGAGGTCCTCCGCCCGATCATCGCTTGCAGAGATCCTTGGGCCTACCGCAACAAAATGGAATTCTCCTTTTCTCAAAACAAGGCAGGAGAGCAATTTTTGGGACTTGTTCTCGCGGGAAGCAAGGGATATGTCTTCAACGTGACAGAGTGTCACCTGGTGTCCCCCTGGTTTACCGAGGTGCTAAATAGGGTCCGCGCGTGGTGGAAGGCAAGTGGCCTTTCTGCTTATCGAATGAATAATACGGGGAGCCTAAGAAGCCTTATTCTGCGAGAGGGAAAGCGCACGGGCGATCGCCTGGCCATGCTGACTGTCTCTGGTAATCCCGATTTCGCGCTAACTCGTCAGCAATTAAGGGAATTTGTCAGTGCAGTGCAGGGAGAGAACCCGGAAAAGCTCAGTATTTTCCTTAGGATTCAACAGATCCAAAAGGGGGCTCCGACGGAATTCTACGAAATGCACCTGTTTGGCCCCGACCACCTTACAGAAAAGTTGCTCGATTTAGAGTTTAAAATCAGTCCCACCTCGTTTTTTCAGCCCAATACCATCCAAGCAGAGCGTCTTTATGCGGAGGCACTTTCTCTCGTGAGCTTTCCTAAGAAGCATGCCCTGGATCTCTATGCGGGCACAGCAACTTTGGGAATGGCGATGGCAAAAAAGGCGGAAAAGGTCACCTCGATTGAGCTCAATCCCCATGCCTGTTTTGACGCGGAGAGCAACCGTGAACGCAATCAACTGGACAATTTGAAGATCATTTGCGGAGATGTGGGAAAGGTGCTCGAAGAGATTTGCGATAGCGTCGATCTGGTGATCGTCGATCCGCCTCGCGCCGGTCTTGATCCAACTGCGCTGGGGCATCTAAAGAGACTAAATGCGGAAGAAATCCTATATATTTCTTGCAATCCTGAGACCCAAGTGGAGAATATTCGAGAGCTTGTTGCATCGGGGTACCGCCTAAAAGCCCTGCAGCCTGTCGACCAATTTCCCCATACTCCCCATATTGAAAATATTGCTTTGATGGAGAGGATTTCTCCTTGATTTCCCTCTGGGATTAGGGCATGCTGGAGCCGTTCATATTTACTCTATAAAGGATGGAAAACATGAAGAAATCTCTTTCCCTAGCAGCTCTTGCAGCTACGCTAGCTTCCCCCCTTCTCGCTGATGAGGGTGCACCAGCCGCATCCGGCGGTCAAGGGAACATGATGCAAACGGTAATGATGATCGGTATTGCGCTGGTCTTCTTCTACTTCATTCTTTGGCGCCCCGAGCAAAAGCGTCGCAAGCAAATGGAGAAGGTCCGTTCTTCTATGAAGAAAGGGGATCGCATCACGGCGATGGGGATCATTGGAACAGTGGTAAAAGTCACAGATACGAGTGTAATCGTTTCTCTCTACGATGGCGCGAAAATGGAATTGCTGAAAGCAGCGATTACCGATGTGCAGCCAGGCACGGAAGAAAAGGCTGTTGAAGCTTAGTCTGTATCTTGGGCGTCATGGATACGGGCGCCCATTTCTCTCTCTTGTAAACGCAGCATCCTGTAGTCTTCTACAATCCCTTCTGAGTACATCCGTTGAAGGACCTCTACGGCATGGCGGATCGATGTCTTAAGGCCTTTTACCTCGAAACTCTCCTCCTCTGAAGAGAGGGGAATGTATTGGTGGTGTTTTGCAAACTCATCCCATTCCTCTTTCCTAAGTTCCTGTAATCTGCGCACTAGTCGTTCTTGGTCTTTTGCATCCGTAATCAGAGAGTGGATAAGGAAGTGGCGGAGGGCGCGCGCGCGGAATTGGTCGCTTGCCATCAGGGCTTGGGAAGGATCTTTTGCAGTGACAATCTCTCCTTCAAAGAGCCTTTCTCCAACGCGCCAGGGTTCTTCGACATCGCGAGGGTCGATGAGAAGGTAGGCGTGGTAATAGATCGCATTGCGCACATCTTGAGAAACTGTATGGAACTCTGCTTTGTCTTCAGAGCTAAATGTCTGAAATACAGATGGATAGAGTTTTTCCTGTAGGGCAAGGAGCGTCTGAAATTCTTGATCGGAAACAATTGGCACGGCGGCCGCTTCTTGTGAAGAGGGGATTTCAATTGAGGGTGGTGGCGGTAAAGGGGAGGGTGCTTTGCACTCCTTGCAGAGCCTGTGGACTGCGAGCATAATCGCAGTATGGATCTTCTGAATTTCGTCGTATTGGGGATCGTCAAAAGGATTCATCTCCTTTTCTCCCCCAGATCCATCTAAAGAGCGAACGAGGATCTTCTTATCGGTTACTCGGACGCTTAGATCGATTGCATTTGCATCGGGTTTAGAGAGGAAAGAGTGGAAATTGCGTTTAAAGAAATTTGTTGCCACTAAGGCGGTCAGCTGGGGAGCAATTGCCTCTTCTAGGCCGAGTTTTTGGGTAGGGCAGCAGATTGGCAATGGATTCGTATCGCCTTGAAATAAGAATACATCCCTTACGCTATTGCTAATTTGATCTGGCATATATTTGCACCTCGCCTGGAATTATCTTATTATAATTTACATAAATAATCAATACTAATAATTATTTTGTAAAACTAAATTTATTACTAGACCTATTCGTTAAAATGTGTAAAATGGGCGTCAAATGAAATCTAAAAAATTAATTTATGCACTTCTTGCTCTCCCTTTCCTCTTATGGGGGGAGTCCCCTCCCATTCTCTACCTCACTTGGATGCACGATCCGACCTCTACTATGACGATCCACTGGCATGGAAAGGAGAGGCTTTCGCGTGTGTCGTATCGTCAAAAGGGAGAGGGGCGCTGGCAGGATGAGGGGGGATCCTCCCACCGGGTTCGAAAAACCGATTGGTATGTGCACGCAGTGGAGCTCGTTGATTTAGAGCCAGATGAGGAGTATGAGTTTCAGATTATAGGGAAGGAAGGGTTTTACCGTTTTTCGACTCTTCCCAAGACGTTGAAGGAGCCTCTCACGTTTGTTGTAGGGGGGGATGTCTACCACCATTTTCGCGAGATGCAGCAAATGCATGCAACAATTGCCAAGAGAAATCCTGCATTTGTCGTGGTTGGGGGGGATATCGCGTATACACATGGAAAGCAGACTTTTTTCGCCTGGAGAGAGGATTGGGAGTATCACCGCTGGGCCAACTTTCTCAGGCAGTGGAGAGAGCAGATGGTGACATCTGATGGAAAGCTCATTCCCATTATGCCTTTGCTCGGTAATCACGATGTGCGCGGCATCGCTTTAAAGGGAAGGCATGCAGAGCCGCTTTTTTATGATCTATTTGCTCTTCCTGAGCATCGGGTGAGTTTTCGTGCAGTGGATTTTGGCGATTATCTCACTCTGTATCTTTTAGATTCAGGGCATAACTACCACATTCAGGGCGCACAAAAGCAGTGGCTCGCCAAATCTCTTGCTGCTCACGTAGGGCGTCCCTATCAGTTTGCTGCCTACCACGTTTCTGCATACCCTTCGGTCTACTCATTCACTGGGGTCACTCCGCAGATGGTGCGAAAGGAATGGTGCCCGCTTTTTGATCAGTACCATCTCCAAATCGCTTTTGAGCACCATAACCATGCTTACAAGCGCACCTTCCCTCTGACGGGGGATAGGCTCGATCCTAGTGGGGTGGTTTATGTGGGGGATGGCTCTTGGGGTGTTAAGCCGCGCAAGCCCAAGGATTACTGGTATTTGGAGGAAAAGGCGCGTAAAAGCGCGGTTTGTCTAGTGACACTATCCCAGGAGAAAACGACCGTCGCCGCACTTGGCAGCGACGGAAAGATCTTTGATACTTTTACTTCTTATCCACAAGGCTCTCGAGAATTCGATTCGAGCGCGCAATAAAGGCGCTAAGTCCCGAAGCATCGAGCTCGCGTTGCCCGAGAAGGGACAGCTCATAGAGGTGCTGCACGATCTCTTTTGCAAGAGCCGGGTCTTTCTGTTTATAGAGAGACTGCACAAGAGGGCTGTTTGTATTCACCACAAAGGTGCGTTTTGTCGCAAGTCCAGGAGGCAGGGACTGCTGAGTCAGGGAGAAGGTCTCTTTGAGCCGGCGCGCCTCTTCATCGACGATTAAAAGGGCGGGCACTGCATCGCTCGAAAGGCTTTTTGCCTCTACTGTGAGAGCATCGACAGAAAGGTGGGATTTAATGTAATCGGCGATCTTCGATGCTTCAGTTTTCCCATCTGCATCGAGAAGGGTCTTTTCTCGGGAGGGATCGAGGATGGATGGGTCAATTGCTCCATCAATTCTTTGGAATTTGACCTCATCTAGCTTCTCTTCAAGGAGATTCATCACGGGGCTATCTACGAGCGTGGAAGCGACGAGGATTTCGATCCCCTTCTTGCGATAGAGATCGAGAAAATGGCTGCCCGTTTGATCCTCTGTTGTGTAAAAGATCTTTCCTCCGGGGTGGCGCTCGAGATATTCCGCAGCGGTCGTCCACTCTCCTTCGAGGTTTTTCCAGACGAGGAAGTCTTTAGCCCTTTCATAGAATTTATCGTCCTGAAGAATTCCCAGCTTGATGATCATCTCAATATCGGGCCATGCTTTTAGGAATTTTTCCCTTTCGGTTGTATGGAGTGCACTGAGGCGATCTGCGACTTTTTTCGAGATATGACCCGAGAGCTGACGGACTGTGCGGTCCATCTGCAGCGTGCTGCGAGAGACATTGAGTGGAATGTCGGGGCTATCGATTGCGCCGCGCAAGACCATCAGATAATCGGGGATGAGATCTTTGCAGCTGTCTGAGACAAAGACCCGATTGCAAAAGAGCTTGATCGTATTTTCATTCCACTCAAAGCGGCGGGTAATTTTCGGGAAGTAGAGGATCCCTTTGAGATGGAAGGGGTAATCGACGCTTAAGTGGATCCAGAAAATGGGATCGGGATCCAGAGGGTAAAGGGCGCGGTAGAATTCGAGGTACTCCTCGTCCGTGCACTCGGAGGCGTTTTTGAGCCACAGCGGCTGCTTGCTATTGATCTGTTTTCCATTGAGGAAGATCGGGAAGGGTAAAAATGCGCAATACTGCAGAAGGAGGGTGCGAATGCGCCCTTCTTCGAGAAATTCCTCATTCTCTTTGTCGATATGGAGGGTGATTGTTGTGCCCCGCTCCGCTCTTGTTCCCTCTTCTAATGTGTAGGTGGGGGAGCCATCACAGGACCAAAAAGCCGCTTTTGCCTCTTTTGCGTAGGAAAGGGTATCGATAGTCACCTGCTCTGCGACCATGTATGCAGAATAGAATCCGAGTCCAAAATGGCCGATGATCTGATCTTTTTCATCTTGGGTCTTGTACTTGCCGATGAATTCTTCCGCACCGGAAAAAGCGACCTGGGCGATGTATTTTTCCACTTCCTCACCAGTCATCCCAATGCCGGTATCGCTGATGTTGAGGGTTTTGGCGTCTTTGTCAATTTGGATGTCGATTTTTAGGGAATCGTCGGAAATTTCCGCTTCCCCATGTTCCCGCAGAACGCGGCACTTTTGCAGTGCATCACAGGCGTTTGAAACGAGCTCCCTGAGAAAGATGTCTTTATCGGAGTAAAGCCATTTTTTGATGATCGGAAGAATGTTTTCCGTATGGATCTTCAGTGTGCCTTGCATGATGTGCCCCTACTGTTTACAGCCAAAACGACAATAATCCACGAGCAGATTGATATCAATGATTCCCCCCTCTTGCAGAATGATCAAGAGAATGGCAATTGGCGCAACGTAGCGAATTGCGAAGAACCAAGGGCGCATCCAGCGAATCAGGGTCGTTCCCTTGAGAAATTCTTCATAGGCAGTTTGCCGCTGCATTACCCAGCCGATAAAGATGGTGGTCAAAAGGGCTGCAATCGGAAGCATCCAGCTGCCGGTGACATAGTCCATCGTGTCAAAGAAATCTTTACCGTACATCTTCTTCCAATTGGAGAAGAGGGCGCCCGACCCGGCGAGTGCGGAGGGGATTGCGACGACAAAGATGCCAAGCGCTGTGATCATCAGCGCCTTAATGCGCGTCCAGTTAAAGATCTCAATCAGGTTCGATACGAGCACTTCAAAAAGGGAGATGGAAGAGGTCAGCGCGGTGAATACGAGCAGCATGAAGAATACGGTCGAGATCACGAGCGTTCCGGGAAGCTTGGCGAATAGGACAGGGAGGGTCTTGAAAACGAGCCCTGCGCCCGCTTGCGGCTCCAAATTAAAAGTAAAAATAATGGGGAAGATCATCAAAGCAGACATAAAAGAGACGAGGAGGGTCATGCTGCTGACGATCATACCGGTCTTTGGGATGTCTTCTGTTTGCTTCATGTAGCTGCCATAGGTCAGGATAATTCCCAGTCCCACACTCAGGGTGAAAAAGGCCATCCCCAGGGCATTTAAGATCGAGGAAGCTGTCAACTTCGAGATATCTGGGTAGAAGATGAACCGGAAGGCTTGACCAAATCCATCGAGGGTCGTGCTGTAGGCAAATAGTCCTAGCAGGATAAAGAGAAGAGCGGGGGTGAGGATGCGACTCCAGTGCTCGATCCCCTTTCGAATCCCGCCAAATACCACGCCGACGTTAAATAGAATGAAGATGAATGTCCAAAACAGGCTGATATCTCCAGAGACATAGAGCGTGTCAAAGACCTTCGCGATTTCTTCGGGTGTGCGGCCATGCGTAAAGTGGTTGAGGGACATAAAAATATAATTGACGCACCAGCCAGAGACGACGCAGTAGTAGGATAGAATCAAGAAGCTGGTCAGTACATTAAGCCAGCCGAGGAGTTTCCAGTTGGGGGAGTGGTTGCTGAGGTCGGAAAAGGCGGTAATGGCGCTTCTTTGGGTATGGCGACCGACGACGAGCTCTCCAATAAAGACAGGCAGCGCGATCAGGAAGGTAAAAGCGAGGTAAAGGATGACAAAAATCCCGCCCCCATTTTGACCTGTGATATAGGGAAAGCGCCACAGGCTCCCTAGCCCGATGGCCGAGCCGGCAGCTGCCATGATAAAGCCTAATCTCGATCCCCAATGTTCGCGCGCTTGCTTCATAAAATGTCCATTTTCTATTAAGTAACCAGGAGAGTATCTTCCAGGGAAGATTAAGAGTCAAGAACCTCTCAAACTTAGGCTTCGTCGATTCAAAAGAACCTGAAAATCGACAGAAGCTAGTTTCGACGACAGTCTCTAAAGCGAACCTATGCGAATAAAAATTTTATTCGCATAGGTTCTTGCGTTTTAGATTATAATTTTCATAAAATTATTCTATTTGCGAGATTTAGTGCAGATGTTATAATTTACGGCATAGCTTGTTTATGATTATATAAATTTGGAGGTTTTTGTGAGTAGTTCTAGTAGTGCTATTGCTTCAAGTTCTTATCCGTCAGGAAGCGTTACCAAAAGTAAGTGGGAATACTATGTAAATATGGAACGTCACGGTCTTAGTTTTGAGGGCCTGCACATGCCGCGTCCTGAAGATATCCAAGAAGCCGTCCCGTCTATCTTGGTAGCACTTCCCCAAGGACTTACATTTGCTAAAATGATGGAAATTGGAAAAGAGTTACATGTGCCAATCGACACCAAATGCTTGGAATGGGATGCGCGATATGATATAAAAGAAGATAAGCCAATTGAGCAGCCTTATTGCGGGGTAATGACCGATGGATTTATCGAAGGGCGACATGGTTTAACTTACAGCGAACAAAATCAAATTGTTAAGAAACATCCATTTGACCTGCCCTCTCCTGTGGAGCTTCTAACTGCGATGGTTTTCTGTCGTTGTCTGGCCAAGAAGCAATTGTTTTTTGAGGGTCATAGCGCCTTTGCGGCGACCTCTGATTTACCAGGTTTTGATCCCTATGATGGCCACACTCGATTGCTGCTTGGCTATAACCTCGGCGAATCCCCCAGAGCCATTTCCGTGAGAGCATTGAAATCGTCTTATACTGGGGTTTACACTCATCTCTACAACGTAGGTGTTGTGGGTTTCAAGAAGATCTAAGGCGATTACTTGGAGACTGTCTGCGGAAATTAGCTTCTGTCGATTTTCGCAGATAGTCTCTTTGACCTCATTCTGAGAAAAGTCATTCCTAGTTAAGGATTTTTTTTATACAAGAGGGGAAAGGGGGCGCTATGCGCGTGCTGATCTCTCAGCTCAATCCGATCATTGGGGATCTTGAGGGCAATACTCAAAAAATTATTCAGACTCTCGATTTCGCTCGGGAAAAAGAGGTAGATATTGTCCTCTTTTCTGAACTGACACTCTGTGGCTATCCACCGGAAGACCTTCTCCTGCACCCCTCATTTATCGATGCTCAGGAAAAGTACCTCGAGCGGATTATCCGCGCCTCCTCACGGCTCATGGCATTTGTCGGGGTGGTCAGACGCAATCGCTCAGAGGGGGAAAAGCCGATCTTCAATAGTGCGGCGGTGATCTGCGATGGACAGCTCCTCGGCTATCAGGATAAACGCCTATTGCCGACATATGACGTCTTTGATGAGAGGCGCTATTTTGAGCCGGGAAGTGCCAGTCAGATTTGGGAATACAAAGGGATGCGGATTGGGGTGCTCATTTGCGAGGATATCTGGCAGCATGCGGGATATGTCGGCTATACGCAGTACCAAAAGGATCCCGTTCTCGATTTGCTTCCACTGGAGCCCAATCTGGTTTTGAATCTATCCGCCTCTCCCTACCAATTTCAGAAGCCCGATATGCGCGTAAAAGTGTGCAGCAAGTGCGCGCGCACCCTGGGAGTGCCTGTACTCATGTCATGTCAGGTCGGCGGGAATGATCAGATCATTTTTGATGGGCATAGCGTCTATGTCGACGAAAAGGGGAATTTAAGGCAGCTTGGCAAAGGGTTTGAAGAGGATCAAATGCTTGTTGATCTCGATGCCCCAGCATGTCCTGCTCCTTTTAACTATGACCCGGTTGAAGACCTCTATGAGGCGCTCGTGCTCGGAGTGCGCGATTATCTCCATAAGCTTGGATTTAAAAAGGGGTGCTTGGGACTGTCGGGAGGGATCGATTCAGCGCTTGTGGCATGCATTGCGCGCGATGCGCTTGGCAAAGAAAATGTCCTAGCGATCAGCATGCCCTCGCGCTACTCCTCTGAAGGGAGTAAAAAGGATGCTGCGGAATTAGCAAAGCGGCTGGGAATCGAGTTCATGGAGATCCCGATTGAGACCCCTTTTGAGGCCTTTTTAGAAGTGCTCAGCCCCATTTTTGCAGGAAGAGCGCCCGATACAACAGAGGAGAACTTACAGGCGCGGATCCGGGGAACTTTGCTGATGGCCGTATCGAATAAGTTTGGACACATCGTTCTTAGCACCGGAAATAAGAGCGAGATGGGAATGGGATATTGTACACTTTATGGAGATATGTGCGGGGGACTTGGGGTCATCTCCGACGTCACAAAGGAGCAGGTCTATCTTCTCTGCCGCTGGATCAACCGCAACGAGGAGATCATTCCTCAATCGATTATCGAAAAGGTCCCCTCTGCAGAACTCAAGCCGAACCAGAAAGACTCCGATACGCTCCCCCCCTATGAGGTGATTGATAAGGTGATTGCGGGGTATGTCGAAGAGTATTACTCCCCTGAGGAGATTGCGAAGAAGTACAACCTACCAGTTGATGTGGTCATCGATCTCGTCCGTCGCCTCCATCGCGCGGAATACAAACGGCGCCAGGCAGCACCTGGGATCCGAGTTAGCAAGAAAGCGTTCCGGGTAGGACGGCGGTATCCAATCGTCCAGGGTTGGATGTGAGAGAAAGAATGCTTGTAATTTCTGAGGCTCCAAGGCGGAGCTGAAGAAGCCGATCAAATCCGACAGCGACCCCGCAGCAGTCGGGGATCCCTTTGCGCATCGCCTCGAGGAGCGCGAGATCGATTTTGAGCGGATCTTTGCCCGATGCCACGCGCGCTGCATTCGACGCTTCAAATCTCTGGAGCTGTTCCACGGGGTCGGTGAGCTCGTGGTATCCATTCGCAAGTTCAATTCCCCGGTAATAGATCTCAAAACGGCAGGCGACCTTCTCTCCACCCGGAAGCTCGGCGACTTTTGCTAAAGCTGCTTGTGTAGCGGGAAAGTAACTCAAAACAAAGAGGGAATCCTTCCCCAGATGAGGCTCGATCAGAAAACTGATGAGCAGTTGCAAAAGGGTGTCTCGATCCCAGGAGGAGGCATTTTCAGGAAGGTCGATTCCTCTCTCCTTAGCGACTCGAATGAGGTCGGCACTTCGGTAGTTAATCCCGAGAAATTTGCGTACTGTTTCCTGATAGGTCAGTTCTTCTTTAGGGAGATCTCCCAAAAAGAGGCGGATGTATGCCAGGGTTTCCTCGATCATCTGTTCGAAAGTAAACCCGATGCGGTACCACTCGGTCATGGTGAATTCCGGGTGATGCCAGGGACCGTTTTCCCCATCGCGAAAGACGTGGCCTAGCTGATAGATATCTCCGATCCCTTCCGCCAGGAGGCGTTTCATCCCGTATTCGGGGGAGGTGTGGAGATAGCCGATTTCCCCTCCTTTCAGATGGACTTGCATCACATCGATATGCAAATCAACGGGGGCAAAGGGGGAAAGGGCAGGACAGTCGACCTCAAGTACACCTCGCTCGGCAAAAAACTGGCGGGAAGCGGCAAGTAGACGGGCCCTTTCTTGCAGATTAGACCCTAGAGACGTACTCACCTGTGCGGGTATCCACTTTAATTTTTTCTCCCTCTTCGATGAAGATCGGGACTTGAATCTTCGCCCCTCCCTCCAAAACGGCAGGTTTTAGAACCCTTCCAGAGGAGGTATCGCCGCGGACGCCTGGGGAGGTCTCGACAATTTTCATCTCCATGAACGTGGGGGGAACGATGTCGATGGGCTGCCCTTTGTAAAAGACGACGTCATAGGGGATCTCCTCGATCAGCCACTGTTCTTTGTCCTGAATGAGGGAGAAGGGGATCGTAATCTGGTCGTAACTCTTATCATCCATAAAGACGGCTCCATCTGCCTCCTTATAAAGCATCCGCATCTTCGTCTCTTCCACGTCGGCTTCATCGACTTTTTCACCCGATTTGAACGTCTTCTCCACAACTCGGCCGGTCTTTAGGTGCTTGAGCTTGATCCGGTTAAAGGGCTGCCCCTTCCCCGGCTTCACAAATTCGTTGGAGACAACGGTGTAGGGCTCCCCCTCCACTTCGATCTTATAACCTGTTTTTACATCGCCGGTGCTGTACTGAGCCATGGGTCAATCCTTGTTTTTCGATCTATTGTGAAGGCGCCCTCTAAAAAAAGCAAGTCTCAAACGGACACCATACCAGGCCCGCTGTGTTGCCCGAGCCAAGGGCCGGGACGGGGAGCTCTGCCCGTACCTGTGTGGCTCTGGAGCATTGTTTGGATCAGGGCGCATTGGTGTCTAAGCTGGTCGAGTTGTCGGGCGTGCTCGGCATTATTGACCTGATAGCTGTTTGCAGCTTCTCGGATCGAGCTTTCAAACTGGCTCTTTAGCGTTTGGAGCGAGTTGCGCACTTCTTGGAGCCTTGCAGCCTCTGCAGCAAATGCCTCTCGCACTTCACCAAGCTCGCGCTGACGATCGCCGAGCTGTGTTTGGAGAGCACTGAGGTTCTGGATTCTCTCTGTTACAGCATTGGGGTTACCTAAAGCTCTCAAATAGTTTGCAAGCTCGTCGATGCGAGCAGTGAGATTTTCCTCTTGAGCGGAAAACTGCGCATTAATTTGCTCAGTAAGTGCGCGAGCCGCTCGGAGTTCGGCATCTAAGGTGCGCAAACAGGCATCTAAGCCCGTGACGTTCTGTCCTAAAGTTGCATTCTGACCTTGGAATTTGTTCACTTCTTCCCTAACGCGTACGGCGCTTGCAGAGAGATTGTTCACTTGTACATTCAGTCTTAACACCTCACCATTTAGCGCACTATTTGTAGCTTCTAGGGTCTGTACATTTGTCTGAAACTGCGCATTATTCGCGGAGAGCTCTTCATTCGACGCGGACAGTTTCTTATTTTCCTCTTCGAGGCTCGCTCGCGTCGTTTTGAGATCTTTGGCAGTGACTTCTAAATCTGCAAATGCAGCCATCCGCCGGGCATACCAAGAGCCAATTGCACCTGTCACGGCGGCGATCAAAAACGCCGAGGCAATCACCGTAGCGCCTGCGACAAATGTGACAGTTGCAAAAAAGAGAGAGGTAATGACAGAGGCATCCATTATGAGTGTTCTCCAGTCGGTCGAAATGCGGGAGAGAAGAGAGTAGCAACACGACTTCATCGCAGTCGATCTAAAGTAGTCGGGCATGTGTCCTAGAGTGTGTACTGGTGCAACTTCCATACCATTCCTCCATGGGTTGGAAAAAGAAAGTGTTGACTGTACAAGATGATAATGAATTTTTTCAACCAACTTGTGGGATTTGAGCAGAGAGGGTATGATGGCAAAAAGAGGAGTCGAGATGGCTGAGCATGTCACGGAAGAACAATTTGCAAGGGATACCTTAGAGCGCTACGCGGGATGTGAGGTAAGCGCCTTTCAGAGCAATTTACTCCTCACGAATTTTCCTCGCTATGTCGACTACTTTGCCAAAACGCGCGGCGTGAAGGTGATTGAAGGCTCGATGTTTAAGGTGGCCCATGTTCCTGAAGAGGGGGTTAGCATTCTCGACTTTAAAATCGGATCCCCCGCAGCAGCGCTTGTTATCGACCTCTGCTCATTTTTGCCAATCAAAACCAGTCTGCTTCTCGGCATGTGTGGAGGGCTTAGACGCCGTTACCAGGTGGGAGATTATCTCGTTCCCGTCGCAAGTATCCGAGGCGAGGGAACCTCTGACTTCTACTTTCCTCCCGAAGTGCCTGCCCTTGCCAACTTCCTGATGCAAAAGGCGGTCACCGAGGTGCTCGAGCTTCAAAAAGCCGTCTACCACATCGGGATCACATTCACGACCAACATGCGCTTTTGGGAATTCAACGAAGAGTTTAAGTCGCGTCTAAAAGCGACGAAAGCCCAAGCAATCGAGATGGAGTGCGCCACCCTCTTCGCAGCCAGTTATAAGCGCAAATATACCCTAGGCGCCCTTCTTCTCGTCTCCGATCTTCCCCTAAATGCGGATGGGGTCAAGACGAAGAAGAGCTCAGAATCTGTCTATGAGCGCCACATGGCAGACCATGTGGAAAAGGGGATTGCCATCCTCAAATGCGCGCGCCAGATGCAAGAAAAACACATCAAAGGCGCCTACCATCGCAACATCGGCATGGGCACGAACTCCACTAAGAAATAAGAGAAGGATCTAGGAATTGTGAGTGCATCGAGTATAGAGGGCTTACAATCTGTTATAGGAGTAAGCTCGATAAGTCCTAGTCAGCCTCGTTCCAGTGGTGGGCTGCCCAACGAAATGCTCCAATACATCTTTAGTTTTCTTCCGTTTAGCGATTTGTTCCGGTCGGCTCAGGTTTGTAAAGCATGGCGGGCAAATGCGTGCGCAGTTGGATTGCGCCGATTTACAGTCATCACGCCAAGTGTATGGGAATACAATTTCAACTTGCAGGAGAGGGGGCTGAGTTTTGAGGGTTTTTTAGCCCCTCAAGATGGGGTATTGCTATTAGCTGCTGCGAACTTGAAAAGTTGTGTAGATGAGGACCAGGGAGTGTCAATTGTTGCCATCCCTAAGGGTCTTTCACTAGTGCGATTGCTTGCAATTGCAGAGAAAGCAAAAGTGCCTATAGAGCGCATTGTGAATGAGATTATATCTGCTATTGGCAATGTGACAACGGAGCGAGCCTATATGATCGTGGTTTCGAACTCAGTCCTCAAGGAAAGCAGAAACAAAACAATTGAGGCAAGAGATACCCTTGTCCAAGGGATGGGATATGAAGTGCCTTCAACTGTAGAGCTTCTTGCGGTAATTATTTTCCATTACATCATGTACTCCAAGCGGTTGCTTAATCATGAGCTCTGCACCTGGTCGCAAACCTCAGATAGCACAGATCAACAGCGATTTTCTGTTGGAGACTTCGGTGTTAGCGGTTTCTGTATTGACTACGTTAATGCAACCCCCTACATAGGGGAGGGCGTTGCGGGTGTGCAACGGTTTTTCCCTTCATAGATCAAATGCGTCTTTGAGGGCAGCGATCACCTGCTCTTCGAGGTGGGCGGGATTTTTGGTGCGGGGCATTGCAAGGGTTTTCCTTGTGGTTGTTTTGCCCGATTGTCTTTCGGCTGTGAAGGTGAGGTTCTCGAATTTGATGAGAGTAAAGAGGTGAGTCGAGGCAAAAAGGCGTAGGCGGGTGAGGTGGTAAAGCCAGAGGACCTGGGGAGGGTAGGGGCCGAAGCGGTCCTTGAGCTCAGCGAGGAGGGCGTCGACTTCAGAAAGGGATGATGCTTCCCCAAGGCGGTGGTAGATTTCCATGCGCAGGGAAGGGGCATCGATATAGGTGTCGGGTAGAGATGCGTCGAAGGAAAACTCCATCTTGGTTTCGATAAAGGAAGGGGCGCTCTTGTTTTTGAGGGCGTCGACAGCGCGTTTAAGGAGTTTGCAGTAGAGGTGGAATCCAATCGTGGAGATTTGACCCGACTGCTGGGTGCCGAGGATATCCCCCGCGCCGCGGATCTCTAAATCGCGCATCGCGATTTTCATCCCCGCTCCAAAGCCGGAGGCTTCGGCAATCGCTTTGAGGCGCCGCGCGGTGAGTTCAGGAAGCTCGCGCGCAGAGGGGACGAGGAAGTAGGCATAGGCAGGTCGATTCCATCTGCCGACCCTGCCGCGCATCTGGTAGAGGTCAGCTAGGCCAAAGGTGTCGGAGCGGTCGATGAGAATGGTATTGGCATTGGGGATGTCGATTCCGTTTTCGACGATCGTAGTCGCAACAAGGATGTCAGCAGCGCCGCTTTTGAAGGCGTGGAAGACGGTGTCGAGTTCTTCTGGAGACATCTGCCCGTGACCTGTGACGATTTGGGCTTCGGGAAGGAGTTTTTGGAGCTCTTCGGTGACGCGGAAAATGCTCTCGACGCGGTTGTGGATGAAATAAGCTTGCCCATCGCGAGAGAGTTCGCGGAGGAGGGCGTTTTGGATCAGTGTGGGATCCCTTCCGGCGATGATCGATTTGATGGGCAGGCGGTCTTGCGGGGGCGTATTGATGACGGAGATCTCTCTTGCGCCGATAAGGGAAAGGTATAGGGTGCGCGGGATCGGGGTTGCAGAGAGGGTGAGGCAGTCGACGCCGATTTTTAAGGTTTTGAGGTGCTCCTTCGCGCGGACGCCAAAGCGCTGCTCTTCGTCGATAATGATGAGGCCGAGCTCTTTGAAGCAGACATCCTTGCTGATGAGGCGGTGGGTGCCGACGAGGATGTCGATCTCACCTTCTTTGACTTTTCGAAGCGTCTCTTTGATCTCTTTGCTAGAGCAAAAGCGGGAGACGACGCCAATGGAGATGGGGAAATTGGCCATCCTCTCGCAGAAGGTCTCATAATGTTGCATGGCGAGGACGGTTGTGGGAACTAGAACGGCGACTTGTTTTTTCCCATCGGCAACCGCTTTAAAAGCAGCGCGCATCGCCACCTCGGTTTTCCCGTAGCCGACGTCGCCGCAGATGAGCCGGTCCATCGCCTTTTCCGACTGCATATCTTTTTTGATTGCTGTGATGGCTTGAATCTGATCTTCCGTTTCGACGAAAGGAAAATCGGATTCGAAAAGGGTCATCTCTTCTGAGTCGCTCGGATAGATGAACCCTCCATGTAGAGCGCGCTCTGCATGCAGGCGCAGAAGTTGATCGGCATAGCCGATGATCGCTTGCTGAGCGCTCGTGCGGGTTTTTTGCCAGCGTGGGGAGCCGAGTTGGCTGAGAACGGGGGTAGCCTCTTGGATACCGATGTAGCGGCTGACAAGATGGCTTTGGGCGGCGGGGACAAAGAGCTTAGATCCTTCCGCATATTCAAGGAGGAGAAATTCGGTCGGGACGCCGACGTGGTTGGGTCTTTTTTCGACGCCGAGGTATTTGGCGATCCCGCTATGGAAGTGGACGACGACATCACCTGGGACGAGCTCGTGAAAATCGGAGGCGGGAGAGTGGTAGGTGCTCCGCCATTTCTGCCGCCTAGGGCGAGTGCGGTGTGTGAGCTCTGCCATGGGAAGGAGCGCGAAATTAGCGTCGGGCAGAACATATCCACTCGAGAGGTAGCCGATTGCGAACGTCGTGTTTTTCGGGAGAGGGGTGTGGTTCTTTTTTAATCTTTCATGGAGCGCGTTTTGCTCCGCTTCCGTAGAAGAGAGAAATTGGAGAGAGATGTTGGGATGACGGCCTAGGGCATAGAGGATCTCTTCACTCGTTGCAGAAGCTTGGTTCTCCGTGATGGAGAAGTAGTCGCTAATAGGCACAAAGGGCATATGCCAGCGTTTCGTCTTAAAATGGGCGCCAAATAGGTCGAAGGTTAGGGGCTGCAGGGGAGCTTTCCCAGAATAGTAGGCGCGCCCTTGTTTCTTTTCGATCTGAACAGAGGAGAGGGCTTCTAAGGGCTGTAGAGTCCAGAAGAGGTGTTGAAGGGGGGCTGCTTGCTTAAGGAAGGCATCGATGGTCAAGAAGAGGGGGCTTTTTGCGCCGGGGAGGTTTTTGAGGGAGACATACCGGTCCTCGATGGCAAGCAGGTCGTTAAAGATAATGAGGGTATCTGGGCCTAGGTAGTCGAGCAGCGTTTCCGTGTTTTGCCCTTTGCCCACAAGGGCGCTTTCTGAGGCGGGAGGGATGAGGAGTTTTTCTTCTTTGGCAATCGACTTTTGGCTGATCGGATCAAAGGTGCGGATCTCCTCGATGGTATCGCCGAAAAATTCGATCCGGTAGGGATCGGATGCGGAAGGAGGAAAGAGGTCGAGTATCCCTCCGCGCAGACCATACTCCCCCTTATCTGCAACGACAGGGACCCTCTTATATCCGAGCTCTTCGAGGCGTTTTGCGAGGGAGGTAAAGGGGATTGCATCGCCTTTTTTCCACTCGAGACTCAGGGGCTTGAGCTGTTTTTTCGAGGGGAGTTTTTGGAGAACCGCTTGAAGAGGGGCTAAAAGGACATGCGTTTTTTTGCTGTGGAGGAGGGTGTGGAGGACCTCGAGCCTTTTGCCGACGATGTCGGGACTTGGAGTGATCTCCTCACCGGGAAGCGTTTCCCAGGAGGGAAAGTCGATCACCGCGCCTGGGAGAAAATAGTGGAGGTCGTCGAGCAGCTTATCATCTGCGCTACTTGAGATGACGAGGATCTGCTTGCCCACTGCCTTTTTGATCAGGGCGATGAGCATTGCCTTGGGCGCATCCCAGAGCTCTTCGATGAGAATCGAGGGCTCCTCGCGCACAAGTTCTGCAAACTGCTCGAGACTAGGGCTTATGTGCGCTTCGTGGTCCACTCTTTTGCTCGGTCCAACGCTTGTGGTAGGCTCTCAGGGCTTTTCCCGCCCGCTTGCGCCGACTCTGCCTTGCCGCCGCCGCTTCCCCCAACCAGAGGGGCGATTTCTCGGATGAGATCGACTGCTTGTACGCCTTTTTGCGCCCAATCAGACGAGACTCTTGCAATGAGCTGGCACCTTCCACTTCCCATAGAGGCGAGGACAATGATGCCTGAGCGGAGTTTTCCCATGACATCTTCGATCAGTTCGGGAAGGAGTTCCGCTTCGACGGGTACGATCTCGGCGATGAGAGGGATCGATCCACAGATCTGAGATTTTGTGAGCAGTTCATGGGCGATCATTTTCAAAGAGCCCCGTTTGATGTGCTTTAGCTCTTGTTCGATCTTTTTATTTTCTTCAAGAAGCTGAGTCATCTTTTCGAGCACCTTTTGGGCCGGCACTTTGAGGAGCTCTCCCGCTTTTGCAAGAGCATCTTCCGACTCGTACATGAGCAGCTCTGCTTCATGGCCCGTGACCGCTTCGAGACGGCGGACGCCCGCAGCAATGCTTCCCTCTTTGACGATCCGAATCAGCCCAATGCTCCCGACATTTGCCGTGTGCGTGCCCCCGCAAAGCTCTTTCGAATAGTCGATGTCGATTACGCGCACTTTCGCGCCATACTTTTCCCCGAAGAACTGTTTGATGTCGGAGCGCTTTTGCGCTTCTTCATAGGTCAGTTCATAAGAGGAAACGGGTTTCCCTTCGCGCACCTTTTCATTGACGAGTGCCTCAATCTGGCGGAGCTCTTCTTTCGTAAGGGCTTTATGGTGGCTAAAGTCAAAGCGGAGCCTGCCCGGCTCAACGAGCGATCCCGCTTGACGGATGTGGTCGCCAAGCACCTTCTGGAGCGCCCAGTGGAGGAGGTGAGTCGCTGTGTGGTTATTGGCGATCTTCTGCCGCCTTGCGCTGTCCACCTCAGCGCGGATCTTCTCTCCTACGCGCAAGGTCCCCTTCTCTAGCTTCCCGATATGGGCGACCACCCCTGCATACGGATTTTGACAGCCTGTAACGCGGAAGAGGTGGTTGTGATGGGAGAGCACCCCCGTATCGCCGACTTGCCCCCCCTTTTCTGCGTAGAAGGGAGTGCGATCGAGCAGGACCATTCCCTCTTGCCCTTCTTGCATCTCTTGGACAAAAGTCCCCTCTACGACGAGGGCCTCGATCGCTGCATCCCCTTCCGTCTGTTCATAGCCGATGAAGGTGGAAGGAGGGCAGCTTTTGAAGAGGTTTTCCCCTGCGATTTGGGAGTGGGTGACATGGGCGCTGCGCGAGCGCTCTTTGGCCTGTTCTTCCAGAAGCTGGTAGGCATCGAGATTGACCTGCAACCCCGTATCTTTTGCAATGAGGAGGATCTCCTCGACGGGGAAACCGTAGGTGTCTTTGAGTTTAAACGCATCCTCGCCCGTAATCTGTTTTTGCGGGCTCTTTTGCGCCTTTTCGATGACGTTGCTGAGAATATTGCCACCCCGCTTGAGTGTGCGGATAAAGGCTTCCTCTTCAATCGTGAGGATCTCTGCAATCCGGGCCTGAGCAGAGTTAAGCTCGGGGTAGTCGGGACCCATCAGTTCGACAAGTTTCGGAAGAACCTTTGCGAGAAAGGGGTCTTGCATGCCGAGCATTCTGCCGTAACGGACGGCTCTGCGGACGAGTTTGCGCAAGATGTAACCCCTTTCGACGTTACTTGGCTGCGCTCCATCGGCGATCGCAAAAGAGAGAGAGCGGATATGATCTGCAATTACGTGATATGCAGGAGCGAGATGGAGATCAGCGGGGTTATACTTTTTGCCTGAGATGTGGGCAATTTGCTGCGTCAGTCCTCCCAAGATATCGGTTCCAAAGAGGGTGTCCACTCCCATTTTCAGGGCAATCACCCGCTCAAGGCCTGAGCCCGTGTCGATCGATTGCTTGGGAAGTGGGGTCATCTTGCCCGACACGTCGCGGTTGAACTGCATGAAGACGAGATTCCAAAATTCGATGTACCGATCGCCTGTTGCATCCTCTTTGAGGTGTTTTGCAGAGCCATACTTTTCGCCTCGGTCAAAGTAGAGCTCAGAGCAGGGGCCGCAGGGACCCGTGTCGCCCATCGCCCAGAAGTTGTCTTTTTCATCCATCCGGACGATCCGCTTTTCGGGGACGATCTTCTTCCAGTACTCAAAGGCTTCGTCGTCATCGAGGAAGATGGTGACCCAGATTTTTTCGACGTCGAAACCAAACACTTGGGTGGTCACATCCCATGCAAACTCGATGGCTTTCTCTTTAAAATAATCGCCGAAGGAGAAGTTGCCGAGCATCTCAAAGAGGGTGAGGTGGCGCGCGGTGTGGCCGACATTGTCGAGATCGTTGTGCTTGCCTCCGACACGGATGCACTTTTGAGAGCTCGCCGCCCGCTTGTAGTCTCGCACGCTCTGGCCGAGGAAGACGTCCTTGAACTGGTTCATCCCGGCATTGGTGAAGAGGAGGGTGGGGTCATCGTGGGGAACAACGGGGGAGGAGGGAACGACCGTATGGCCATTGTCCTTAAAATATTTTAGAAACTTGCGGCGTATTTCTTGTGAAAGCATAGTGGTCCTTCTGAGAGAGTGGACCATATTAGCATATGGGCGGAAGAATTGTCAAAGTGTGCGTTTTCTCTTCTTCGATAAGCCCTTTTTCTTGCCTTTTTTAGATGCGTTAGCCAGGAATGTACGGATTTGAGGTTTAGAAAGAAGGCCTTCAGCGGTTGCAATCACTATTAATTCATATTCTGTTTGGTCAATTTTCAAGGAAAAGTTGTTTATTCTGAGAAAAAGACAAGCTGCGAATGCTGCAGTCCGTTTATTGCCATCATTGAAAGGATGGTTTCTCGCGATGTGAAAAAGATAAGCCGCTGCTTTGTCAAAAAGAGTCGGATGTATTTCTTCACCATGAAAGGCGCTTTTTGGCATTTCCAATGCGGAAATCAAAAGGCCAAGATCTCTTATACCTGCTAGTCCGCCGTGTTGGCTCAATAGGTGGTCATGGACATAAATTACTTGGTCCACAGTGAGATATTTAATCATTTTTTCGACAAGCTCTTCATGAGCTCAAAAAGCTCTTCGCTGAGCTCTTCGAAGTGTTTTTCAAATTCCTTTCGATCCACATCATCTACTGATTGAATAAGAAGGCCGCCACTAGGATTGACAACAAGCTGGAAAGAGGTGTCGTCTCGTAGGCCTGCTGCTTGTAAGATCCCCTTATCGATGACAATCGCACGGCTATTCCCATGCTTGACGAGCCGTTTAATCATAAATACCCCCTGTTATCACAATGGTACTACAGACCAGGAAATATTTCAAGGGGGGGGGTCATAGGGACGCGTCGGTATACCAAGCGGTATAGAAGGCATCATAGGCGGTAAAGGCTTCGCAAAACCGCTTCAATTCACGGGTGAACCGGGGGATGTCGAGAGGGAGGTTGTTTTGGAAGCTCCATTGAAGGGGGTAAGTCGCCGCCAGTAGTTCATCCGCCTCTGGAGTACTTGGGTGGTGCAGGGCGTGGAGGTAACACTCACCAAATGGAAAGTAGGGGAGATGGTCAAGAGTCCGATTTTGCAAATCCATGCGCGTGTTCGTGCGGCGCTCCGTGGATTCATTGAGGGTGTCGAGATTGCAGAAGGAGTATTTTTCACCGACCTGTAGCAGGGCGTCGAGGAAGCATTCGCACTGCCACAAATAGGAGGCCCATTCTTCGCGAGGAAGCCTGATAGCTAGGCGCTCCTGGGCTTGTGCATGATGGCGTGAAAGGCGATCTGTAAGGTCTCCTCCCTGTAGGATCCCAAGAATGTGGCTTTTTGCCTTTTCAAGGCAGTCTAGTCTTTTTTTGATTTCTTCGGGGGATAGAGCCTTTAGCCTTTCTATCATCTGGCGCATCTCCTCGTTGCTGAGAGCGTAGGATCTATCTTCCCTGGTTTCTTCTGGAGATTCTGGAAGGGTCTGATTTGTGATTGGGCGCATAGATGCCGGCTTACGGGCGCAATCGGCGTGATTGAGTCTAGTTGCTCTTAATTTGAGGGGGTGAGTAGATCCGGTGCGCATGGAAAATTCAAAGGTCGTTGGTTTGGGCGGAATAGAGATCTGGCTCAGTTTCTTCGCAAGCTCAGGTAATCGGTTGATTTGAATAATACAAAAATCTGTTTTAAGTTTTATATCTTTAATCTCTGAAATAGACATTTAACACCAATAGTTTTTTTAACTATTATATCACGATTCGAAATTGATTTGGTGTAAATTCTTTATTTTTTTTGAGGGGTGGCGTATATTTAGCTGAGTCTGCTATAAGTTTCTTTTTCTAAATGTGTAAGGGGAGAATTGCATGGAACCGGAAGTGAAGAAGCAGCTAGGGAAAATCGCGAGCACAGTGCGCCAACTCTCGATGGAGGCGGTCCAGAAGGCCAATTCGGGACACCCCGGCCTGCCAATGGGTTGCGCAGAGTTTGGTGCCTTCCTGTATGGCGTGCTGCTCCGTCACAACCCGAAAAATCCCAAATGGCTCAACCGGGATCGGTTCATCCTCTCTGCAGGACATGGCTCGATGCTTCTCTATTCCCTTCTTCATTTATCGGGAATGGGTCTTTCCATGGATGAGATCAAGAATTTTCGACAGCTGCATTCCAAGACGCCGGGACACCCCGAGTTCCACGTAACGACAGGGGTAGAAGCGACGACAGGACCTCTGGGTCAGGGGGTTGGCAACGCGGTGGGGCAGGCGCTCGGCTTAAAGATGCTTGCCGCGCGGTTCAATAGCGAGGATTTCCCCCTATTTACGGGGAAGGTCTACTGCTTAGCGGGGGATGGGTGCCTCATGGAGGGGGTCTCCTCTGAGTCTTGCTCGCTGGCTGGCCATTTGGGACTCGATAATCTCGTGCTCATCCACGATGCGAACAAGGTGACGTTAGATGGGTTCCTCGCCGAGTCTGACTCAGAAGATATCAAGCTGCGCTACTTGGCCTACGGTTGGGAGGTGTTTGAGATCGATGGGTATGATTTTGACGCCATGGAAAATGTCTTTTTCCAGATTCGCGACCATCAAACCAAGCCCTGTCTTGTCATCATGCACACGATCATCGGCAAGGGATCGCCAAATAAGGCAGGCACGCACAAGGTCCATGGCTCCCCCCTTGGAGCAGAAGAGGTAGAAGCGACTAAAAAGGCCCTTGGGCTCCCCGAGGAGGAGTTTTATGTGCCGCAGTCGGTCTATACCTATTTCGAGCAGAAGCTCGCAAAAGATGCGGCACTGGAGCAGAAATGGAAGGAGATGTTCCGCAGATTTTCTGAAGCAAAACCTGAGCTCGCGAGCACCTTCATGCGGATGGTTGAAAAGAAACTGCCCGATGACTTGGAAGAGCAGCTGAAAAAAATCGAGATGAAATCTCCACTTGCAACGCGCACTTCCTCACAAAACGTTCTCAATGTTTTAGGAGATCTTCTCCCTCAATTGATCGGGGGATCTGCCGATCTCTCTTCTTCCGATATGACGATGATGAAGAAATTCCCTGTGGTATCCAAGGGGCATTTTGCCGGAAGAAACATTAAGTATGGGATTCGAGAGTTTGGCATGGCGACGATCGCAAGTGGCCTTGCGCAAACCGACATGATCGTGCCCTATATCGGCACGTTTCTCACTTTTTCCGACTACATGCGCAATGCGGTGCGCCTTGCAGCGCTGTCCAAAGTGCAAGTGATTTACCAGTTTACACACGATTCGATTTTCCTAGGCGAAGATGGGCCAACCCACCAACCGGTGGAGCACTTGGCAGCTCTGCGCGCGATGCCGAATTTGCACCTCATCCGCCCAGCAGACAATCATGAAATGAAGATGGCATGGCTCGCAGCACTGCGCTACCGCGGGCCGACCGCTCTTGTTCTCTCACGGCAGGCATTGCCCGATATCGCTGGATGTGATGTCCCCTACGAAGAGGGGATGGGTAAAGGGGCCTACATTATCAAGAAAGAGGAGGGAAAATGTGATTTTGCCCTGATGGCGACAGGTTCTGAGGTCTCACTTGCTATGGATGTCGGGGCAGCGCTTGAGAAAATTGGCAAGTCGGTCCGCGTGATTTCGATGCCTTGCTGGGAGCTGTTTGAGGAGCAGACCGAGGCCTACCGCAAGAGCGTACTCGGCGGAGACCTCGGCAAACGGGTGAGCATCGAGGCGGGAGTGAGCTTCGGATGGGCCAAGTGGATCGGTCCCGATGGCGTCGCGATCAGCATCGAGACCTTTGGGGAATCCGCGCCACAGAGCGATCTGGCTGCCGAATTCGGGTTTACCGTCGATGCAATCCTAAACCGGCTGCTTAAATAGCAGCTGGATAGGTTCCTTACAATGGATCAAGACGTTCTGAGAGACGTCTTGGATCCGTTCGTGCACAGGAGAGTTTTGGGCATCTCCGAACCAAAGCCCAAAATGACCCTTGTCCTGCGGACTATTGGCTTGTGTCATTTTGATTGCGAATGCAAACGCGTTTCCTTCCTGATCTGTGAAAACGTAGGTCGCCCCAATTAAGTCGTCCTGAATGGATTCACATTCCAAAGGGTAATCGTGAAGGCATAAGGGGTAATTCGCGAGCTCTTTTCTATAGATTTCTTGTTGGGAGGCAGTTCTTCTGGCTATCCCCGCTTTTGGATAGGCAATGTAGAGGTTGCCACCCTGGTGGAGATAGTCTCTGACAATTGTCGTGCGCGCTTTTACAGTGAAAAGGCGCATCGGATCCTGAAGAACAGACGTACTCACTAGCTCTTCTGATACCGCTCCATCTGTGCAAAGCGGAGTCGCAGGCATCGGCGTGTGAATGACCCCAATCAGAGATTTTACAGAGTGATTGAGTTCCGTAGCAAGCACATGTTCGACAATCCCCTGTAAGCTAACGAAATAGGGGCGCACTTCCTCATCGGTGCCAGATACCTCGAGAACTCCTTGCTCAACTAGCTCGTTCCACCTTTCTAATAGACCGGGCTTTAGGCTTTTGTACTGCTCAGAATTCTCAATGATGTCTACTACTTTGGAATCAAAAGTCTGGGTGAAAGGATCGGAAAGAGAGGTTGTTAGCGCTCCTACTGCCATAGCGGCTGTAAAGAGTATATTCATGGTAGCTCCTTGTGAGGTGGCTAAATATAGGAGAGCATTTTCTTCTTGTCAAACAATGTGCCATTCGAAAGGATAAGACCCTATCCCAGTAAAATTTTTCGTCGATTTCTGGGATTATTTTGGCCGCCCTTCGATCCATTTTTGGGGGTCAATATACCCCAGCTGATATTGACCCCAAAAAATGGATCGAAAGGCGGCTCAAAAGAACCAAAAAATCGACAGAAACTTTTTACTGGGATAGGTTCAAGAGACTATTTATGAATGATCTACTTTTAAAAGCGCTTCGCTGTGAGGAGGTTCCCCGGCCCCCTGTGTGGATCATGCGCCAAGCGGGGCGCTATATGCCTGAGTACCGCGCTCTGCGCCAGAGGCATACCCTTTGGGAACTGTTCCACGATCCCGACCTTGCGGCGGAAGTGACGCTCCTTCCGATCGATCTTTTGGGAGTGGATGCGGCGATCCTCTTCTCCGATATTCTCGTGATTACCGAAGCATTGGGCTTAAGGGTCGATTTTCCCGAAACGGGGGGGGCCAAAGTCGTGCCTGAGCCAGGCCCTCTCAAGATTTATGATGTCAAAGAGAAGCTCCACTACGTCTATGAGACGATTCGGCTCGTAAAGCCGCGGATCGACGTGCCGCTGATCGGTTTTTGCGGAGGACCTTTTACGGTCGCGAGTTACTGCGCAGGGATTTCTGATCCAACGCTACTTCGCAAGTTAACCGATCTTTGCATCGCCCATCTCAAAGAGCAGGTCGCGGCAGGAGCAGATGTCGTTCAGGTGTTCGACTCTTGGGCAAACCGCCTTTCCGATGCCGATTTCAAGAGCTACTGCCAAACCTATTTGAAAGAGATTGTGGATGCGATGGAGGTACCTGTGATCCTCTTTTGCAGGGATTCGAGTCTTAGAGCGGAGATCCTCGCGGAGCTATGCCCTGCGGCAATTAGCTGCGATTGGGGCGCGCCGATGAGCGAGCTGAGAAAGCGCGTGCCTTCCTCTATTGCCGTGCAAGGCAACATCGACCCCGAGCATATGAAAGGCTCCAAGGAAGCTGTCATCAAAGAAGTCGACGCTCTTCTCACTTCCATGCAGGCAGCGCGCGGCTTCATCGTCAACTTAGGTCACGGCGTCTTACCCGATACCCCTTTTGAAAATGTCCGCGCGTTTGTCGAAACGGTTCACCACTTCGCTAAAGGGGGCATCGAGCAGAGGATCGCTTCAGGGTTGCCGCCCGATGCGAAGCCGAACTTCGTCCCACGGTCGTAGAGCAAGTTGAACTCGACATAGTGAGCGCGCCACTCGAGCTGTTTTTCTTTCTCCTCAAGAGTATAAGGATGGGAGGTCCTTCTGGCGTAGATGGGGAGAATCGTCTCTAAAAATGTATCGCCCACATCTTTCCAAAGGGCGAGATCCCGCTCAAAATCCCCTGTATTGTAATGATCGAAGAAAATGCCTCCCATGCCCCGCTCTTTTTGCCGGTGGGGGATGTAGAAGTACTCCTTGGCATTTTGGGCAAATTGGGGATACTCTCCATAAGGATCAAGCGCATTTTTCGCTACCGAGTGAAAATGCTCTCCATCTTCTTTGTAGGGAAACCCCATGGGGGTGAGGTCATAGCCCCCTCCAAACCAGCGCTTCTTTTCCGTTTCGATGTACCGGATGTTAAAGTGGACAGTCGGCGCATGGGGATTTGCCATATGGGTGATGAGGCTAACGCCCGTTGCAAAAAATGGTCCTGAGCTGTCATCCATTGGGAAATGCTCTCCTCCCACTCCCGACCAGTTGACCGCCGCTTTTTCGAAGACATCACCGCGGAGCACCGACATCTGGCCGCCTCCCACTCCCTTTTTGTAGTCCCATAGAGTGCGCTGAAAGCGCGCAGTAGGCTCTAACGCCTCAAAGGCCTCTACGATCTGATCGCGTAGAGCATGTAGGTAGCGAATGATCTCTTCTTTTGTCTGCATAAATTAGCACCAAGCTTTGTTTAGAATAGGGAAGCAGATCTGATTGCAACGTGAGCGCTCTCTGCGGGGGGCTGCGGCAAACAGGCGATTTTCGGCGATGATTCTGAGTTTGTGGAGTTCGTGAGTGATTTGGTAAAACTCGCACGTGTTCCAGCTGGACCAGTGATCGCTTGCTGCGCCGAGTTTAATGAAGACATCGTGTGTGATTTGGTGGGCTTTTCTGTGGCTATGCATTTCATAGGTCAAGTTCCTGCCGCCCCAATGCACAATTTGATCTGCTGAGGGCTCTTCAGGAGCGATGAAGAGGATTTTTCCACGGAATTTTTTGAGGTGGTCCGTTCCATCGCAGGAAAAATATTTCCGGAGGATTCTTCCTACAAAGGGTAGGTGGGTCAGAATGGTAAAGGATCTCGCGAGGCTCCAGGTGTCGGCATAGCCTCTATCAAGAATGAGGGAGATAGAAGGGTCATCTAATGCAGTTGCTGCTGCAATCGAGGGCTCGACAGCGGCGCAGTGCGCTTGGATCACAATCTTTTGGTGAGGGTCCGCAGCTTTTAATTTTCTGATCAGACAGGACAAATCGGAGGCGTACTGTCTGCCTTCAAGCGCCGTAGGATTCCAAAAGACGATATCCGCGCCGCATTCTAAGAAGTGCTGGTATTTTTTAGGGAGACCGTTTTGCAATCGATCTTGGTAGGAGGTCGTTTCCGCTAAAAGGATCGCATTACCGGTGCGGTGTGCCTCGCGTGATTTCATGTAGAGCACATCGATCACTTTCTTCTTCTCATTCTCGCAATAGAGGGAAATGGCATCATGCTTTTGAAGACAGGCATCTTTGCACTTCTTTGCAGAGATTGGATCGAGTGGATCGTATCCCGCGAAGAAAGATTTGCGTAAAAACCAGGAAACCGCTGATTCTAGGTATTCAATCATAAGGTTATGGGCAAACAGCGCGCACTCATTTTAGGAGGGGGGATTTCGGGCCTTGCAGCGGCGTGGTATTTGAGCCGCAAAGCGCCCTCCCTCGACGTCATCCTTCTGGAGACAACGGATCGCCTCGGTGGCTGGATGCATACCGATCATACGACAGGCTTTCATTTTGAAAAAGGGCCCAGAACGTTGCGCTGTGACCGGTCTCCATGCACTTTGGAAATGGCGAAGGATTTGGGATTAGATCTCGTCTGGTCAAATGCAAAAGATCGCTACCTCTATCTCCATGGGAAGTTACAACATTTTCCTACGAGCCCCTGGGAATTTCTCTTTTCTCCTCTCACAAAGGGATGGATTTTTGCACTTCTCACGGAGTGGAAACGGGAAGTGAAACGAGGTGACGAGTCGATTTGGGATTTTACGAGGCGGCGGTTTGGACTTGCCATTGCGGAGAAGGTGTTTGATCCGCTCGTTGTCGGGATTTTTGGAGGGGATGCGCGGGAAATTTCGGTGGAGGCCTGCTTTCCGAAGCTAAAAGCTTGGGAGGAGGAGTATGGGTCGATCACAAAGGGGCTTTGGAAAAGGAAAAAGGGAGGGGGGAGCAAAGAGATCTTCTCCTTTCGCGCGGGGATGGAAGAGCTCGTACACGCTTTGTCACGAGAGGTGTCTGCATCGATCCGCTTGAAACAAGATGTGCAGCAGATCGGTTTTTCAGACGGAGGCGTAGAGGTGCGCACGCAAGATCAACACTACGTAGCGGATTACCTGTTTTGCGCGCTTCCCGCCGATGTGGCAGCCCGCCTTCTCAAACCGCATGTTCCTGAAGCGTCTCGGATTCTAGAAGAGATTCCGCTTAAGGGGATTGCTGTGGTCAATGCGGGGTATCATGCGCAGGTATTACCCGTGCGGGGATTTGGGTATCTCACGCCGACATACATGGATGAAGAGATTTTGGGAGTGATTTTTGACTCATCGGTTTTCCGCGAGCACAACCAGAGGGAAGAGGAGACTAGGCTGACCATCAACCTAAAGTACAGGGGATGGACAGAGGAGGAGTACTTGCGCATTGCAAGAGAGGGGCTTATGAGACAGCTCAGGATTGAAAGAGCGCCCGATGTGATCGTCTTCAAAGATTCTCCGCGCGCTATCCCGCAGTACTTAGTGGGTCACATGGCGAAGATGAAGGCGGCAGAAGCGGCTTTAAGGGAGAGGTTGCCTAGGTGTGCATTTTTGGGCAATTACTGGCAGGGGATTAGCGTGGAGCACTGCGTGGCCCTGGCAAAACAGAAGGTTAATGCTTTCGTAGAACAAGAGGATGGAGGGCATCGCTAAGGAGATCGCCATAGTTATATCCCAGCTTTTTAAGCAGGGGAGCCCTGGGGTCGCGCGTCTCTGCGCGGAAGAAGGTTTTGGGGTGGCTAAAACCGATGATCAGGATCTCTAGATCGGGGATAAGCGCCATTTCGGGCCAGGGAATTGGAAAATGGGGTGATACAAAGAGGCCATTACCCGCTACAGTGGGCAAGGGGAAGTGGGGCGGAGGGGATTCGAGGGTGCCGAGCTGGAGGATGAGGGCGCCGATAAGAGGACTCAAACAGGCGTCTTGTTGGAGGCTCTCGGGGCCTCTTTGGTAGATTGCCTGAGACGTGAGGTACTGATCGAATGCCAGGCGGAGCGAGGGAACCTGAAAGAGCTCTCCAGCGAGTTTGGCTAGGCCTCGCTTGCAAACAATTTTTTTAATTTCAGGATCTTGTCTCCACAGATCCCATCCTGCTTGAAACAAAGCGGCACCTGAGTGAGACATACCGACAAGAGACCTAGCGCGTCTGCCGAGGTCTGCAGCGTGCTCTGGTGAGAGGATCCCTTCCAGTTCGATGTAGTGATTTTTCCGGAAGTATTCGAGGTAATCTGAGGTGATGGCAAAGTGCATGGAGGTCATTATCTCTCTCTATTGGAATGATGTGAAGTGAAAAAAACATTATTAGGTTGCGAATCTTTCACAAAACGGGGATACTGTTTGGAAAATAGAGATCGAAATGAGCCCGATTGATGCCCTTGTTGCCCAGATTCCTTTGATAGAGGAAAAACTCGGCTATGCCTTTCTCGACAGGGAGCTTCTCTTCCTCGCGTTTGTGCACCGCTCCTTCTACAACGAGTATAGGAGTCAAATTCGCGCGCACAATGAAAGGCTCGAGTTTCTCGGCGATTCCGTTTTGGGGCTCCTCATCTCAGAATATCTCTATAAAACGTTGCCTCATGAGCCAGAAGGGACCCTTTCCAATCTGAGATCCCACATCGTCGAGGCAAGCAGTTGTTCAGCCTTGCTTATGGAGCTTGGAGTGGGCGAGCACGTGCTTCTCGGTAAAGGGGAGCGGATGAATGATGGACGGGGAAGGGAAACCATCCTAGCCGATCTTTTCGAAGCGCTGATTGGCGCGATTTTTCTCGACGGGGGTATCGAGGCGGCACGCTCATTTCTCTTTACCCACTTCACTTCCCAGATCCAGGCGCATTTGCAAAAACCCGTGCGCAATGCCAAGGCCGATTTGCAAGATTACTCTCAAAAGAAATTTCAAAAGCCTCCCATCTACAAAATCCTAAAGGAAGTAGGACCTGATCACAGCAAAATGTTTCACGTCATTGTGGCCATTGATGACAAGGAAATCGGTGAGGGTATGGGGAGTTCTAAAAAAGAAGCGGAGCAGGCAGCTGCAGAAGATGCCCTAAAAAAACTCGGAGAACGGAATGGCTAAGCAAAAGACGCTGTGGAGCTGTGTGGAATGTGGCCATAAGCAGACAAAATGGACCGGGAGTTGCAGCGTTTGTCAAAAGTGGAATACCTTTGCGGAAGAGATCGAGATTGTCGACAAAGGGGTGCGTTTTGATGCACTCGGCCGAGAAACCGCTAAGCCGATGCGCGTCAAAGAGGTCAATATTACCGAGTTTCGGCGGATGTCGACAAAAATGGCAGAGTGCGACCGGCTTCTAGGAGGGGGCATTGTCACGGGGTCATTGACTTTGGTGGCAGGGGACCCAGGGATCGGCAAATCGACGCTAATGCTCCAGCTCGCGGAGAATCTCGCGAGTCAAGGGCATAAGGTTCTCTATGTCTGCGGAGAAGAGTCGGTAGAGCAGACCTCGCTAAGGGCATCTCGTCTCGGCGTGGGTAGCGAGCACCTCTTTCTTTTAAGCGAAACCCTGTTTTCCAATGTCAAAGCGCAGGTCGATCACCTAAAACCTGATGTGATGATTGTCGACTCGATCCAAATCCTCTATAAAAGTGAGCTCACCTCTGCGCCCGGTTCCGTGAGCCAAGTGCGGGAGCTAGCCACTGAATTCATGCACTTAGCAAAGGGACTTGGGATCGCGACCTTTCTCATCGGCCACGTGACGAAGTCGGGGGAGATCGCAGGCCCTCGCGTTTTAGAGCACATTGTCGACACCGTTCTCGAATTTGAGGGGGATCGACAACACGGCTACCGTCTGCTGCGTTCGATCAAAAACCGGTTTGGCCCCACCGATGACATCACCCTTTTTCAGATGGGGGGCGAAGGCCTTACAGAAGTGAGCAACCCCTCGATGCTCTTTCTCGAGGAGCGGCTCAAGGAGTCGCCCGGATCGGTGATCATTCCGACAATTGAGGGGACAAGAGCGCTTCTCATCGAAGTACAGGCGCTTGTCGCGGCTTCTGCTTTTTCTACCTCCTCGCGCAAATCGACAGGGCTCGATCAGAACCGGCTCTCACTTCTTCTCGCTGTGTTGGAAAAGCGGATGGGTTATCAGCTGCATCACAGCGATGTCTTTGTCTCCGTGGCAGGGGGGATGAAGATCTCAGAGCCTGCAATTGATCTCGGCGTTCTTCTGGCGATTGCCTCCTCTTTTTCCAATCGCGCGATTGATCCCGATACGGTGATTATCGGCGAGGTGGGCCTTTGCGGCGAGGTGCGCGGCGTGCCCCGCATTGAAAATCGGATCCGCGAAGCGATCCACATGGGCTTTCGCCGCTGCTATCTGCCCAAGCGCAACCTGAAGGGGCTTCCTCCGCAGCTGCTGCAAAAGATCCAGATCACAGGTGTCGATGTCGTCGAAGAGGCGATCCATGCCGTTATCCGTTAAAGTTGGAGCGCGCAGCTCCCCTCTTTCTAGAGCGCAAGTGGAAGAGGTCTACAGCGCCCTTAGAGCGCACCACCCCGATGTTCTCTTTGAGATGGTGTGGGTGAGCACCCATGGCGATCAGGACCGGACAACCTCCCTTAGAGATCTCGATAAAACCGATTTTTTCACGCGGGAGATCGATGCGCTTCAGCTCTCTAAAGGCTGCCAGATCAGCATCCACTCTGCAAAAGATCTCCCCGACCCTTTGGCTCATGGACTCGAGATTGCGGCTCTTACAAAAGGGGTTGATCCCTCAGATAGCCTTGTGGTACGTCTAGAAGAGCTTCCAAGATCTCCCAGGATCGGCACATCGAGCAAACGCCGTGAAGCGAACATTCGTTCTTTGTATCCCACGTGCGCAGTTGTGGACATTCGGGGGACGATCCAAGAGCGATTAGCGCTTCTGGAAAAGGGACTGCTCGATGGAGTGGTGATTGCAGAGGCGGCGCTGATTCGACTTGGGCTCACACACCTTAAGCGGCTCAGACTGCCAGGACCTGTGGCGCCCTTACAAGGAAAGCTCGCGATCCTCTGTCGTTTGGGGGATGAAGAGATGAAACAACTATTTGCGTGTATCCATCATGAAGAAGATCTTGTATCTGGGAACAGACCCTACCCATTTTGAATCAGAAGATGAGGTGATTCACTATCCGGTGATCCAGATTGTCCCTCGCCCCCTATCCGATCCAGAAGTAAAACGGGTTTTTGACGATCTTTTGGAGTACACCCATCTTCTGTTTACAAGTAAAAACTGTGTGCGCATCTTTTGTGCGCATGTAGCCGCAATGGGAATGGCTCCAGAGCAGATCCAAGCGAGGGTGATTGCAATTGGAAAGGTGACCGCTCTGCATCTACAAGATCGGGGCTTCGCGGTGCACCGCGTTGCACAAGAAGAGACGCAAGAGGGGCTTCTCCACCTTCTTTCTAGCGAGGATTTGGAAAACGCCTATCTCTTTTTGCCAAGATCCTCTCTATCGCGTCCAATTTTGGTAAATGCATTCCAGGAGCGGGAGATTCGCTACCAGGCGTGCGATCTCTACGATACACTGACACAGCGAGTAGAATCCAAGCCCTGCCTTGAAGAGATTGATGAGATTGTGTTTACCAGCCCTTCGACGGTCAGAGCCTTCCTGGAGATTTTTGGCCCTCTACCAAAAGACAAGGTCTTAAGAGCGATCGGCCCCATTACGGACCTTAACTTAAAGCAACAGATGCAGATGTAGCAATCGTGTTATTGGCGATATGTGCGGCGATTGCAGCGGGAAGACCATAGGAGATCGCGAAGAAGCCCACCGCAATCCCCCAGACGGTAGAAGCTACCGCTTGAAAGCGCGCCCCATCATGAGGGTTAACTAAGTGGGCAGCGCCGAACAAAATACCTGATCCTATCGCTGCAAAAGGAGCGCTTCCTGTGATAGCCCTGAGTGCAGGGAGAATCCAGCTGCGAAAGATGACCTCTTCCACAAAAGGACCAAGAAGGGTGGCCTGGATTGGATTTCGGTGAATGTTCTGTTTGTACTCACTGACCTCATTCTTTCTTTCAGGCGCAGGGAGAGGAAAGCAGCATCTGAGCAGAAGGATCACAGTGACCTCTGCAAAGAGTAGAGCCGTGCCGAAGGCAATCCCCAGCGCAAAATGGGGGATAAAGATCGATCCCAGAGCAATCACCGAAATGGTAGGGATCAAGAATTCCCACCGCTCCATTTTAGAAGGGGTATGCGTCTGTGCAGCTAGAAGATGTGAGGCATTGATGGCTGTCATGACTGAGCAGTCTATGCTTGCACTCGGAAAAAAATCTACGAAAAAATGGGAGCTGCCATTACAATTTAAAGTTCACTTAGGAGAGAGAGGATGACACCTTACAAATTGCCCGAATTGCCCTATGATTTTTCTGCACTCGAGCCTGTTATTTCTGCAGAGATTATGCAGCTCCACTACCAGAAGCACCACCAAGCGTATGTTACGAACCTCAACGCCGCACTAGAAAAGTACCGCGATGCGGAGGCAAAAGGGGATGTGGCCGCGATGATCGCACTTTCCCCTGCAATCCGCTTTAATGGCGGGGGCCATGTGAACCACTCGATCTTTTGGAGTAATCTAGCTCCGGAGGGAAAAGGGGGGGCTTTGCAGGGAGAGCTGGCTGGGGCGATTCAAAAAGAGTTTGGCAGTAGAGAGCAATTTATTGAAAAAATGAGCGGTGCAGCGGTTGCGATCCAGGGCTCAGGGTGGTGTTGGCTTGGGCTCGACAAAGTAAAAAATCGCCTTGTCATTGCGACTTGCTCAAACCAAGACCCTTTAAGCTTACTTGGTTACGTGCCCCTTCTCGGGATTGATGTGTGGGAACACGCCTACTACTTGCAGTATAAGAACGTCCGCGCAGAGTATGTAAAAAATATTTGGCGCATTGTCAATTGGAAGAATGTGGAAGAGAGGTATCTCTCGACGTAAGAGGCTTCTGTATGGTATACTGGCCGAATATAAAAACGGGATGCTATGGGACTATTTTCGCGGCATAAACCAAAAATTAAGGTACAATCGACGAAGAAAGATGGCTATAGCGGTTGGGTCAAATGCACCCACTGCAATGAGATGATCCATGCTAATGAGCTGGAGCAAAATCTCCACTGCTGTCCAAAATGCAACTATCACTATCGCCTCTCAGGAGCTCAGCGGATCGAGCTGATTGCGGATAGAGGGACATTTAAAGAACTATTTACCGAGTACCGTTCCACAGATCCCCTGCATTTCGTCGATACAGAGCCTTACGCAGATCGTCTCAAGAATGCGCAAAAAAAGACGGGGCGCGATGAAGCGATCTATGTCGGCACCTGTGCGATTGATGGGAAAGAGACCGCACTTGCCGTGCTCGACTTCTCCTTTATGGGGGGCTCGATGGGTTCGGTGGTAGGGGAGAAACTCACCCTTCTCATCGAACATGCACTTGCCCATGAGCTGCCGCTTGTCATCGTCTCTGCATCAGGCGGGGCGCGGATGCAAGAATCGGCGCTATCTCTCATGCAGATGGCCAAGACCTCTGCGGCGCTTGCAAAGCTCGGAGAAAAAGGGCTTCCTTACCTCTCCGTGCTTACGAATCCGACGACAGGCGGAATTACCGCTTCTTTTGCATCGCTTGGAGATGTCATTATAGCAGAACCCGATGCCTTGATTGGATTTGCCGGCTCGCGCGTTGTCGAGCAGACCATCCGCCAAAAACTGCCTCCTGGAGCGCAGCGCTCAGAATTTTTGCTCGAAAAGGGAATGATCGATTGCATTGTAATTCGCCATCAATTAAAACAGAAAATATCTCAATTTTTGGAGTTTCTAACAGACAACGAGCGTGCCTATCGCGAGCCTGTCTCTGGCAACGTCCTCTATGGGCAGTCCCTAGAGAAGTTGCCTCAAAAACTCAAAGAACTGATGGCCTTAGCGAACCACTCAAACTAGTGCAAATCGATGGAAGTTCCCGTCCTCGTTGAAGATCCCGATTTTGTTCCCGTTTACGCAACCCCTCTTGCCGCAGGAGCAGATGTCAAAGCCTGCATCTCAGAAGAGATCGTCATCGCTCCAGGGGAAAAAGCCCTTGTGCCCACAGGCGTCAAAGCGGCGATCCCCGAGGGATATGAGATCCAAGTGCGCCCGCGCAGCGGCCTGGCTTTTAACCACCAGATCACCGTCCTCAATGCGCCCGGTACGATTGACGCCGATTACCGCGGAGAGATCAAGGTGATCCTGATTAACCACGGCAAGACCGCTTTTACCGTAACGCGCGGCATGCGGATTGCACAGATCGTCTTAGCTCCTATCCTGCAAGCGGAATTTGTTCTTGAAGAGACGCTCACGTCGACCACGCGAGGGGAGGGCGGCTTTGGCCATACTGGCGCGCATTAATCACGGCATCAGCGATTTTAGAAAACGCTTTAAAAAAGGAGAAGAAGTGGCGATTTCCAATTATTTGGATACCCGTCTTGTCTTATTTTTGGAGACAGAGTCGCGCGATCAGGCGATTGGGCAGCTCATAGCGCTATTAGATACCCACGGCAAACTCAAAAACCGCCCCTTATTTGAGCAGTCGATTTTCGAAAGGGAGAAGGTCGTTTCCACGGGCATCGGTTTAGGGGTGGCAGTTCCCCACGCGAAACTCTCTGGCTACGAGGATTTTTTTATCGCCATCGGGATCCAGAAAAAAAAGGGGATTGAGTGGAATGCCCTCGATCGCTCTCCTGTTCACTTCGTCTTTCTAATTGGCGGGCCCGATAGCAAGCAGACTGAGTACTTGAAGATTCTCTCCCATCTGACGATGGCCATTAAAAGCGAAGAGCGGCGGAAAAAGCTCCTCAGGAGTGACACCGCGGAAGGTGTGTTAGCTTTATTTGCGGGGTGTTAAAGCATGGATCTAAAAATTAAAGATGTCGCAGAGTTGCTCAGCGTCTCAGAAACGACTATTCGGCGCTGGCTTTCCGATGGGAAGATTCCCGCCTATAAACTCAACCACCAATACCGCTTTAGCCGGATGGAAATCGAGAATTGGATGATGCGCTGCAAGCTCAAAGGGCAGCAGCCACACCCGCATTTTCAAGAAAAACAGATCTACCCTCCCGAGGAAGAGCACCCAGCTCGAGGAGGGATGCACCATTTTTGTCTTTACCGCGCGATCCACCAAGGAGACGTCCTCTCGAATATAATCGGTGGCACCAAGGAAGAGATCATCCGGAACACGACCCTCGCAATCGCTTCGAAATTAGGGGTCGATCCCGAAGTGCTCTGCGAGCTCCTCCTCGACCGTGAGGCTCTTATGCCAACTGCCCTGAATAACGGAATCGCCGTTCCCCATACCCGCGATTTTGTCGAAAGTGGCCCGCTCGACCGGGTTTTCGTCGTGTTTCCCGAAGCCCCCATCCCCTTCGGCGCTCTCGATGAAAAGCCCGTCCATACCCTGTTTTTCCTCTTTGCTGGCAATGATAAAGGGCACCTCCAGATCCTTGCCAAGCTCGCTCACCTCTCCAGCGATCAGAAAAATCTCGACCTGCTCCAGAAAAAACCCACAAAAAAAGTGCTCCTCGAGCACATTAGACAGTGGGAAAGTTTCACAAATCACTAGTCTCAAAACTCCGATTTGTTATATCATGGCCCGAAAATTTTTAAGAGGGCCATATGGCAAAAGGACTATTTGCGAAAAAAACGATTAAGTCGCTCGTCGACGAGGCAGCGGAAGGCAAGGGGGGCTTAAAGCGCCACCTCAGCGCGCTGAACCTCACCGCGCTCGGCATTGGAGCGATCATTGGGGCGGGGATTTTCGTCCTCACAGGGCAGGCCGCCGCGGAATATGCGGGTCCTGGGATCCTCATCTCCTTCATTATCGCCGCCATCACCTGCATTTTCGCAGCTCTTTGCTACGCAGAGTTCGCCTCTCTGATCCCCATTTCTGGTAGCGCCTACTCCTACGCCTACGTGACCATGGGGGAGTTCATCGCCTGGATAATTGGTTGCGGCCTGACCATGGAGTTTCTCTTCTCTGCGGCGACGGTCTCTGTCGGATGGTCGAGCTACTTTGTCAGTCTCCTCGCAGACATCGGGATCCACATCCCCGCATGTGTGGCCAGCGCCCCTCTTTCCTACGACGTGGCAACGGGCTGGCATCAGACCGGTGCGGCGATCAACCTGCCCGCAGTCTTTATCGTTGCAGTCATGGGATACCTTGTCGCCGTGGGGATTAAGGCGGCAGCGAGCTTTAACAACATCATGGTCGTGATCAAAATGACCGTGATTATTCTCTTCATCGGATGCGGAATTGCCTATATTAAGGCCGATAACCTGACTCCATTCATCCCAGAGAATACAGGGATCTATGGACAGTTCGGCTGGAGCGGGATCTTCCGCGGCGCAAGCGTCGTCTTCTTTGCCTTCATTGGTTTCGATGCCCTCTCGACCCTCGCGCAAGAGGCCCGCAATCCCCAAAAAGACCTGCCCATCGGGATGCTCGGATCCCTCGGCATCTCGACGATTGTCTACATTTTTGTCGGGATTGTCTTGCTAGGACTTGTTAGCTACACGATGCTCAATGTCCCCGATCCGATTGCCGTTGCAGTGAACGCTTTGGGACCTAAATTTATCTGGCTGCGCTTTGTCATCAAACTGGCGATCCTAGCGGGACTCACCTCGGTTGTCCTTGTCATGATTCTTGGGCAGACCCGGATCCTCTACACCATCTCTCAAGATGGTCTTCTTCCAAAAGCCTTTGCAAAGGTCCACGAGAAGTTCCACACCCCGTTCTTCTCCACTTGCGTTGTTGCGGCAGCGGCTATGGTCCTTGCAGGGATCTTCCCCGTCGGTATCTTAGGGCAGCTCACCTCCATTGGAACGCTCCTCGCCTTTGCGATCGTCTGTTTTGGGATTTTGGTCCTGCGCTATACCCAACCGGCGCTCCATCGCCCCTTTAAGACGCCATTTGTGCCTTGGATCCCTCTGGCAGGAACTGCGGCATGCATCTTCCAGATGGTTGCCCTTCCCGCGGTCACCTGGCTTCAGCTCATCATCTGGATGGCACTCGGCTGCCTGCTCTACTTCTCCTACAGCGTGAAGCATAGCAAGGTGCGTCACAAGCTTACTCAGAAAAAGCGCTAGATCTTTTCTTCTATGGCCTGCTTATGGCGGGCCAGGGGTAAAAAGAGAAGTAGGCTCAAAAAGATCCATCCCATCAGGTAAAAACAGTCGTTCATAGCAAGCACGCTGGCTTGCTGGTCGAGAATAGAGTTGAGTTTAGCTAAGAGCCCTTGCGGTTCGACACCTACCTGCGGTAGATTTTCTAAAATCCCCCGCGTCTCTGGCGAGAATGCAGTGATATTTTCTCCGACGGTCGCATGGTGATAGGCGCTGCGCCGAATCCACAGCGTCGTAAAAATCGCCGTCCCCACGCCCCCTACCATCGAACGCACAAAGTGAAATAAACCGGTTGCACTCGCAAGCTTGTCATGGGGCACATCCTCTAGGCTAAGCGAAAAAAGTGGCGTGATAAAAAAGACAAGCGCGCACCCGAGGATAAATCTAGAAAAGCCGACATGCCAGATGTCGACATCTGTATTGAAAAAGGCGGTGTAAAAGCAGGAAAGCGCAAAGAGCACAAAGCAGATTCCAAGGAGCCTGGTGGTGCCGTAGCGGGTCACCAGCTTCCCTGACCAAATAGAGAGGATAAACGGAGCGATCCCGATAGGGGCTACCGCAAGCCCTGCCCAGATAGAGGTGTAGTTCATGCTTGTCTGTAGCCAAAGGGGGATGAGGACAACCGACCCGAAGTAGAGTGCATAAGAGACTCCGATATAGATCACCGAAAGCGCAAAGGTGCGGATCTTAAAAAGACTTAAATCGATGAGAGCATGTCTATAGGTCAGGCTCCAAACGATAAGCAAATTAAAAGAGATGATGGAGGTGCTTGCCATCGTGCAAATGAGAGGGGATCCTAGCCAATCGTACTGCTCCCCTTTATCGAGAAGGAACTGAAGGGTCGCAACACCAAATGAGAGCAATAGGAACCCCACCCAATCGGAAGGGGGGCGGCTCCGCTGCGTCTCTTTCTCCTTCAATAGAGTCCAGATGATTGCCGTGCTAAAGATGCCGACTGGAATATTGATAAAAAAGATCCATGGCCACTTGTAGTCGTAGGAGATCCATCCTCCGAGGATCGGTCCCAAGATCGGAGCGGCGATGACAATCGAGCTCCAAAAGGCAATCGCCGCATTTTTTTTCTCTGGGGGAAAGATCATGATCAGAAGGGTTTGACTTAAAGGAATCAAAGGGCCGGCAGCTGCACCCTGCAAGAAGCGGAAGATCACAAGAGCGCTGATGTTCCATGAGACCCCGCACGCCCAAGAAAAGAGGACGAAAAACAGAAGGGAGATGCTGATGAGCCGAACGGCTCCAAATCGGCGTGTCAGCCATCCCGTCAAAGGAAGAGCGATCGAGTTGCCGACCGCAAAGGAGGTGATCACATAAGTTCCCTGATCGACGCTGACCCCAAGATCTCCCGAGATATAGGGGATCGAAACGTTGGCAATCGAGTAATCGAGGACGATCATAAAGGTCGCAGCCGAAAGAGCAACCGTTAAGATGAGAAGAGGAAATCCCGTCAGCGACTTCACGGCTCTTCCCTATTTTCCACGAAGGTAGGGGAGAGGTTGGTTGCGATCACCTCCGCAATTAAAGGCTCTGCCCCCTCTTCTTGCTGTGCAAAGACATCCGTTTTGTAGATGGGCTCTGCCGGTTTTTCCTGGGGGATCATCGGCAACTCTTTCTCCCGAATGTCTACCGTGACCTCCATCGAGAGTCCTAAGCGGAGGGGAAACTCCTTAAGCTGGTGGGGATCGAGTTCGAATTTCACGGGGATCCTCTGGACAATTTTGATCCAGTTCCCCGTTGCATTTTGGGGAGGTAGAATCGAGAAGACGCTCCCAGTTCCCCCGCCAATTCCCACCAAAGTGCCGGTAAACTGGACCTCTCTTCCGTAGATATCGGAGTGGATCACCGCTTTTTGTCCAATCCGCATGTGGGTAAGCTGGTTTTCTTTATAGTTCGCATCGACCCACATCTCTTCTAAGGGGACGATCGAAAGCAAGGGCTGGCCTGGTCTGACATGCTCACCCACTTGAACTGTCCTCTGCGCAACGATTCCCGTCACCGGCGCTTCGATAGTGCATCTCTCCAAAGCCACGAATGCACTGCGGACCCCATTTTTTCCTTTTTCTACAAGAGGGTGGGTCTCTATGGTTGTGCCCTCTACTTGGGCGAGCGCAGAGATCCAGGCGTGCTCGGTTGCAATCAGCGAGGAGAAGGCAAACTCTAAAGCCGCCGTTGCATGTTCAAATTCTTCTAGGGAGACGCCCCCCTCTTCGATGAGTTTTTTTCGGTGGTCGTAATCTTGAGCCGATTTGACAAACTCCGCTTTCCTCCCTGCTGTCTCCGCAGAAAGGCGCTCTACCTGCTCAAAGAGTCCCACAACCTGGCGGACAGCATCTCCGAGTTCTGCAATGGAGCGATCTAAGGCGATTTTCGCATCGGTGCGATCGAGCTCCACAAGGACCCGTCCTTTCACGACGTAATCGGTGCTAAGAGCAGATAGGGAGGTCACAATCCCAGGGACCTGGGGCATGACGATCACCTTGTTGCCCCCGACGTAAGCATCGTCGGTATACTCGTGAAATTGACCCCATAAAAGCCAGTAGAGGAAGTATCCTAGGCCAATTGCGAGAAAGACAGCGATCGTAATTCCCATCGCGCGAGAGCTTTTTCCATCCGTCATGGTTTCACCTCAGGGATGCTTGCAACATATCCCCCACCAAGAGACTTGACCAATTGAATCAGGGAGAGCAAGTAGTCCCTCTCATACCCGATTAAGGCAAAGCGTTGGATGAGGAAATTCTCCTCCGTATTGAGCACATGGAGAAAGTTCGACACCCCATTTTCATAGCGGGCAAACTGGAGATCGAGCTGTCTTTCAGAAGCCTGCAGATGGGAGATCTGCTCTTGGAGATTGTGATAAGAAGCGGTTAATGTGGAGAGGCTATCTGCGACCTCTTGCGCGCTATGGAGGAGGAGCTCGTTATACCGATAGACCGCCTCGTTGAAGACAGCCACCTTGCCACGAAGATTGGCCCTCAGCTTGCCCCCTGTGAAAATCGGCAGGTGGATCGCAGGATCGAGCGCTCCTTGCTTACTGCTGAAGTTAAAGAGGTTTCTAAAGGAGATGCTCTCAAGACCCCCAAATGCAACCAAGTTGATGCGTGGATAAAAGTCGGCTTTAGCTGCGCCGATCTCCTTCGCAGCCGCCTCAACCCGCCAGATCTGCGCCATCAAATCGGGGCGCCTTGCGAGCAGATCGCTAGAAAGATCGGTCGGCAGAGGGACCTGCCTCTCGAAGAAAACCCCCTTCGCTACCAGGCCAAGATCCTCACTCGGACTTGCCCCCACGAGAAAGTTCAGCAAGTGGCGGTCGATCGCAATCTCTCTTTGCATGGTAATGAGCGCTTGTCTGACCTGATAGACGTTTTGCTCACTCTCTAAAACGGGGATGCTCGGATCGAGGGCATTTTCCTGCCTAGCATTCGTGAGCTCATAGAGGGCCTTGCGCTGCTCCAAACGATCTTCTAGTACTCGTGCAAGCTGCAGGCGCATCTGGAGCTCGATATAAGTCTGTGCAATGAGCGTTGTCAAAATGAGGATTGCCTGTTTCGATTCTGCCCTTTGCGCGCGCATCATCCCCAGGGCTGCTTGAAAGAGATTGCGGTTCTTCCCGAAAAAGTCGAATTCATAACTGAAGTTCAGAGTTAGATTGATGTCGTTGACCGTTGCTGGTACAGGCATCGTGGGCAGTGTGGGGAAAAACGAGCGGATAAAGCCATTTTTGCTAAAATACTGCCACTGCTCCAGGTAGTCCCCATTCATGTGGGGGAATAGACGGGAGCGGACCCGCTTTGCTTCCTGGTTTGCCTCCTCCACCTTCGCCTGAGCCTTTTTTAAGGTGGGGCTCTCTTCCAAGGCCCTTGCCATGAGCGCGCTTAGCTGGGGGTCATCAAACATCTCCCACCATGCGTCAGTCGGCCATCCCCCTTCCTGGATAAATTCATGGGAAAGGACCTCCTCGATCTCTACAGTCGCAGGGGGAGCGATCTTGGCCAAATCGCTATTGGGTACGCGTGCGCATCCTCCGAGTAGAAGGAAGCATATGAATAAGGGCTGTATTTTTTTGCGTAGCATCGATCGCTATTATTTATAATCCTATTTCCACAAATATATTATAAAAAAATAATTATCACTAAAAATAGTCATTTTTCCTTTTAGAATTTGTTTTCTCTGATTACAATCTCTCGTATGAGCACCCTCTTAGCAAAGCTAGACTTCAATTCCTACAGATTACGGCAAGATCCCCAGGTGTTAGAGTCCTCTTGGCTCCAGTTGCTCTGTAGCCGGGACTTGCCCCGATTTGCGCAGATTGTATCGGATGTCCATAGAAACCATAGGGCAGCGCTTGGAGAAGACGCTAAAACGGATTTTCACTGCTTATTTTTAGAGTTGCACTGCTATTTACAAAGAAGTGGATTCGATGAAACAAGTTTTGACCTTTACAAACTTGAGGCGCGTTTAGCGGAGTTAGAGAAAGTCTGGAGCGCTGCAGTAGAAAACGGCGTCATTTCTAAGAAGGCTAAAGAGATTCAAGCACGTTATGATCAACTTCCAGATACGCTTAAGAGGCACGAGCTAAAGTCCCACTATTGCCTCTCTCTTCTAAACCTGCATCTAGAGAAAGACTTAGTTGCATCGTTTCTAAATCAGCCCCCTCATCTAAAGGCAATTGGATTCAACGAAGAGCGACTTCAACTTCTTAGTTTTCAATGTTCGAAAAAACCCTCCTTATTCTTCCTTAAGGAGCCGGAGCGATTTAACGCACAGCTTAAAGAGCTAGAGCAGATTTGGAATACTTTGCTTGAGGGCAAAGATATCCCCAAACGTGTCTTCAGATGGGCTCTCATGATTGAAAAGGCCTACGATCAGCTTGTGGATAGCGAAAAACAGGCATGCATAAAATCTGTCTTTTGTTTCTCTTGGCTAGCATCTAAGGCTGAGAAATCTTGGGCTACTGAGGCGCGTTGGTTTTCTCTATTTAATACGCTTAGCCCTCACCTCAGCAGCGATCGAATCAATCCATCTTTCGATCTAATCGCATATAAACGGGAGCTACGGAAAGTCTGGCAGCAGTTTCTAGTAGATCCAGCGATCTCCCGATTCGCCGTGCAGATTCAAAATGCATGCGACCCACTCCCAGAATATATGAAACTGGATTATTGTTTCTCTCGGCTAAAAGAAGAGATGGAGAGATACTATTCGATAACTTTATATCCCGGAAAATACCCAACAACTCGTCTAGGATGGGAAAAACTGAAAGAGCAGATCGCCCATTTAGAAGAGCAGGCGCAAAAACTCGAAAAAGTTGCAAAGACTCTCTCTCCTACTGGCCCTCTAGACAAACTCGAACTAAATCCCTATTTCTTCAAACCTCAGGATCTCTTGCAGCTAGGCTCGCGCTGGCAAGAATTGCGCTCTAATTCGCAGTGGCCACAATTATCCCGAATCATAGCGGATATCGAGAGGGAAGCTCCCCAAGCAGCGCCGTGCCGTTTATTTTGGGGCCTACGCCGCTACCTCAGCGCAAATGGATTCAAAGAAACCTCATTTGACCTCATTCAGCTCGAAGGGCGCCTTGCTGAATTGGATGCGATCTGGAACAGGGCGCAAAGTAGCTGTGCCATGCCGAGAGTTTCCGCTTTTGCCCAGGAAATTGAAGCGCAGTATGATGGGCTTTCAGATAGCGAAAAGCGCCTACATCTCAGATCCCATTTTTGTCTCTCTCGGCTGATCAAGCGGGTTGAGTCCTATTACCACCTTGCACTATTTCCAGATGGAACATATCCAACCACTCTCAAAGAGTGGGAAAAGGTAGAAAAGAGAATCGGCTCTTTAGAAAGAGAAGTGGAAAAACTGGATACAGAATGGAATCGTCTCCTGGATGCGGGCGCGGATACAGTTGCCTCTCGATTTGCATCGTCAATTCCACATGCTGGAAACCCTATCCCTTGTTTTACGGAACTTGCCCATCGCATGGACAAGTACTATGGCACTTATTACAGTCGGTCCTACCAAGCACCAAGATACATCACTTCTTTCGGAGAATGGAAAAGACTCGAGCAGGAATTTTCTCGAGTCGAAGAGGGGATGGAAGAGTTGAAAGTGGACTGGGAATCTCTATTGGCAGGGAATTCTTTCCCCTGTTTGACAGGCCTTGTTCATGAGGTAGAACAAAAATACAATTTGCTGTCTGAAGAAGTAAAACAATCAAATCCAAAACAAACAAGATGTTTTATTGATTTGGGGAAAGCGCTTTTTTGTCCCCAGAGTCAGTGGGGTTATAGCTTACAAATGCAGTCTGCATCCTCATGGAATAGGGTGAAAGAAGCGATCGAGCGCTGGTCAAAATTACAACAGTCTTGGGAAGCCTTGCTCACCATGGAAGGGGTTCCCGTGCTTTCTGCATTGGCTCATGAGACTCAAGAGAGCAAGCCAGTTCTCGAGGAAAGTCGAAAGAGAGGGCCTCCCCTGCACGCCGTGGCCTACTTTCAGGGGTTAGCAGAGCGCATTCGGGCTTTTTCTGAAGAAGCCTCTTTGCGTGTCCCGACAAGGATATGGGATCAACGGATCATTACCTATAATGACTGGGAAGAGATAGATGAGAACGTCTCTTCCTATTTTTTCCCGTTGCCTGTTGAGATCTTAGGCATTTTGGCATCCTATCTGAAGGAGGAGCACAAATGGAACACAAGGGATTCTATAATCACGGCTCTTGCTTGTTTTGCTAGGAACCTACAAATCCTCCAGCGAACAAACTATCCAACTTGGGAAGATGCCAATCGCGCAATTGCGCAGTCATACCCATCTTAATATCAATGGATTATCCGCTTTGCGGACAATTATGTAATCAGATTACATAATTGGCTGGGACGGTTTTTTTCCAGGTGTTGTGTGGAAACGGGGGATCGCATAGAATCTAACTCTTATTTGGGAGGATTTGTATGAAAAACCGGTTCTTAGTTGTCTGTCTTGCAGTATGGATGGGAGCCTTTTCTGGGCTATTTGCCGAGGAAGGATGGAGAGTTGTGAAAAATTCGACTCCGCTTTCCTACACGGCTGAGTTTCTTCTTCAAAGGGAGGGGGAATCTCTGGGCAAGGTAGTTCGCTCGGGACTTTTTACTCCGCGATACCATTACGATCTATTGGATGCAGAGGGCAATCATTTAGCAAGGGGAGTGACTCGCGCGTTTTCTCTTGGAATGCTCGCCGCATGGGGAACTGAGATCGATCTCTACGACGCAAATGGGCAGATCGGTTGGATTAGCGGGACCATTTGGACGACCTCTCGCGCAAAGTTCGCGTTTTACGATGCAATGGGCGAACTGATCGCACATGCCAATCTGCACGATGATTCGTGCGATTTTCTCTTGGTGTCTGAGCAGAACAAGGCAAACATCTTGGCAGAGTTTTCTGGAAAAACCCATGGAGATACCTGCATTTGGGAGATGAAGCCGATGAGTGATTCCCTTGAAGTAGATCCCAGATTACTCCAGGTGTTCGGGGGATTTGTAGCGGACTTCCAAAAGAGTTTCGTCCGCCCTCCACGCACGTTTCACCACTATCACTACCAGTACAATAATCGCCGTTAGGCAATCATTCCACCACCTAGGCAGATCTCCTGGTCGTAAAAGACGATCGACTGCCTGGGGGTGACTGCTCGCTGGGGCTCGAGGAACCGGACAAAGGCGCGTCCTGCATCGATCGATTCAAGGATGCAGGGGGCGTCTTTTTGCCGGTAGCGCACTTTGGCATGGCAGGAGAAGGGGAGCTCGGGAGGATGCCCTGACACCCAAGAGAGGTCGGTTGCAGTGAGGGTTGAGGTGTATAGGGAGGGGTGATCGGTTCCTTGCTCGATGAGGACCACGTTGCGCGCGACATCTTTGCCAACGACGAACCACGCCTCGCCAGGGCCGCCGATCCCCAGCCCTTTGCGCTGACCAATGGTGTAAAATGCGGTGCCATCGTGCTGGCCGATCACCTCTCCCCGGAGGTTCTCAAAATTCCCTTTTTGGTAACTGAGATAGCTGCCAACAAATTCCTTGAAATCCCGTTTGCCGATGAAGCAGATCCCGGTGCTGTCTTTTTTGGTTGAAGTGGCAAGGCCATGGTCTGCTGCAATCTGGCGGACCTCTGATTTAAGGAGGTGGCCGATGGGAAAGAGAATTTTAGGGAGGGTTTTCGAGGAGAGGGTATAGACAAAATAGCTTTGGTCCTTCTGCGGATCCCTCCCTTTTTGGAGGGTGCCATCTTGAATTTGGCAGTAGTGTCCCGTGGCCAGGGCATCTGCTCCCAGGCTAAGGGCTTTTTCTAAAAAAACGTTGAACTTGATCTCCCGGTTGCAGAGGATATCTGGGTTGGGGGTATATCCCGCTTTCAGTTCTTCTAAGAAATGGGAAAAGACCCTCTCGCGGTATTCGTTTACAAAATTTACAGAGTAGTAGGGGATATCTAGCTGCTTGCACACAGAGACTACATCCTCATAGTCTTGCGCCGATTTGCAGACGCCGCTGCTATTTTTTTCCTCCCAATTTTTCATGAACATGCCGATGACGTTGTAACCTTGTTTTTTAAGTAACAGGGCGGTAACGGAGGAATCGACCCCTCCCGACATGCCTACGACAACGGTTTTATTTTTCATGACTGCTAATCTCATTTGAATTAGATAGTATAATAGAATGGGAAATATACTGAAACAATTAGAGTTCTGGCAAGAGCCGATAGAGAATCTCTACAAGCAGATGGGAGCCTCTCCAAGTGGCCTGAGCGAGCAAGAGGCAGAGGCGAGGATGCGCCAGTATGGGAAGAATCGACTCCATGCGCAGAACCACCATGGGGGACTTTTCCTCTTTTTCTCTCAGTTTAAAAGCCCGTTGATTCTTCTTTTGATGGCCTCTGCGCTCCTCTCCTTTTTTCTCCATGAGAATAAGGATGCAATCATCATTTTGATCATTCTTTTAGGCAGCGGTTTCCTAAGTTTCTTACAAGAGCGGGGCGCGTTTCAGGCGGTGGAAAAGCTGATCGCCACAGTGCGGATTCAAGCTAGGGTGGAGCGTGGGGGGAAGACTTTTGAAATTCCGATTGAAGAGGTGGTCCCTGGAGATTGCGTACTGCTCGGAGCGGGAGATGTGGTCCCAGCCGATGGGAGACTTCTTGAGGCGCTTAGTTGCTATGTCGACGAAGCCACGCTCACCGGGGAGGCATTTCATGTCGAAAAGCAGGTGGGAAGCGTTTCTCTTGAGACACCGCTTAGGGATCGCACGAACTGTCTGTTCATGGGCAGTCACGTGATTAGCGGCAGTGCCAAAATGCTCGTGATCGCAACAGGGGTCGAGACGGAATTTGGCAAGGTATCCAAACATCTCGACAAGCGCCCTCCGATGACGGCATTTGAAAGGGGGATCCAACATTTTGGCTACATGCTGATGGAGGTCACGCTTCTTCTTGTGATCGCGATTTTTGCGTTCAATATCTACTTGCAGCGGCCCGTTCTCGAATCTTTCCTCTTTGCACTGGCTCTGGCCGTTGGGTTAACGCCTCAGCTGCTTCCCGCAATCGTGAGTGTAAATCTGGCACATGGAGCGAAGCGGATGGCCAAGGAGAAGGTGATTGTCAAGCGCCTTGCCGCTATCGAAAATCTGGGCAGCATGAATGTCCTTTGCTGCGATAAAACGGGAACACTGACAAATGGGGTGATCACCTTAAATGCCGCCTATGACCCTGAGGGGAGCCCTTCTGATGAGACACTGCTCATGGCTTATCTCAACGCCTCTTTTCACACGGGGTATGAGAATGCAATCGATAGGGCGATTTTAAGTGACGAAAAACGGGATATCAGCGGATGGAAAAAACTCGACGAGTTGCCCTACGACTTTATCAGGAAAAGGATGTCTGTACTCGTCACGGGGACAGATGGGAAGCTCCTCATCACAAAAGGCGCTCTCTCTTCCGTACTTTCCGTATGCAGCAAGGTGGGAGATAGACCCATTGAGGCATGCAGATCTCAGTTGGAGGCTTTAGCAGAACAATACTATGCCAAGGGCTACCGCGTGCTGGGAATCGCCTCTCGAAAGATCGAGGCGGACCTAGCGAGTCTTTCTATGGAAACCCAGATGGTCTTTGAGGGATTTCTCCTCTTTTTTGACCCTCCTAAAGCAGGAGTTGAGGAGGTAATTGAAAAGATCCACAAAGAGGGGATCGCGATCAAGATCATCACCGGAGATCACTATCTCGTCGCAAAGTACTTAGCCGACCAGCTCCGTTTGCCAGATGGGGAGGCAAAGATCTTGCGGGGAGAGGAGCTGCATACGATCTCTGATGAAGCGCTGCCTCACGTGGTTCAAGGGAAGACAATCTTTGCGGAGGTAGAGCCCAATCAGAAAGAGAGGATTATCTTAGCTCTGCGCAAAGCGGGGTGTGTGGTGGGCTATTTGGGAGATGGGATTAATGATGCAACCGCTCTTCACACGGCAGATGTGGGCCTTTCTGTTGATAGCGCAGCGGATGTGGTCAAAGAAGTAGCGGAGATTGTGCTTTTGGAGAAGGACCTCTCTGTGCTGCATCGGGGGATGTTGGAGGGCAGGCGCACCTTTGCCAACACGATGAAATACATCTTTATGGCAACGAGCGCTAATTTTGGAAATATGTTCAGTATGGCAGGAGCGTCTCTCTTTTTGCCTTTTCTTCCGCTGCTGCCCATGCAGATATTGCTGATGAACTTGATGACCGATGTCCCAGAAATGACGATTGCGACCGACCGGGTAGATCGAGATGCCCTTAGGCACCCTGTGAGCTGGGATCTGCCCTTCATCCGCCGCTTTATGGTGGTCTTTGGGCTGATTAGCTCGATTTTTGACTATGCGACCTTTGGGGTGCTTCTTCTCTTCCTGCAGGCTTCTAAGGAAGAGTTCCGTACGGGATGGTTTATTGAGTCGGTGATTTCTGCAGCAGTTATCGTCCTCGTTGTCAGGACCAAGCTTCCCTTTTTCCAGTCGCGGGCAAGTCGCTATTTGACGCTGTCGGTCTTAGGAATTGTGATTCTCACCCTCCTGATTCCCTATACCCCGCTAAGAGAGGTATTTCAATTTGCGCAGCTGCCGCTGACCTTCTACTGGATCATCGGCGCCCTTGTGATCCTGTACATCGTATGCGTCGAAATTGCGAAGAAGATTTTTTACAAATGGTCTAAAAATCGAAACGGGCGCGGACGCTAAACCCTTGGAGGCTTAAATCCTCTGAGGCGCGCTCGACCGAGTTACTGGGGCTGAAGAGAATCGGGAACTGATTCTGTCTCCACCAGTACTGGTTCTCATAGGCGATTTCCGCAAGGAGGTGATAATCCTCGTCATAGAGATAGGTCTCGTATGCAAAACCGACCCCATAGCCTGCCGTCGGTGCCATCCTGTGCGTATCTAAAACGAGATCCTCCTCATGGACCTCAAAATCTCCCCAAAGAAGTGCTGCAGTAAACGAGCCGACAACGCTAAAATTCCCGCCGAGATAAAATTGCAGGTCGGTCCCGGCGCGTGGCCCAATGCCCCAGAACCGGTTGCTCCCGTGGATTTTTTGCTCAACTGACGCCCCCTTGTAGTGGATGGTGCGGTGTTGAGGGATCCATGCGTTTGTGAGGGCAAAGAAGGGGTGGAATGAGAGGTATTTGCTCACAAAATAGCTGCGGCCTAGACGGAGGTCCAAATCGTAGAGGGTGGCCGTCCAGTGCAGTTTGGAGAAGTTGTAGCCCGATCCTGTGTCTCCCAAAAGGGGAAAGAAGAGGTCGTCTGAGCCTGCCCGCTTTGAGCCTGTCGCTTTTGTCGCGTAGTAGGTGAACTGAAAGGAGAGATCCCACCTGTGCTGGAAGATACAGCCAGCGGTTAAGCGGACTCCAGGCTCCCAGGAGAACTGAGCGTGTTTGACATCCCCTTTATAGGGAGTGCTCGTGGAGGCGAATTCATTTTCAAAAAGATAGTCAGTCCCCCCTTCATAGAGATTCCAAAAGAGAAAATCGAGGGCTCCATAAAACCCGGTGCCGATGGTCTCAGGCGCTGCAGAGGGGAGTTTTGCTCCAAAATTATGGAACGCCGTTTCGAGGCGCACCTGCTTCATCTCCGCTTCAAGCGCTCTGACACGCGGAGTCAGGTCAGGTTTTTCCTCATCAGCAGCGAGAAAAGTCGTGAGACACAGCAGAACAATTAATAATCCCATCGTACATCCACGGTAATGCCTTGGAGGCTCAAGTCTTCAGAAAAGCGTTTATAGCGGGCGTTCACAGGTTCTGGAAAATAGGGCATCTGATTCTGGTCCCACCAGAGTTGATTTTCATAACGGACACTGACGCTGAGGGCGTAGCGGTCTCTATGGAGCGTTGTCGCATAGCCCATGCCGAGCTGCATTTGGAGCATCGGCGCTATCTGCTGTGTGTCGAGGTGGATTTTATAGGTCGCATTGGACTCTTTGACGGTGAAATCTCCCCAGAGAAGGGCTCCGCCAATTTGGCCCAAAAGGTGGAGGTGATCCCCTAAAAAGCAGCGCGCTTCGACTCCGGCGCTCGGGCCGATCCCCCAAAAGTCGTTCGTGGTCCTCGTATGCAAGGAGGTGATCTCTGGACTAAATAGTTTCGAATTGACGCGGCGATGCTGGTCGATCCATCCCCCTTTAAGACCGATATAGGGATGCAGGGCGAGGTGGCGGGTGACAAAGAGATTTCTGCCTAGGTTGAGATCAAACACATTGAACGCAATTTTCCAAGAAGCTTTGATTTGCGTGGCCTCTGTGGGGAGATCGACGCCCATAAAGAGACCGAGGAGGGCTGCAAGGAAGTTGCTTCCATGAAGCGATGCGGCAAAGGATCGATCGGCTCTCAGCCATGTGTATCCGAGGAAAAGATCCCATTTCTCTCTGTTAAAGGTCTTCCCAATTCCTGCGCGGAATCCAAAATTCCAATTAAAGTCGAGGGAGCGAGTCTTGGAATCATCTCCATAGAGGACAGCAATCTCGTTTCCTCCCTCCTCTACGTGCCACCAGAGCATATCGCCTGCAAGATACCACTGATCCCCAATGTACTGGGGCGTAGCGGATGCGGTCTTACCTCCTAAGTTGCCATGGACAGTCATCGTAATCACCTGTTGAAGCTCTGCTTCTAAGCGGGAGATGCGGCCGCGGACCTCAGGCGTTGTGGCATGGGCACTGCTTGCCAAGGCAAGCATTATAACAGACTTAGAAATCCAGGCGCACATCGAGGGTCACTCCGTTAAGTGATAGATCTTGTGATTCCCGCCGAAAAGGTGCGGCGCTACTTGACTCAAAAAGGGTGAGCATCTGATTCTGACGCCACCAGTACTGAAATTCGTAGGCGAGAAGGATGCTAAGGTGAAACCGATTCTCAGCAAGATGGGAGTCCCAGAGGAGGCCAAGTGCGGTTTGCGCATTCGGCGCCATCAAGTGGATATCCCCATTTGCCTTGATGAATGGGTGGGTTTCCCGCTCCTCTACCTCATACGATCCCCAAAGCAGAGCTCCAGTAAGGGTGCCAAAGAGGCTAAAATGATTGGCGAGGTACCAATTGGTATCGATCCCAATGCGGGGGCCCACTCCAAAGAAGTGGTTTTTGCTGCGGACCTTCTCTGCCTCAATCACCCCATGGGATTTTTGTAAGATCCAAGCGATCTCCATGCCGAGTTGTGGGCGGAAAGAGAGGAACTTGCTGACAAAGAAATTGCGCCCGAACATCCAATCGAGCACGTAGTAATCGAGTTTCCAGTTGCGGTGCACCTTTTCACTATCTGTCGTAATCGGCATCCCGAATTGGGGATTTGCTCCCCCCGATACGGTTTTCGAAGTGTGGGTTTTGAAGTAGGAAAAGCAAATGTCTGTATCCCAAGCGTCATGTTCGAAGTTATATCCCGTGCCGAGGCGAAATCCAAAGTCCCAGCCGAAATCGAGCTCTTTTGCTTTGCTTTTGTGAACGGCTACCTGGGCGCCCCCCTCTTCTAGGTTCCAAACGAGCAGATCGACTCGCCCGTGCAAATCCCACCCATCGTAAAGAGGGCGCGCGGTTGCGAGATTGGCACCGAAAGTTTGCTCTGCAGATTCGATTTTGAGGGCACCGAGCTTATTTTCAAGCGCGCTCAGACGCTTTTTCAGCTCAGAGTAGTCGTCGATAGCGGGAGATACTTCTGCATCCACATCTTCAGCGGGTTCTGCCCAGAGAATGGGGACAAAGGCGAGGAGGAGCAGAATCACTTTGGTCATGAGGCCTCAAAGTAAAAGTGCTACTTTACTTTAGGCCTTAGATTTGAGTCTAGCGCAACTTTGAAGCGGCGAGCAGAAGGGCTTCTGCTTTCTGCTCTTGTGGCCAGGCGTGAAAAGTCTCCTCGCCAAAATGGAGATTGCCGCGCGGACATCCCGCAAGATTCCAAGTTGCGCCATAAACGGCGTTTCTCTCCTCTTGGGAAAGCATGCTCAGATCGTTTGGTTCTCTAGCGCATTGCATCAGTGCAAGCGCGCGGTCTGAGCGAACGAGGGGTTGCGAGTGCAGTAAGAGGTCGATTTGAGAATCGACCAAGAGAGCTTTGAGTTCTTCGGCAGCAGAAAAGATCGCATTGAGCCGCTGCTCCTCGTTGCTATAGTGTGCCGGATCAAGAGAGGGATCGCGGAGAAAGCTCGCTCTGCCAAAGTCGCAGTGGATATCCCTCGGCTCCCCGTGGAGGGTCCATGTGTGCTTGAAGATCAGGTGTTGGATGGACGTGGGAAGGAGGTTTAGATCGGGCACATCTTGGGATGTGATCGCATCGACTAGAGGTTTAAGCGTCTCATCAATTGCACCCCGTACATTCTCTAACTTTGCGAGATAATCACTCAGGTGACGACACCCTCTTCTTGCCTCGCGAAGCGCTGTCGCAATGGGGTGCTCCGTCTCTCTTCCGGGGGGTAGGGCAACCATTTTAGTCAGAGCAATCCGATGGGTATGCGCAGTCACTGCCCAAGTCGTGCCGCAGGGGCTTCCATGGAATTGCAGATGGGCGTTGTTAGGGGAATAGAGGCCATGGTGGCTATGGACCCGCATCGGTGCGATCCCGTTTACTGCAACGGGAGCCCCCGCTTGTGCTCTTGAAAACCCCCATTCGGGGAAGATTCCCATCGGGATGTCGGTGGTCACATCATCTCCTGGAAGGGCATAAGGATGAGCCCAAGGATGTGTACACAGATTTTCCACAGGTCCTTCTGTGACAGTCAAAAAGAGATCGACCTCTTTTTCAGAGAGAGTGCCAGCTGCATCGAGAACTGCTCTTGGAACAAAACGGATTGCAGAAGGGTCCAACCGGATCGATGTGATATTCGCAGCAATGACCCCATAGTTAGAGAAAGTGGGGAGGCGCAGCTTGTTATAAAATGGGCAGAGGGGAGTAGGGGCGAGATTCTGAATGAGATTGAGGTGGAGTTGTGTCTGGTCTTGATTGAATATGGTGAAGGATCGGGCTCGCTCTAGAGCCTCTTTGAGGGGAGGCTGCTGCTCTTCTGGGAGATTGAGGATCTCTAGGGCAATCCTATGTATAACTAGCTCGAGTTCAACGCATTGAAAAATATTTACAGCAGGTGTTTGGGATCGAAGTTGTAATTCGCTAATTTTATCTAAAATAGACATTACCATCTCCGTTTTACGTAAATTATACTATAAAACGGAGATGATGTTAAGACGAATTAAAGCTTTTTAAGCTTCAGGCGTTGCAGAGGCGAGGGCATCCTTTTTCTCGGGAGCGGGGAGCTCCACGAAGGTTAGCTTCTCTCCATCGCTTGAGACGCTCCAATTTCCTCCCTGGTCGGGGTGGAGGAGGAGCTGCTCGGCAAGGGGATCTTCGAGGTGCTGCTCGATCACGCGGCGCAGCGGCCTTGCGCCCATCTCAGGCTGAAATCCCTTCGTGACGAGGAACTCTTTTGCCTTGTCGTCGAGGTCGATCGCAATCTGTTTACGAGCCAGACGCGATTTGACCTTGCTGACTTCGAGCTCAATCACGTTAAAGAGGCTTGATTTGTCGAGCGGTTTAAAGATGACCACTCCGTCGAGTCGGTTGAGGAATTCCGGCTTGAATCCCTTCTTGACGGCGCTATCGATCTTCTCTTGCATCCCTTTGTAGTCGAGCATCCCTTCCTGTACGCCAAAACCGACCTCTGTCGATCTGCGGATGAGATCGGCACCGAGGTTAGAGGTCATGATGACAATCGTATTGCGGAAGTCGATCTTGCGGCCGAACGAATCGGTGAGACGCCCTTCCTCGAGGATTTGGAGGAGGAGGTTCATCACATCGGGATGCGCCTTTTCCACTTCGTCGAATAAGACGACGCAGTAGGGGCGCTGGCGGACTTGCTCTGTGAGCTGTCCACCCTCTTCGTGACCGACGTATCCTGGAGGGGATCCCGTCATGCGGCTGATCGCAAATTTCTCCATGTACTCAGACATGTCGATTTGAATGAGGGCATCCTCACCGCCGAACATGTTGATGGCAAGCTGCTTGGCGAGGAGGGTTTTTCCAACGCCTGTCGGGCCGAGGAAAAGGAAGGCTCCAATCGGGCGATTGGGATCCTTGATATCGGCTCGACTTCTGCGAATCGCTCTGCAGACAGTGCTGACGGCTTCGTCTTGGCCAACGAGGTTCTTCTTGAGAATCTCTTCCATCTTAAGGACTTTGGAGGTTTCCCCTTCGGTGAGGCGTGTGAGAGGGATTCCCGTCTGTTTAGAGACGATTTGGGCGACCTCTTCCTCATCGACGATCACCTGGTGTTCATCTTTGTTGCTTTCCCATTCGGCGCGGATCTGCTGCAGCCTTTCGCGCAGAGTCTTCTCCTTGTCGCGGAGTTTTGCCGCTTTTTCATATTCCTGCTTGCCGATTGCCTCTTCTTTGGCAACGCGCATCTCTTCGATTTCTGCTTCGAATTGGGTGATGTCTTGAGGTTGATGCATCATCGCAATGCGCGCTTTAGCTCCTGCCTCATCGAGCAAATCGATCGCCTTATCGGGTAGAAATCTCCCCGTGATGTAGCGATCGGAGAGGTAGACGGCAGATTTGATCGCGGCATCTGTATAGATGCACTTGTGGTGCTCTTCATATTTGGATTTAAGGCCCATTAAGATGGTTGTGGAATCCTCAAGAGAGGGGGGAGCGACGAGAATTTTCTGGAATCTGCGCTCTAGGGCGGCATCTTTTTCGATGTGCTTGCGGTACTCATCGAGCGTGGTGGCGCCGATACATTGGATCTCTCCGCGCGAAAGGGCTGGTTTTAAGATGTTGGAAGCATCGATCGCTCCTTCTGCAGCGCCCGCGCCGACGATTGTATGGAGCTCATCGATAAAGAGGAGGATGTTCCCATTTTTTTTGATCTCATCCATCACCGCCTTAATCCGCTCTTCGAACTGACCGCGGTATTTTGTTCCTGCGATCATGAGGGTTAAATCGAGAGAAATGAGCCGTTTTTTCGCTAAGTGATCGGGTACTTCCCCTTTGACAATTGCTTGGGCAAGTCCTTCGACAATTGCGGTTTTGCCCACACCTGCTTCTCCAATGAGAACCGGGTTGTTTTTGCGTCTACGGCAGAGGATTAAGATGAGCCTTTCCACCTCATCTTTCCGGCCAATCACTGGATCGAGCTTCCCTTCCCTGCAGAGCTCCGTGAGATCGTGCCCATAGGCTTTTAGAGCAGGCATCTTGTCGGCGGCAGCTCCCTTGTCTTGAGGGCGTCCTGTTGGGGTCGAGGGAACGGAGCCAGAGACTCCCATCGGGGGGAGTTGGAGGTTAAATGTCTCGAGCTCTTTGAGGATCTCCTTGCGGATGTCCTTCAGATTGACATTGAGGTTTTCAAGAACTTGAGCCGCGACGCCATCTGCTTGGCGGAGTAGTGCGAGGAGGAGGTGCTCGGTTCCGACGTAGTTGTGGTTGAGACTTGCAGCCTCTTCATTGGCAAATTCAAATACTTTCTTGACTTTTCCGGTGAGAGCAGGGTCTCCATAGACTTGGATCTCAGGTCCAAAGCCAACGAGCCGTTCGACTTCTGCGCGGACGGTGTCGTAGTCTAGGGTGAAGTTGCGCAGGACGTTGACGGCAATCCCTTGACCTAGCTTGAGCAGGCCAAGAAGAACGTGTTCTGTCCCGAGGTAGTTGTGGTTCAGGCGCTGCGCCTCTTTTTTGGCCAGCTTGATCACTTGCTTTGCGCGGTTGGTAAATTTGTCAAACATATGGTATCCTGCTTAGACGAGGTCTCTCTCCGTATTGTAGAGAGTACCCGTTTTTTTAGCAAACCTCAGAAGATGTTAATTAAAAAAATCATTATGATTTGGAATCTGCTCGATACGGGAACAAAGAGTGCGGAAGAGAACATGGCTTTTGATGCCGCCCTTCTAGAACGCGCAGAGTCGTTAGAAGCCCCTACACTCCATCTCTACGAATGGGCAGGGGATAGCGCGACCTATGGCTATTTCATCGACCCGGCAAAGCTGCTCAATCTCGATGCAGCAGCCAAACTCCAGCTCCATTTGGCGAGAAGGCCGACAGGGGGCGGGCTCGTTTTCCACCTTTGGGACCTCGCCTTTTCCGTCGTCGTTCCTTCCCACTGCCCCGAATTCTCCCGCAACACATTGGACAACTACGCCTTTGTCAATCGGGCGGTTCTCCACGCTGCGCAGGAGTTTTTGGAGGGGAAAGCGCCTTTAAGTTTGACGCCAGAGGATTTGAGCAGCTGGGATGGCAGTTGCCGCCATTTTTGTATGGCGAAGCCAACAAAATACGACGTGATGTGGGAGGGGAGAAAGATTGCGGGTGCCGCCCAAAGGCAGACGCGCTCGGGGTTTTTGCATCAGGGAACGATTGCATTGCAGATGCCTCCTTCCGCCTACCTGGACGCGGTTCTTCTCCCCAATACCGAGGTGCATAGGGCAATGCGCGCCCATACCTGTCCCTTGCTCGGCAAAGATCCAGGAGAAGAGGTGGTTCGCGCTGCCAAATTGCGCCTTCGCACCCTTTTAGCTACACATTTAAACGCCGCCTCATTAAAATTGCGTGCACAATGAAAACAGCAATTGAACCGACCCGAGAAGAGAATTACCCTGAGTGGTTTCAAGCCGTAATCCGCGCTGCAGATGTCGCCGAGCACTCTCCTGTGCGCGGTTGCATGGTGATCAAGCCGTGGGGTTATGCGATCTGGGAGAACATGCAGCGGATTCTCGACCGGATGTTCAAAGAGACGGGGCACCAAAACGCCTACTTCCCTTTATTTATCCCTCTTAGCTTCCTGCAAAAAGAGGCTTCCCACGTCGAGGGGTTTGCAAAGGAGTGCGCGGTCGTCACCCATCATCGCCTCGAGATGGATAAGGAAGGGAAGCTCGTCCCTGCTGGAGAACTCGAAGAACCCTTGATCGTTCGCCCCACATCGGAGACGATCATCGGCGCCTCATTTTCTAAATGGATTACCTCCTACCGCGACCTGCCCTTGCTCATTAACCAGTGGGCCAATGTCGTGCGCTGGGAGATGCGCACCCGGATGTTCCTCCGCACAACCGAATTCCTCTGGCAAGAGGGACATACGGCCCATGCGACGCAAGAGGAGGCAGAGGAAGAGACGATGCGGATGCTTGGCGTCTATCAGTATTTCGTCGAGAAATGCCTCGCTATTCCCGTCATACGGGGGATGAAAACCCCCTCTGAGAAATTTCCCGGTGCGGAAAATACCTATACCATCGAGACGATGACCCAAGATCGGAAGGCGCTTCAAGGGGGTACATCCCACTTTTTAGGGCAGCATTTTGCGAAGGCCTCTGAGATTAAGTTCCGCGACGTAGATGGAGAGGAGCGCCATGCATGGACTACCTCTTGGGGAATGACGACACGCCTCATTGGAGCTCTTATTATGGCCCATAGCGATGACGATGGACTGATCTTGCCTCCACGCGTGGCATCTGCGCATCTCGTCATCATCCCCGTCATCCATAAAGAGGAGACGAAAGCTGAAGTGCTCGCCTACTGCCACGGTCTCGCAGGGATCTTGCGCCATATCCAATACCATGGACACCCGTTGACCGTCATCATCGATGAAAGGGAGATGCGCGGTGGCGACAAAGTCTGGTCATGGATCAAGAGGGGAGTCCCCTTGCGCGTTGAGGTTGGTCCGCGCGATATCGCAGCCGATCAGCTCCCTGTGACCCGGCGCGATCGAGGACACAAAGATAGCGTGCGCCAATCTCGCGATCAGCTGATCACAACCATTCTAGTTCAGCTCGAAGAGATCCAGGAAAATCTGTTCCAAAAGGCGCTTGCCTTTCGAGATTCCCACATCCACAAGATCGATTCCAAAGAGGCGTTTTACGCCTTTTTCACCCCGAAAAATTCTGAGAACCCAGAAATTCACGGGGGCTTTGCCCTTACCCACTGGTCTGGAGATCCCGAAATTGAGGAGCAGCTCAAAAAAGATCTCGGCGTGACCATTCGCTGCATCCCACTCGATCTGCCAAAAGAGGAGGGGATCTGTCCCTTCACGGGCAAGAAAAGCACCCAGCGAGTCATCTACGCAAAAGCCTACTGACTTTACTAATTCTTAGACCTGGTATAAGATGACTCCCTTTCGCATCTGTGCAGGGGAATACATGCTTAGCTTCTTACGCAAATATCAAAAATTTGTCTTTATCATCGTTACCTCCGTCATCATCATCTGCTTTGTGTTCTTTGGGACCTATAGCGCAACCTTCCAAGAGAAATCGGAAACCTCAGAATCGGTCATCGGTCATGTGCTCGGAGGGAGAGCATTAACGGATAGGGAATTTCACGCTCTTAGCCGATTGATTGGGACCTCTCCTTTTGATGCGCGCGATCGACAGATGCCCAACCTCCTCAATGATGGGGTGATTGAGCGGGAATTCCTCGCGACAGGACTTGGCGTTCTCCTTTGCAAACACTATTTTCCCCATCTAAAGCCTGAGTTCGACGAGCGGGCAAAAAAAATCCAACAGTATCGCCCCTATGTGCACCCGCAGAGCGCTTCTCTCTCAGCAGAAGGGGCGTGGGCACGCTATTCTCCCGCTTTCTTTCATCGCTTTCGCGAGCTAAAAGCAAAAAGCGACCAGTCGACAATGGAAACTGTGGCATTGATGTCACAGCTTTACATCGATCAGGCGATGCTCCCCTCCGAGATGCTAAGACAAATCCTCTCTTGGGAGCAAAATCAACAGGGCGTAGCAGCCGACCCGCTGCTCTCTCAAGCAGACCTCTCCTTGTTCCACTTTAAATCGCTTCAAGATTGGTTTGGAAAGGGTTTTGTATCGCTCGTTTCCCAGTTCATTTGCAATGCAGCCGAGCTCGCTGAAGAAAGGGGATATCATGTCACTCGGGAGGAGATCCGCACCGATCTTTTCCAGAACCTTTACAATAACTTCCGTCAAATGGAGCGCAATCGGACGCCGACTGGAGAAGAGGTGGAAAATCTCTACCATGGCAACTTGCGGGCTCTTGGATTAACAGAAGAAGTAGCGCTCGGGGCTTGGGAAAAGGTGATGCTCTTTCGCCGCCTATTCAACGATGTCGGTTCGAGCGTGGTGATCGATCCTTTGGCGTACGAGCAATTTCATGCGTTTGCTAAAGAGAGCGTCGATGCGCTGGTTTACGAGCTGCCCTCAGCTTTACAACTCGGCGATTTTCGCGCGCTGCTCAAATTCCAAGTCTATCTGGAAGCTGTGGCTTTAGATCCCCAGGCTGCGCGCGTTCAGACGCGTCTACCTACCGAGTGGGCTCCTCTTGACGTTGTAGCGAAGCGGCGCCCTGAGCTTGTCGAAAAGGGGTTTGAGCTCGAGTGGCAGGGAATCTCGAAAGAGGAGCTGATCCGCGAGATCCGCCTTAAAGACACCTGGGCATGGCAGACAAGTGATGCGGGATGGGTCAAGCTAAAACAGCAGTTCCCCGAGGTAGCAGCGCTTAAAGGGAGTGTCGAGCGGCATAAGGCACTCGATGGGCTCAATCCGGAGCTCCGCTTCCAAATCGATCAGTTCGCACGCAAGGAAATTGTCGCTGCTCACCCCGAGATGATTCTAGCTGCCTTAGATAAGGCCCCTTTAAAGAAGCGGCGCGTCGGTTTAAGACAAAGGGGGGGACAGCTGCCCTTCGTGGGAATTCACGATCAGGGAGCGCTCCTTGCGGCTTTGGAGAAAAATGCTCCAGAGCTCGCGCACTACTCACAAGATGGAGAGCATATCTATCGGATTCACATCGCGCATGTCGAGCCTGAAAGAGCAGTGTTGACATTTGCCGCGGCGCTCCATGATGGAACGCTTGATCTTCTTCTCGATAAGAGACTTGCCGAGTGGTATCCCGAAGTACGCAGGAAAGATCCCGCGCTATTTCAGCAGGCAGGGGGACAGTGGAAGCCCCTAGCCGATGTCAAAGATCTGATAGGCAAATACTATTATGCAGATCTCCTTAAGGCCATTGAGACAGAAGTGTTGGGAGCGACTAGCAAACCGCTCGAGCTGCCTCTTAGCTTCTACAGCAACCACCGCCTCTTTGGACACCTCGCTCAGGCAAAAGCGCGCTATGAGAAAGATCCAGAGAGCATGGAAGGAATTGCCGCTGGTCACTCCGATGGATTTGTTTCTCAGTGGCTTCTTGTGAAAACAGAGAAGAAAATCGAGCGCGCCTCACCTCTTCCTTTCTCGAGCAGAGCCCTCTTTTCACTTCCTGCGATGAGCTGGTCTGCGGTCGAGGCGGGCTCTCATGGCGCTTTAGGTTTTTATCGAGTGCTTGGCAAACAGGTCCCTGAAAGAGGTCCTGTCAAACCGATCGAACAAGGGCACCAGATCCTGACGATGGATGCCAAGCGCGACTTGATGATCCACCTCCTCGGTGAAATCGAGAAGGAGAAGGGGATTGATCTCTCGATTACCTCGGAGCCCACATGAGCTGGCAGCGTCTCGAGGAGATGCCCTCCCTAATGCCTGCCGATTTCTTCGCCTTTGAAGGAGAGATCAAAAAGGTGAAGAAGGCTCCTTCTCCAAAAGAGATGCAAAAATCCCACCTCTTGCCCGATCTCTCCGCTCTTTTAGCCGAAGAGCGTTTTGCAGATCTCGCCCTAGCGTGGAATCCAGAGGCCCTCTTTATCTCCCTTTTTGCGCATCAAGAGTTTGAGGAGGCGCTCTTTCCCCGATATGCCGAAGGGGATGCGCTCGAGATTTTCATCGACACGCGCGATCTCAAGACGGCAGGATTTGCGACGCGATTTTGCCATCAATTTTTCTTCCTTCCCCAAGCCCTGCAAGGGATCCAGGCGGGTGAGGTGACGCGGTTTCGGACAGAGGATACCCATCCTTTGTGTGATGCTGGCGAGCTCCATGTCGAAACGGTCTTTCAGAAGAAAAGCTACGAGATGCACCTTGTAATTCCCGCACACGTGCTCCATGGCTTTGATCCGACAACGTGCGACAGGTTGGGATTTGCCTATCGCATCTTTCGCGCACGAGGAAGACCCCAACACTTTTCCTTTTCTTCCGATCATTTTTCTTTAGAACAAAACCCCCGTCTGTGGGCAAGCTTGAAGCTGAAGGAGGCCTGATGCGATTTACCGATTCACATGAATGGATCCGCGTGGAAGGAGGGATCGGCACGGTAGGAATCACCGACCATGCGCAAAAAGAGCTCGGCGAGGTAGTTTATATCGAGCTACCTCCTGTCGGAAAAAAGGTCCGTGCGGGGGAAGAGGTAGCGGTTCTCGAGTCGACAAAGGCAGCCGCTGACATCTATGCTCCCATCGGCGGAAAGATCGTAGAGGTCAATCAAGAGCTTGTGGATTATATCCACTATATCAACTCAGGAGCGGAAGGGAAGGGGTGGCTCTTTAAAATCGCCATCGAAAATCCACGCGAACTCGATCACCTTCTCAAGAAAGAGGAATATCTCAAACTCGTGGGTGGAACCTAAGATGTTTAAGAAACTGGCGATCTTTCTGTTTGTGTGCTTTGCAGCGGGCTATTTATTCCATAAACCCCTCGTTCTTTTGGGAGCTAAAACAGCGCTTCCCAAAGAGCTCCACTATGAATGGATCGGATGGGAGGATGGCTCCATCGTGCTTCGAGGGATCCAGTGGCAGACCACTTCCGCACACTTACGCGCCGATAGCGCCATGGCGACTTGGAACGGCTCCTTTTTTCCCCTCTGTTTAACGCCAAAAATCACCCTTGTCCACCCCCATATCGATCTATTGACGCTCAGTTGCTCTTCGCCTGCAGCGCCGTTTATGCGCAGTCGCTATTTTAAGCCGCAGTGGGAAGTGCAAAACGGCGTCTTGCAAATCCTCTCTCGCTCTCGCCTCTACTTCGCGATCGATTCGGGAAAAAATCCCCATGAGATGGGATCTCTTTCTGTCTACAGCGACCCTACTTTGAATGTAAAGCCTCTCTTCACAGCACAATTTGCTGAGGAAGATGCAGCAATTGCCGTCCACTTTTCCCTTGAAGAGAGAGAGTTGAGCCGCCTGTTGCCTTTAGCCTCGCTCCTCTTTCACGAAATGCCGAGGTCGTGGGACCGGGCGCATGGAGAGCTCTCTTTGCACGGAGATCTCACCTTCGATCCCCATCGGGGCGTGACGCATGTGGCCTGTAAGGGGTATGGGGAGGAGATCACGCTTCTCTCTCAGGCAGTAGGACTCGATCTGGCTTGCAATCGATTTGAAGCCGATTTTTCCCTTCCTCCTTCATGGGAATGGAGAGATCTCGAGGGAGCGCTTTTGGTGCGTGGTCTTGACTGCACATGGCAGCAAACCCACCGCGTGCAGTCTGTAAATGGGTCCGCCCAGTGGATCAAAGAAAAAGAGCCCGCTATCGCCTTTGAAGGGTTCTATCTCAAAGGAGACAAGCAGCTGCCCTTTGCCCTCTCTGGCAAGGGACAAATCGAGCCAGATCGCCGTTTTTGGTCAGAGCTCGATCTCAAGTGCATGACAAGTGAGTATACGCTGAGCTGCTGCAGTGAAAAACGGGGAGATTATGTCATTCAGCTCCACGCAAAAGAAGAAGGAGCTCTTACGGGAATGACCGGTTCACTAAGTGGAGATGCAACCCTGTTTTATTCAGGTGGCAAGTGGCAGATGCAAGAGGCGCATGTGGCGCTCGACCAGGTCAGTTATGATAAGAGACAAATTACAGAGCTAACAGGTGCTCTTGCCTTAGAAAACTCCCAGCTCAAAACAGGAGAGCTAACAGGAGTATGGAATGGGCTCAAGGGGACCATTTCCCTAACAGATGCGGAAGTAAACTCTGATGGCCTTTACGTTGGAGGAGAGGGGACAATAGAAGGGGGACGTCTCAGAGGCAATGCGCGGTGGAAATTCGCCCCGGAATTCACTTTGGAAAAGGGGGTTTTTGCAAGCGATCTCCTCGCTGAGGCAAGTTATGCTCCGCTAATAGAGCGCCTTCTTCCCGCGATGCAGCTCCATGGAATGCTTGTTTGCAGTGGACAGTGGCTTCCAGGATCGATCGACCTTGCCGTGCAAGGAGAAAACCTCCAGGTAGTGTTTCCCTACGTAGCAATTGCCATCCCCAAGATCGAGAAGGAAGTCGCTTCGTTGCATTACGACATGGCAACGCAACTTTGGTCGGGAGCGGTTCCTCTGGAAAACGCACAGGTCTATTGCGAGCGCTATAGAGCTCCTTTTGATCATGTTGAGGGAACCGTTGAGATCGATGGCAGGCACCTAAGAGCCGATGGTCTCTATGCGGAATGTCACTCCCTTGCCTTGCGCGGGGATGTCGGTCTAGAGATACAAGAAAAGGGAGAGGTGCGCCTCACGTTGCAAACGGCGCAGATGGGTGGAGAGATGCAAAGTCTTCTCGCCGCCGTGCGCCATTTCACCGATCTCCCCCAATTTACCCCTGCGATTCAGGGGAGTTTTTCAAGCGGAGAGGAAGGGTTATCTTTAGTTGCAAAAATCGGCGGCCCTAATCCCGGCGTCAATTGGCGCGCAACTGGGCGTTTTGAAGAGGTCTCTTTCCCAGTCAATCAAACAACCCGGTTTAGAGAGGTCTCTTGCACGATCGATTTCGACTCGGTCCGTCAGCGGCTCACATTACACGGTGCGAAAGGGACCTGGGCGCTGCAAGATGGCACTCCTCTAAAGCTCTCTCTAAGTCGCTTTTCGACGACATTTAGTGACCTTCCTACACTCGATTTTGAGATGGTGTTAGAAGAAGGGAGCCGGCAGCTTGCCCATGTAGAGGGAAGCGCACGTAAAACACCCCAGTCCTCCTGGATTCTCGACTTCCAGCAAGAAAAAACCCATATTCTCGGGATCCCGCTGCGCATTAACCTCTGTGAGCTCGGGGAAAACATGCGCCTTTCTGCATTCGAGATGCAGCCTGTCTTCCTCTGTGATCAGTTTCACAAACACGTCGCTCTTTTGCAAAATGCGGGGATGCTCTCTGCCTCCTTTTCGACTCAAAATCTCGAAGAGTGGAACCTCAAGGGGACCGTTGCAGCCCATCTCTACTCAGAAAACGCCGGACGGGGATTTAGCTTTAAGGCAAAAAGCGAAGATCTCTACGTGCGCGGACGGGCCTGGCCCTCTTTTTCTGTAAGCGGTGTGAAAGTAGGGGATCGCTGGCTGATTGAAAAGCTGGAGGCCAAGGGGCTATTTCTCTCGGGAGCGATGATCGTAGATAGCGAAGGAATCCGCTTTCCCGAGCTCAAGGGGACATTAGAAGGGGCCACCCTGCGAGGCAATGCCTACTTGCACACGGAAAAGAAACAGTTCGGTCTGAACCTCGACACCTTAGAAAAAGGGCCTTTTCAAGCCCAAGGAAAGATCACAGGAGACTACTCCCAAGCGCTCGCACTTGCAGGGGAGCTTGCGCTGCAATGTCACACGGAGCACTTTAAGCTCGATTCTGCCCAGCCCATTTCTTTCACCTATTCGACAAAAGAGGGGCTTGTATCGAAAAGCTGCGCTCTCAAAGCTCAGGTAAGTCACTTTGAGACGCTCTCATTAGATCAGCTTCAGGTGACCTACGACCGAGACCTGCTCACAGTCCGCACAAAAACCCAGATCCACGATCAGCCCCTTTGGGCCGCGCTTCAATATAACTGCGTCGGCAGGCCCTGTGGTTTAATCAGATTATCTGACCAGGAGGGAGCTGAGGGGCTCAAGGTTCATTTCATGAATGAAGGCAATCAGGTCCTCTGGGAAAGGTTAGAGGGGAGTTGCTATGGGATCCGCTGTGCTCTCGAAAAAAAGGGGCCGCTACTGAGCGGAGAGGTCTCCTTCGACGGTTCAAAACTCGCGGCGCTTTTGCCCTTGCATCTAAGGAATGTCGCAGAGACGTGGAAATGGGGCAGCGGATACACATGGCGTGGCGATCTCTCTTTCACAGACAAAGGATGGATCGGTGCAGGCACTATCGCAGGGGAGGATTTTGAACTGCTCGGCTATCGATTCCGCTCCTTATCGGGCGGGATGAAGATCGAGCCAGAGCGGATCTCTTTTATGGGCGTGAAGATCCGGGATGCAGGGGGAGCGATCGATATCGATGCAATCGACTTTAGAAAGATGGCCTCGTGGAATCTAGCGATTCCCAAAATTCAGGCACGCCTAGTGCAGCCCAGTCTTTTAAGAAAAACGGATGGCTCCATCAGCACAGTGAAACCTTTCACCGTAGAGAATTTTGAACTGAGTGAGGTCCGTGCAAAGCTCGATGACCTTGCCACACTCGAAGCGTCAGGGACCCTCTTCTTTACAAATGCCGCCAAGAAGCAATCCTCCTTTTTTGACGTTCCCTTAGATCTCATCAAAAACATGGGGATCGATCCGGGTCTTTTGACACCCATTCAAGGGGAATTTGAGATTGAGCTGCGCGGAGATAAATTTTATCTGATGGCGCTGAAGAAGTCGTTTAGCGAAGGGCGCCGTTCTGAATTTTACATCTCCCCAGAAAGGGAGCTTTCCTATGTCGATCTCAGTGGTAAAGTCTCTATCGACCTCAAGATGCGCCAAGATGTGCTCCTCCGCTGGACCGAGCCTTTCATTCTAACAATCCGCGGCAGCTTGGAAAAACCCCGCTATGGCCTGGATTACTGATCTCATCTTTCCTCCCACATGTGCCCATTGCCAGGCGCCACTTCCCTCTCAAAATCTCTTCTGCCCTCTCTGTCTCGAGCAGCTCACCCCCCTAGACACGGAAGAGCGGTGTCCCTACTGTTTTTCTGAAACACACCGCGGAAAATGCGCCCTTTGCTGTAAAAGGCGGGTCCTCATCCACCGTACGCTCAGTATTGCAGAGGGGATAGGCCCTGCCTACACTCTTGCAAAGGGGATTGAGCGGGGAGAGCGGGAGTGGATTCCCGCCGCGGCTTCTCTCATGGCCTATCAGTGGATCCAAAAGCAGATGCCCAGTTGCGATCTTTTAGTTCCCCTGCCTTGTACCCTCCATCAGAGGCTGCGCTATGGGAAAGACCTCCATAATCTTCTCGCTCAGCAGATAGGGAACATCCTCTCGCTCCCCGTTCATCAAGCGCTGAAAAGGGGAGTGGATTGGGACCATTTTTTCACCGAAGCGGAGGTGCTACCCCGATTTGAAGCGTTCCTTCCCAAGACCCTTGCCGATCGCTCCATTCTTTTGATCGCCCTGAGCTATGACGATGCGCTTTTCCGTAGGGCAGCAGAAGCTCTCACCTCTGCTTATCCCATCCAGATCTCTGCTCTTACACTGATGCGGGAGTTTGGGTGACCCTTAGGCTGCCTAGGAGGGTAACCCCCTCATCGACGCTGATGAGAGGAGCCTCGATATCGCCATGCACTTCGGCATGACCGCGCAGCACAAGACGGGTCTTCACTTTGATATTGCCCACGATTTTTCCTGAGATGAATGCCTCATCTAGGTTCAAATCGGCGGTAACGCAGCCCGTAGGGCCGATGATGAGTTTGCCATCGGAGTGGATTTCTCCTTCAAACGTCCCATCGATTCGCAGCAGTTTCTGGAACCGGATTGACCCTTGAATCTCGACACCGGAGGCGATCACTGTCTCTGGCTCGTCCACTTCCTCCTGCTGCATGTATCCCGACGCATATGGATGAGTAGGTCGATCTGCTAGCTCTTCTAGGAATTGCTGCGCGGCACTTTCAAGCTTCTTTTTGAACATACTCTCCTTATAGCACTGCAAGGACGAAACCACAAGAAATAAGTAATAAGCCTTTTAACGTCAAAAGCTTAGAGACTGTCTGCGAAATTAGCTTCTGTCGATTTTCTGGTTCTTTTGAGCCGATTTTTAATTCCGTTTTTTGGGGTCAATATCGCAACAAGTATATTAACCCCAAAAAACGGATTGAAAAGCGGCCAAAATAATCCCGAAAATCGACGAAGCCTAATTCCGCAGACAGTCTCTTAGAGATGTCTGTGTAAAATTAACCGTCATTCGGGTGAATTTCAACCATGGGATGGTGAATATTCATGATTGATTGCCTAGGCCTCTAAGTTTCGTTTGGCCATGTCGATTTGGCGGCGAAGTGTCTCATCTTTTTCTACCTGACCGGAGATTTTTTTCCAGGCATGTAGAAGAGTCGAATGGGTTTTTCCTCCGAAGGAGGAGGAGAGGCGCATGAGGGATTCGTTGATCAGCTCTTTCGCGAGATACATCGCCACTTGGCGGGGAAAAGCGACATCTTTGGAGCGAGAGGTGCTTTTCAGATCGCTGACGCGCACGCCGAAGATGGTCGCCACGCTTTTGAGAATCGTCTCGACGGAGATCTTCTTCTGAGGGGTTTGTTGGAGTAGCTCGCTGAGAGAGGTGGAAACGACCTCTTCTGTCACATCCAAACCCATGAGTCTACAGTAGGCACTGAGGCGATTAAGCGCTCCTTCAAGCTGGCGCACGTTATTAAAGATGTGCTCTGCGATGAAGAACGCCACCGATTGAGGGATGCGAAATCCTTTGAGTTCTGCTTTGTGCTGCAAGATCGCAACGCGCGTCTCTAGGTCGGGAACGCCGATATGCGCGACAAGGCCCCATTCCATCCGTCCAATGAGCCTTTCAGAGAGTTTTAGCTGACCAGGTGGTTTGTCGGAGGTGATGATGATCTGCTTGTTTTGGTTGATGAGACTTTCAAATGTATTGCAGAACTCCTCTTCAAAATTGAGGCGGTTTTGAAGAAACTGGATGTCGTCGACGAGGAGGACATCGAGGGAGCGGTAGAACCGCTTCATCCGATCGATCGATTTGTTGCGGAGGTTATCGACGAGATCATTGATGAATGCTTCTGTGGTGATGCAGTGGACGCGCAGCTTCTTGTGGTGTTCGTGGATGTAGTGACCGATCGCATGGAGAAGGTGAGTTTTTCCAAGACCGACGCCGCCATGGATGAAGAGGGGATTGTAGGATTTGCCGGGACGGCTAGCGACACCCATCGCAGCTGATTTGACAAACTGATTGGCGGGACCTTCGATGAAATTGGCAAATGTGTAGTAATGGTTGAGCTTCAAATCATTTGCGGGGAGCTCCTCTGAGGGAGCCGCGCGCTCTATTGGAACGGGATTGGCTTTTTTCTTCGGCTCTGCCACCACAAATGCAACAGCGGGCTCTCCAGGAGATTTGAGAGGAAAAAAAGCGCAGAGGTCTTTCTTGTAGTTGTCCAGGATATATTCGCGCACAAAGATATTGGGCACTTCGAGGCGAATCTCATCGCTGAGCGTTTCGAGCACGCGGATGGGTGCAAACCAGTTCTCAAACTCTGCAGCGGAGCAGCGTTCCTCTATGAATTCGAGGAATTGGGACCAGGTTTCATCGGGGGTTTTTGTGAGCATATCCTTTCAACATCTAATGGCGCCAAGCTACCACTGATTGGCAAACGGCGCAACAAAAAACAGACAGTCATTGAGATAGGTTTATGGGGTTAAAGGAGCAAACAGCTGTCCTAGTGGATTGCCCCTCAAAGAAATAGGTTAAAGAAAATACTTTATAATATGAAAAAATAGTTGTAATTGCATCGTACATTTGGTTTCTTAGGCGTTTTTTCTTAATCAAAAATCCCTTTGCAGTTTTTCTGTAAGCAATTCTTAATTAATAAGATGGTGTTTATGCTGTGCCCTAAATAGGGAATGAAAAACATAGAAAAAAATGACCCCGGTGTATATAATTTGTACCACATTACACAGGAGGTGTATTATGACAGTAGGATCTATTTCTAGTTCTTCCCAACAGACAAATGGTGCGGCGCCAGTTACCTTCATAGGACGAGACGGCAAAGCTCGTAACATCGATCAGCACATAGCAACCTACAACACCGATGAGTTAATAGCATGCGGGCCTGGGGGACTCCATAACCCCTACCCTGAGTCCAGGGGGATTTTATGTCGCCTTTGCAGTTGGATCGCAAGTATATTCGACCGTTTCAAAAGTTGCTTTTGCCAGCGTGGGAGCACATCCTCTGGACAAGTGCAGCAAGCAAAAGAACTTATCAATGACTACCTCCGCACCCCTTCTTGTGCCAAAAAGAGAGTGGTCGTAATCCAGGGCGCTAGCCATCGCACGGTAGGCATTGTGTCCCAAAGTTTGACTGAGGCTGAGAATGTGGAGTTAGATCGAAAATTGTCGGAGGTTGCTTCAGCTACCGGCTCTCTAAAAATTCACGTATTTGGTCTCTCAAAAGAAGGTGCGTCCATATCTGTGTCATTACGTTCAGGCGAGGTGATGTGCAATGGAGAAAAAGTCTTACACCGCCAAGCAAGTGGTATAGGCCGGTTCTCAGCTGAACAATTGGACAGAATGGTCATTTTCACGGAGGCATGGGGTAAAGCTGTCATCCCTGATACGGATCCTCAAAAACAGAGGATGATCGAGGATATTACCGGATGCTTTTCAGAGAGAGTCTAAAAATCGCAATTTGGGGTAGGGAACTTTACTTTTCGATGTGACTGCCCCAATTTCTTGATCAATAGATGTTTACTTCCCGACGAAAGAAGGGGGGTAAACATCTTCTTTTTTTTATCTCAGACAGATTCTGCATTTTCAGAGCCCACAAAGTGGTACTCATAGATTTTCAACGAAGCTACGCGTAGGCCAGTAGCAACGCTTGAGCTTGGTTGGAGATCTGCTCCTCGGAACATTTTTCTAGAATGCGCGCTTGGGCGAGTGCTTGCCGCTTATAACCAAGAGCGAGGAGTGCTTTGGTGCGGTTCAAAAGGGTCGGTAGGTGGTGCGGGTCCAGCTTGATCGCCTTTTCAATATAGTTAAGAGCCATCAGGTTGTTGCCCTTTTCGAGATAGAGCGCCCCTAAGGTCTGCAGGTCATAGACAGAGTCGGGAGCGAGAACGACGAGCGCTTCAAAAAATGTCTGGGCGATGTCGTACTTGCCCTGCTTAATATAGGAATAGCCGACAAAACGCATGTCTTCGAGTTCGCTTGTTCCCCATCCTAATATGGATAGCCAATCTGTTTGACCCATAATATCTCTACCCCTTCTGATATTGCCCTCTTGCGGCATTTATCGCAATGAGGTCGGTGTCTCCCTTATGCAGTTGCTTGAGGAGGGTGACCAGGATCGTGTTCTCCTTCTCACTTTCCTCCTTCTGGCGCAGCTCCTCATAGGAGAGGGTGGCGGGCGCCTCGGTTTTAAGGGCTTCGAGCTTGGCGAGGATTTTTTCCGACTGGGATTCTCGCCTATCCTCTGACCCCATGGAGGGGATGAGCTGAAAGGAGAAGATTTGCGTCCTTTGCGAAAAGAACCCTTCCGGAGGGTGGAAACTCGCCCACTCTGCATGGGTGGGAGTCGTCTGCAGAAGCTGATCGAGCGCTGAGGAGAAGGTCAGGGTCGTTGCCGAGATGCTCGCCTGGCCTGCGACAGCGGGCGCCTCCTTAATAAGGGCGCGGTCCTTGGCATACAGTTCCTGGTCGACCGCATAGCGCTTCGACGCTTCTGGTGGCAAATTATCAATTGTTGTTCTTGAACTCATAGAATCTGGATTTGCCATGCCCGCATGAAATTAGCAAGCCTCAATTTTAGGGATGTTGTGGGAAAATTAAGCAAAAAGGGTTGTCGACATATGGTCTCGGTGTTAAATTGTGGGAAAAGGTGGGAAATACCGGGTATGGGGAAATTTTTCTTCAGCGGTTCAACGTCAGCAAAGCTCGATGAGAAGGGACGGTTCGTTCTTCCTCAAGCGATGCGCTTTGGTCTGGTGGAAGAGGGCGCGTTGGAATTTAGCCTCGGCCTGGGTCTCGGCGGCTGTCTTGCCATTTACCGCAAAAGTGATGTCGAAAAGATCGTTGCAAGGTTTCAGGCTAAACAGCATCTCGGTAAGTACCAGAAGTTTTTTACCCTCTTTTTCTCGACTCTCCATCAGATGACTTGTGACAAGGTGGGACGGATCATGATTCCACCGATTCTGAAGAAAGCAGTTGGGATCAAGACGGAGGTCATCATCGCCGGGGTCCTCAATAAAATTGAGATCTGGCCGAAAGATCACTACGAATCCCACCTCGAAGCGGTGCTCAGTGGGAAAGATCCTGAAATGAATCTGGCAAAACTCACTGAGGAGGCCTTTGCGCTTCTGGAAGAGGGGAGTGGAGATGGCGATGAAGAATGAGCCCCATATTCCCATCCTAATTGACCAAGTGATTGCCCAGTTCGAAGGGGTAAAGCTCCTCACATTTTTCGAGGGGACCCTTGGTGCAGGTGGGCATGCGCGCGCGATCTTAGAAGCCCATCCAGAAATCCAGAGATATATTGGGTGCGATAAAGACCCGCAGGCCTTGGCCATTGCAAGAGAGCGCCTAGCTCCTTGGGCACATAAGATCGATTTTGTCCATGGGGACTTTGCTAAACTCGATGAGCATTTGATTCAGCGGGGAATGCGGAGTGTCGACGGTTTTTTTTTGACCTCGGAGTGTCGTCCATGCAACTAGATCAAGGGGAAAAGGGATTTAGTTTTTCCAAAGAAGGGCCGCTCGATATGCGGATGGATCCGAGCACCGATCTCACGGCGCGAGAGATTGTCAACCGGTGGCCTGAGAAAGAGCTCGGCGAGCTGTTCCGCGATCTCGGAGAAGAGCCCCGTTGGAAAAGAGCTGCCAAGGCGATTGTCGATGCGCGCAAAAGAAAGAAGATCGAGACCACCACCCAACTCGCAGAAGTGATCGCTTCTGCTTTGAAGAGTCCTTTAAGGGGAAAGTGGCATCCCGCAACGCTCATTTTCCAAGCGCTGCGCATGTGTGTCAATAAAGAGCTCGATGGAGTGGCTGAAGGGATTTCCAAAGCGGTGCATTATCTCGCCCCGCGCGGACGGATTGGAGTGATTAGCTTTCATAGCCTCGAGGATCGGATCGTGAAGAACATCTTCAAAGTAGGATCAGCGGAGCCTAAAAAAGCAGATGTAGTGAAAGTCCCGCCGATTTTGCGCCTGCTCACGAAAAAACCGATTGCCCCGCTTATCGCAGAAATTAAGAAAAACCCACGAGCCCGCAGCGCGAAGTTGCGCTTTGCGGAGAGGATTTAAATACTATGAGGAAAATCATCCCCCCCCTCGCCTGCATTGCCCTCATTGGCTTTCTCCTCTGCTCCTATATCGATAAGCAAAATGCAGTGACCCGCCTTCGCCTCGAAATTCCCGTGCTTGCTAAGCAGATCAAAGACCTTAAAGAGGAAAATACCCGTCTAAAGTATGAGATTGACCTCTTCGAAAGTCCTGAGCATCTCATGCAGCTTGCCAGACATAGTGAGTTTGCCCATCTAAAACAGCCGATGCTCAAAGAGATCCTCACGCTGCGCGAAGGGATCGCTCTTAACATCGCTGTGGAAGAGGAGGAAGAGCGATTAGCTGTCCGACCGAAACACCACGTGACAATTGGCGCAAAACCTTAAGATATGATTCTGTTATCTGCCCGCAAACGCCTTGTGTGGGTTGCACTGGCCTTGCTCCTTTGTTTAAGCCTTCTCATCGTCCAGTTTTTTAAGATTCAGATTCTGGAAGGGGAGAGGTGGACAAAACAGGCAAAGGCGCAGCACCAACTCCTCGTCGTCGAACCGTTCAAGCGGGGGCTTTTTTATTCCAATACCTCGATGAAACTCGGCCATCCCGAGATGCCACAAGCTCTTGTCGTCGATGTTCCTAAATTTCATCTCTTTGCCGATCCCGTCAATGTCCCTGAACCGCTTCGGAAAGAGGTCGCAAGCCAGATCTCCAAGCTCTGCGATCCCTCTAAGGTAGATGAGGGGCATATCCTCCAGGCACTTAGTCGCAAGAGCCGCTCGCGCAAACTTCTCCCTTGGCTTAGCAAAGAGGAGATGGAAACGCTTTTGAAGTGGTGGTATCCTTACGCTAAATCCCACAAGATCCCACGGAATGCCCTTTTCTTTATTCAAGACTACCAGCGCTCCTATCCCTTCGGTAAACTCCTAGGGCAGGTGCTTCACACTGTGCGGCCCGATAAGGATCCAAAAACGCGCCAGGCGATCCCGACCGGCGGTCTTGAGCTCACCTTTAATTCTCTCTTACAAGGCAAAGAGGGAAGGCGGATGCTTCTGCGCTCTCCAAGGCACTCGATGGAGTCGGGAAAAATTCTATCCCCTCCTGAAGATGGCGCCGACGTCTATCTCACCATCAATCACTATCTCCAAGCGGTCGCAGAAGAGGAGGTTGCTAAAGCCGTACAAGCGGCAAATGCCACATCAGGCTGGGCAATTATGATGGAGCCGCATACAGGCGAGATCTGGGCTCTTGCGCAATACCCCTGGTTTGAGCCGATGGATTGCGCTTCCTATTTCAACGACCCGAAGAAACAAGAGCACACAAAGGTCAAAGCGCTCACAGATCCCTATGAACCTGGCTCGACCATGAAACCCATGACGGTGGCAATCGCACTCAAAGCCAATGCAGAGCTAAAAAAACAGGGGAAAAAACCCCTCTTTTCCCCTTTAGAAAAAATCGCAACAGCAAGTGGCGTTTTCCCAGGACGGAGTAAGCCGATTCGCGATGTGGGCCACTATTCCTACCTGAACATGGATATGGGGATGCAAAAATCCTCGAATATCTACATGGCTCGGCTCGTTCAGAGAATTGAGGAGACCATGGGAGTCAAGTGGTTCCGGGATGCTCTTCAGGAGATTTGGGGATTTGGCGTCAAGACGGGGATCGAACTTCCTTCAGAGAGTCCAGCCCTTTTGCCGACACCGGGTAAACTGCACCCGAATGGAACTCTTGAGTGGTCGAAAGCAACCCCTTATTCGATCGCTTTTGGACACAATATTTTGGTCAGCAGCGTCCAGATGCTCCGCGCCTATGCCATCCTTGCCAATGGGGGCTATGATGTGAAGCCCACTCTTGTTCGAAAAGTGATTCGCCAAAAACGGGATGGGGAGGCGGAAGTGCTGCTCGATAACACCCTGCCAAAAGAGAGAAAGAGACTTTTAGATGCAGAGATTGTTAAAGAGGTCGTCCGTTCGATGAAGTTTGTAACCAAGCCCGGTGGGTCGGCTTCTAAAGGGGATATCCATGGATACACAGAAGTGGGGAAAACCGCCACAACGGAGAAAATCATAGGGGGAACCTACTCCAAGAAGGATCACATTTCCACCTTTATCGGATTTGCTCCGGCAGAAGAGGCCCGCTTTGTTCTCCTTGTCGCAGTCGATAATCCAGAGTTTAAATACACTCCTGGAGTGGGTAGAATGCAATTTGGAGGCACTTGCTGTGCCCCTGCCTTCCGGGAAATCGGCCTCAAAACTCTCGAATATCTCGGGGTAGAACCCGATGATCCCTATGGCTATCCAGTAGGAGATCCAAGACGGGATGAGAAAAAAGCGGATTGGCTCAACGAGGTAAAACAGCTCAAAGAAATCTACCAAAAATGGAACAGCTGAAGTGAAGATCCCTCTAAAAAAACTGCTCAAACACTGCACAGGGTACAAAATCAAAGGGAACAAAGATGTAGAGATTACAGGCATCAGTTCCAATTCCAAACAAGTGGCACCGGGAAATCTCTTCATCGCCAAAAAAGGGAGGACCCAAGAAGGAGCCCGTTATATCCCCGATGCAATCGGAGCGGGCGCTGTTGCCATCCTCACCGATCTTTACGACCCCTTTCTCTCCCGCGTCGTTCAGGTGATCCATCCCGATGTCACGCGTCTTGAATCGATCCTCGCCAAAGAGTTCTACAAACGCCCCGACGAGCAGCTCTTTCTCATTGGCGTCACAGGGACAAGTGGGAAGACGACAACGGCATTTCTGATCCATCACCTCTTTGAAACACTGGGAGAGCGGTGTGGACTCCTTGGGACGGTAGAGTGGCGTGCCGGAGAGCACATCTACCCTGCAAGTCATACCACTCCCGATATCTCGACGAGCTTTAAGCTAATGCATGAGATGATTGCAGCAGGGTGTACTAGTTGTGTGATGGAAGTCTCCTCGATTGGTCTGGATCAGGGAAGAGTCTCTGGGATGGCCTTTGATGCGGGGGTATTCACCAATCTCACGCCCGAACACCTCGACTACCACCCCACGATGGAAAGCTACGCAGCCGCCAAAGCGCTGCTCTTCTCCTCTCTTTCATCGCATAGCGCTGCAATCGTTAACGCCGATTCTCCTTACGCCTCTCAAATGCTCCAAAATTCCAGAGGCATTCCCCTCTCCTATGGAATCGATACTCCCTGTGATCTCTACGCGACAGATGTTTCCCTTTCCCCAGAGGGGATCACCTCCACGATCCACTACCAGAAAAAAAGCTGCCCGTTCACATCGCCACTCATTGGGCGATTTAATCTGTACAACCTCCTCGCAGCAGCAGCCGTTGGCCTTGCCAAGGGTTTTGCTCTCGAAGAGATTCTCCGCGCGCTCAGCACCTTTTCCCATGTGCCAGGACGGCTTGAGCGCATTCCCAATGAACGGGGTCTGCAGCTTTTCGTCGATTACGCCCACAAAGCAGACGCGCTAAAAAATGTGTTAGAGGCCCTGAGCGAAGTCAAGACAGGACGGGTGATTACCGTCTTTGGCTGTGGCGGCGACCGCGACAGTTTTAAGCGCCCACAGATGGCAGCAGTTGCAGAGACCTACTCCGATCTGACGATCGTAACCACAGACAACCCGCGCCGCGAAGATCCCAATGCGATCATCCGGCAGATCCTCACAGGCTTTAAAAACCCCGGTCATATTCTCGTGATTCCCGATAGGGAGGAGGCGATCCACAAGGCGATTGAACTCGCTACGGACAAGGACATCGTCCTCATTGCGGGCAAGGGACACGAGACCTACCAAATCTTCTCGCAGGAAACGCTCCTTTTCGACGACCGTCTCGTCGCCAAATCTGCACTGAAGAAGATGGGAATGTGCTGAACGAAGTCTTCATCAAGCGCCTGAGGGATAAAAGAAAGACCGATCGATTTTCTTATCTTCAGGGCCAGAAAGATGCAGATCTGTTCCTTGAATCTCTTTGATAATATTCTGTAAATTAGCATTTTAAGCGTATATATAGACATGCTATTTTAAGAGCATTAAATTTAATCCCTGTAGATTGTATCCAATTGGCAATCAGTAATTTGAGGTATTAAATTTAAAATTATTATATTTGCAATTAAGCTTCGAAATGTGTTATAATAATATATATTAATGCTTCTTTTTTGTTTAAAAATAATAATTAATAAGCCGTTGGAGCATATAGATTATGACGACTTTTGCAGATCCTGTTAAATCAACAGCTTTTGCTGTCTACACGCCGCCACAGTCTTTCCATGTGCAAGCGCGCGCTCATATGGAAAAGATGCAAAATCTTTTCATGGAGAGATCTTTTAAAACGCAAATGGCCGATTGCCGGTTGAGTGCTGTAACGGTGAGAGCATTAATTTTAGCAGGAGCGATTCCATCTCCGCAAAACGGCCCTGGTTTGCCAGAGCGATTTCCGGGAACTATGGCAGATCTACTCGATGGAGTCCGCGAGGGCGAATCTTGTACAGTGAGAGAGACTATCAAGAGGACTATCAACGATATCAGTTACAATAGCTTACAGCCATTCAATAAAACTGTAGAACAAATTTTATATGGAAGAAGCCTTCTGGAAACTAGGATTGATTCTAGAGATGAAGAAGAAACAGGATCGACTTGCATTGGGATGAGCCATGCATTATTGAAACAGTTATCTAATCAGCATGGAATTGAAGGAATGTATGCTGCACAACGAAAAAAAGGGAAGGCGGCTTTCGAGCATGCGACTGTAATTGTTGAGTGCACAGATGGATATCTGCTTCTTGATCCAAGAAGCCACCCAGATTACCGTATTTTCCCGATTCCATTTGATGGATCAGTTACCATTCACGGTAAAACATTCACTGCTGCCGACCGAGGCTCTCAAATTCCAATCTCCCAAATAGACCGTGATGAAGAATGGGAATATTGCACTAATATTGCTAACGCGGATGATATTATAACGAAACATTTCATCATGGAAGCCCCGTTTAATCCGCCTGAGAATCCTGCCTTTCCTATCTCCGCTTATTACCTTGAAGGAGAAAAGACGGGCCGTGGCAGTAGAACAATTTGGGTTTCCCCTCTTCAAGCGAAGTTGACTTTCAAGAACGATACTGTTGAAGGTGGTCCTGAGAGGACTAGTATAGTTTCATTTAAGGAGGTTCTCGATGACGGTTTTCGTGATCAATTAGAGCGTTATTATGTGGTTGGCACCCCTCCCACATTTAACATAGATGTTGAATCGCTCTATGAACAGTTTTTGCAATTCGTGACAAATGCTGGTATTATTGATGAAATGTTTCGCGAAATTTATTCAGGAAGTCAAATTAGTAGCGGTTAGTAACATCTTTTTAAAAATCTATTATTTCTTATAAGCCTAAACTAATAAAATTTGTACCCAGATAAATATCAATCTTAGCATAGAAAAAGCGTCATGCCCCCCAATGCTCCAGAATTGCAAGGGAATTTGGTCGCCAAATCTGCATTCAATCGGGTTCGGTGAGTTTGGCAAGTGTTACTTCCAAAAAGCTGCCCTTTTGGTAAGTTTTGGTTATGTCTTTTCTCTGCTTGGAGTACTCTTGATACAGCCTGAGTGTTTCAGAATGATTAGGATCGTATACAAAACTGGGGAGTTTTGCAAAAGCCCATTTACCCTTGTCTTCGAAGGGCCCTTCCAATCTCTCTGTCTTCGTAAAAGATCAGATCATATTTTGCCAAAGGGAAAAGGTGTCGGTATCTGCACCATGTTTCATAGCCTTTTTTAAGTAGCGAGGAGCGCTGAAAGGAGCGCCAAAAGAATAGATTTGACCGATATCGTTCGGGCGAGGCAAATCCCCCCCCAAGCGACAGGCTTATGGCCATACAAAACATATGAGCCTTCCTGACGAAGTAAAATTTCACGAAACAAATAATCTAAAGACCACCTCTCTTCGGAACTCATTTGTTTTAGAGCGGAGGAAGCGATCGACTCACGAGATCGTAACAGGTACAATCCGATGATAGTTACGCATAGGACTCCTATGCCAACAAGTTTTAATCGGGCATTTCTTGCTTGCATTTCTGGCAGTAGTATTCTGGCATGTGATTCTCCAACGGAAATTTGAAAATTGTCAAGCTTGACTCTAATGGAGGGGCGCACTAAATTTAGTCCAAGTCATTGGAGAGAGTTGCCATGCGCTGTCTGCGCGTTTTCTGTCTGTTTTTATGCGTGTGGACGAGCGCTGGCCTATTGGCGGCCCCTCGAAGAGCTCCCTCGCGCAGTATGCAGGGTTGTTACGATCCCATGGGGGAATCCAGCCCGGGTCTGACTAAACCTCTCATTGTACTCGATGCAGGGCATGGAGGAGATGACCACGGCGCTAAGATCCAGTCCTTTCTCGAGAAGAAAGCCACTCTACAGACGGCCATTTTGACCAAGAAACACCTCGAAGAGCTCGGTTACCGGGTCCTGATGACGCGCAGCCGCGATGTATACCTGCCCTTGCAAAGGCGTGTAGCCATTGCGAATAAGACTAAGGGCTCGCTATTTGTTAGCGTCCACTTCAACTCCTCTCCAAGTACTGCTGCCCACGGGATTGAAGTTTTCTTTTACAACTCAAAGGAGGCGTGGAGAACAAGGGCTTCAAAGCGGCTTGCGGACTGCATCTTGTACCGAGTAATTGATGAGACAGATGCCCACTCCAGAGGAGTCAAACAGGGAAATTTTCATGTGATCCGAGAGACCCAAATGCCCTCAGTGCTCGTAGAGGGGGGATTTATCACCAATTCGGAAGAGCGCGCGAAGCTCCGGGATAAAGGGTACCTCGATCGACTTGCTGCCGGAATTGCCCAGGGAATCGACAAGTATATGAAAACGTGAAATGCGTCCTCGGCGCGAGTTGAACGCGCGACCTGCCGCTTAGGAGGCGACCGCTCTATCCACCTGAGCTACGAGGACATGAGCGGAAAGTATAATCGAATCAGAGATTAAAAGATAGGGAGTTTGAGAATGGGACAAGCGGATATCGGGTTAATTGGCCTCGCGGTAATGGGGCAGAATTTGGTGCTCAATATGAACGACCGCGGGTTCACCGTCGCAGCCTTTAATCGCACCGTCTCCAAGGTCGATGATTTTCTCGCAGGGCCCGCCAAGAATACGCGCGTCATCGGTGCGCGCTCTTTGGAAGAATTTTTTAAGGTGCTGAAGCGCCCGCGCAAGGTGATGCTCATGGTAAAGGCGGGCTCAGCCGTCGATGCGCTCATCGAGGAGTGCCTCCCCTTTATGGAAAAAGGGGACATTATCATCGATGGGGGCAATAGCCACTACCCCGACTCGGAGCGGCGCGTGAAGGAGCTGAAAGAAAAAGGAATCCTCTACGTCGGTGCGGGTGTTTCGGGGGGAGAAGAGGGAGCCCGTCACGGGCCTTCGATCATGCCCGGCGGCAACCCAGATGCATGGCCTGCGATCCAACCGATCTTTCAAGCGATTGCCGCCAAAGCGGAAGAGGATGGTAGGTCGTGTTGTGAATGGATCGGCGAAGGGGGCTCTGGCCACTACGTCAAGATGGTGCACAACGGGATTGAATACGGCGACATGCAGCTTATCTCAGAGGCCTATTTTCTTTTAAAACACGTGGCGGGCTGCTCTGTCCCTGAGATGCATGCGATCTTCGAGGAGTGGAACAAGGGGAGTTTAAATAGCTTCCTGATCGAAATCACGGCGCAGATCTTTTCCCATAGCGACACAGATGGCAAGCCCCTTCTCGACAAAATTCTCGATGTAGCAGGGCAAAAGGGGACGGGCAAGTGGACCGGAATCAGTGCTCTCGATCTGGGTATTCCAGTGACTCTCATCGCCGAGTCGGTGTTTGCTAGATGCCTTTCTTCCTTGAAGGAGGAGCGCCTCCAGGCAGAAAAGCTCTACCCCAGAGCTCCGATCGTTTTCAAAGAGGACAAAAAGGCATTTATCGAATCGGTCCGCCAGGCTCTCTATGCATCTAAGATCATCAGCTACGCCCAAGGGTTTATGCTGATGCGCGCTGCTGCAGACGAGATGCATTGGAAGCTCAATTACGGGCAGATTGCGCTGATTTGGCGCGCCGGATGTATCATCCGAAGCCGTTTCCTAAACGATATCAAAAAGGCTTACGATCAAAGAGCGGATCTTCCCAGCCTGCTCTTCGATGAGTTTTTCCGTAAAGCGATCCTTGGAGCTGAGAAGGGATGGCGCCACGTGGTATCCAAAGCTGCAGAACTGGGTGTCCCAGCTCCCTGCTTCACGACGGGTCTTGCTTTCTTCGATGGGTATCGCACGGGGCACCTCTCTGCGAATTTGATCCAGGCGCAACGCGACTTTTTCGGCGCGCACACCTATGAGCGCGTCGATGAGCCGCGTGGAAAATTTTTCCACACGAACTGGACGGGAACCGGAGGGAATGTGACCTCTACTTCCTATAATGCTTAGTATATGAGCGATATAGACAAGGCCAATCGGGAATTTTATAATTGCTTTGGCGATTCTCTAGAGAAGATCCCTTTTGAAGAAATCCTCCCCGGCCTCCTTCAAAAATATGGAGCCGGCAAAGAGGTCTTGGAAATAGGTTCCGGGCCAGGGGTCTTGGCCGCCTGGTTAACACAGCTTGGTTGCCAGGTCACCTGCTTAGAACCCGCAGAGAAGCCTGCAGCAAAAGCTGTTGAAAGAGGTCTTCATGTGCTTCCCGTTACAATTCAGGCATATCAACCCGATACGCTTTACGACAGCGTGATCGCTATCTCTTCGCTCATTCATGTGCCGAAAAGGGAGTTGCCGGCACAGGTGGAAAAAATCGCAAATGTTCTCAAGCCAAGCGGGCTGTTTTTTGTGACTTTCATTGAAGGAGATCAGGAGGGGTTAGAAGATCCGACAGAGACGGGAAAATTCCGGCATTTTTCCAAGTGGAGCGAAAAAGAGCTAGAGCGGCTTCTGTCGCCATTTTTTGGTCTTCTTGAAAGCCATAGAATATACCGCAAAAAAATGGGCTGCACCTTTCTTCTGCGCGTATATCAATTAATCTCCTGACTTAAGGACGTCCATGAAGGCGGATTGGGGGATGTTCACCTTCCCGATCTCCTTCATCCGCTTCTTGCCCTCTTTCTGCTTTTACAGCAGCTTCCTCTTACAGCTGATGTAGCCGCTATAGCATTTGGCGGTCACGTCCTTCCTGGAGGCG
>JAFEGI010000024.1 GCA_018240135.1 Verrucomicrobiota bacterium
CAAAATCGCACCCGCAGGAGAGCTAGCTCCGGTTGACCCTCCGATGCCGCAATAGATAGTCTGAAATTTCCGAAGCCTAGCGGCATCAGGAGGGTCAATTGGAGCTGGCGTGGGGGAGTTGTATTCGATACTACCCCCCGACGAGGACGCGATTTGGCGCAGTGAGATGAGACTCAAGGGGGTCGCAGGGGGTATGCCGAAGGACATACCGCCCGACAGATCTATGGAAACGGATCTGAAACCCTTACCCAATTAACAAAAAAACCAAAAACCGCCTCCAACTCTTGCCCAACCAACACAAGCAAGAAAATTTTTTAATGAGGAGGTTTAAGGGCTGGCTCTGAAATCGATGTTAGGGTATCCTTTTTCGTTTTTGTTGAGGGGTAACGTATGCCTGGTGTGATCATTGTGGGTGCCCAGTGGGGCGATGAGGGAAAAGGGAAGGTCATCGACCTGCTCGCGGAACGGGCAGATCTGATCGTTCGCTCTCAAGGGGGCAACAATGCAGGTCATACGATTGTGGCCAAGGGCAAGGAATACCGCTTTCATCTGATCCCTTCGGGCATTCTTTACCCCCACACCCGCTGTGTTATCGGGGGCGGGACAGTCATCGATCCAGGGGTGTTGCTTGAAGAGATTAAGCGTCTGGAATCACAGGGGGTTTCTGTGGGGGGAAGAGTGCAAATTTCTCCTTATGCGCACGTCATCTTTCCCTACCATCGGCTCCTTGATAAACTCTATGAGGGACAAAAGGGAGAAGCGGCAATTGGGACGACAGGAAGAGGCATCGGCCCTTGCTACGCTGACAGGGTCAATCGAATAGGGATAAGGATGTGCGAACTCACCTGTCCTGCTCTGTTGGAAAAGAGACTCCGCTTTGTAGTGGGGCTGAAAAATCTCGAGCTTGAAAAGTTATTTTCCCAGGAAGCGATCGATGTGGAAGAGGTCTTAAGGGAATATAAGGAGTATGGAAGACTCTTGGCTCCTTATGTGGGAGATGTCGAAACGCTGGTGGCGGAGGCTCTCGAAAGAGGAGATAAGGTGCTGTTTGAGGGGGCTCATGGCACCTTATTGGATACGGTATTTGGGACCTATCCCTATGTGACTTCTTCGAGCACGATCTCATCGGGAATTAGCTGCGGTGCCGGCGCTGGCCCTAGTCGAGTGGATCATACCTTGGGGATTGTGAAGGCTTATACGACGCGCGTGGGCGGTGGTCCTTTGCCTACTGCTCTAGATGCTAAGGAGCAGGCTCTTTTTATGGATGCTCATACAGCTCGAGAAATTGGCACGACGACGGGAAGGGTACGCCGCATGGGTTGGTTCGATGCTTGTCTTGTGCGCTATGCAGCAAGATTGAATGGCATGGACTCATTTGCGCTGACAAAGCTCGACGTGTTGGATGGTCTTAAAGAGATCAAAATTTGCACTGGATATCAGTTGGATGATCGAGTGCTTTCTGCGCCACCTCCTGTAACAGAAGATTTGGCGCGCGTGGTTCCGATCTATGAGACATTGCCGGGTTGGCAGAGCTCGACGTCGGGGTTAGCTTCTATGAAGGAGCTTCCTAAGGAGGCTGCAGAGTATGTGGCGCGCATTGCCGAGTTAATCGGGGTGCCAATTAGCATCCTGTCTTTGGGACCAGACCGAGAGAAGACCCTTTTCTTGCGAGACTTTTTTTCATGACAGTGACTTCTTGCTATGGCTCTGAGGAACTGGCTTTGTTAGATCGGAATCGCATGCCGAGGCATGTGGCAATCATCATGGACGGGAATCGGCGCTGGGCAAGGGAGCGAGGACTACTGCCGCTATTTGGGCATTGGAAGGGGGCCGAGACCCTTAAGCATATTGTGCGCGCGGCATCTGAGCTGGGAATCCAGGTGCTGACCGTTTATGCGTTTTCAACGGAAAACTGGATGCGGCCGAAAGAGGAAGTCGATGAGCTCATGGAAGTGATGCGCTACTACCTAATCGATCTGCGAGAGCAAATGCTCGCGGATGGGGTGCGCTTGCAGACAATCGGGGATATCCAGCGGTTTCCTCGGGCGGTTCTCGATGAGCTGGAGAAAACGAAATCTCTTACCGCAGATTGCAAAAAGATTGATTTGGTTTTGGCGATGAATTATGGTGGCCGAGATGACATTCGCAGAGCATTTGTTGCGCTTGTAGAGGACGTAGAGAAGGGACGTTTGAAAAAAGAGGAGATCACAGAGCAGAGGATCGGCCGATACCTCGACTCCGCTCCGTGGCCCGATCCAGAAATCCTCATCCGCCCGAGCGGAGAGAGAAGACTGAGTAACTTTCTATTATGGCAACTCTCCTACAGCGAATTTTATCACACAGATGTTCTATGGCCCGATTTTGATGAGATGGAATTGTTAAAAGCCATGCTGGATTATCAGCAGCGTGAAAGGAGATTTGGAGCGGGATGAAACTTAAACAGTTGGCGGATTTTCACCGTAGGTTGGTTGTTTCTTTGATTCTAGGTCTTTTGATGGCGGGACTGATCGCATTTTCTACGCATCCCATCGTGAGTTATCTTTTGATCATCGCTGCAGCCGGTTTTGCGGCGGTTGGGGTCTGGGAATACGCGCAGCTGGCGATTGAAAAGGGGCTTCGCCCTTGTGTTTGGCTGATGTGTGCGGGAGCTGTGGGTGTGGTGGTTGCCTTTTATGTCTCCTTGGCGCTCTCCCATTTTCCCCAGTTGCCGATTCTTGTTCTTGCAGGATCGATGATTCTGTTTTTCATCTACCATTTTCGGGAAACATTCGATGCGATTGCGACCGTGGCTGTGGAGTTTTTTGGCTTAGCTTATGTTGCGGTTCCTTTGAGTCTTACTCTGGGCATCTTGTACCCTGTTGCCTATGAAGGAGCTCCCCAGGAGGGGAGGTGGTGGCTTTTCTACCTCATTTTTGTCACGAAGATGACGGATGTAGGTGCCTATTTTGTGGGGAGGTTATGGGGGAAAACCAGGCTCTGCCCTACGCTTAGCCCAAAAAAGACGGTGGAGGGAGCGATCGCCGGTTTCATCTGCGCAACCTGCTCGAGTATTGCGATGCAGTACTTTGGTAAGCTCTTTTTTGGTAAGGGGTTTGGACTTTCTCTCATTGAATCGGTAGGTCTTGGGATGCTGATTGGAGTTGCAGGACAAATCGGTGACCTCGCTGAATCCCTCCTCAAACGGGATGCAGATGTCAAAGACAGCAATCGCCTGCCCGGCCTTGGTGGAGTTTTAGATACCGTCGATGCTCTCTTATTTACGACCCCTATCGTCTACTTCTTCATCCGAATGCATTAAATCAAATGATTATTACGATCGATGGCCCTTCGGGCACCGGAAAAACGACAGTGGCTAGACGTGTGGCGGAGCGGCTGGGGTTTATCTATTTTGACACAGGGGCAATGTACCGGGCCTTTACGTGGTTTGTCATAGAGAATCATGTGGCGGTGCAGGACGATGCGGGGATTGATCGTCTCTTAAAGGAGTTTGCTTTTGAGATTCGGGATGAGGGGGGAAGAAAACGGTATTTTGTGGGTAAAGAGGAGGTGACTGAGGTCATTCGCTCGTCTTTAATTACCTCCAAGGTTTCAGAGGTGTCTGCGCTCGCTTTAGTGCGCTCAGCGCTATTGGGTGTTCAACACCGCTTTGGCAAGGCGCACAATGTGGTCTTTGAAGGAAGGGATCTCGGCTCCGTCGTCTTTCCTGATGCAGAGGTGAAGATTTTTTTGGATGCAGATCCAAGGATCCGTGCGGAAAGGCGCCTTGCCGAGCTTCTCGAAAAGAATCCAGAAGAGGCGAAAGGATGGGATCCGCAGAAGATGCGTGATGAGCTGATCCGCAGAGATACTTATGATTCTTCAAGAGAGGTTGCACCGCTTCGCTGTCCTGAAGGGGCGTTTGTGATCGACACCTCCTCCCTTTCGATTGACCAAGTAGTGGATCACATCGTAACCTTATCCAGCAAACGCCAATGATGAAATGCTCAAAGATGAATCCCGCTTGGATCCGACACCTGCCAATGACATGGCTCTACCGGATTATTCTGTTTCTGGCCTGGTGCTATTTTAAGATCTTTCACCGGCATAAGATCTATGGGACGGATAACTATTACGAAGGAGCGGCAATTATTGCCGCTAATCACACCTCTTACTTGGATCCCCCGGCTCTAGCCATCTCTTGGCCTCAAGAGGTCCATTTTCTTGCGCGAGAAAGTCTGTTTAAAAACCGGTTTTTTGGGGGGCTAATCCGTAAACTCAATGCCCATCCTGTAAGTGGGGATGCCGGGGATATTGGGGTTTTTAAGTTGATAGGGAGTCTTTTGAGCGAAGGGAAAAAAATTATTTTGTTCCCAGAGGGAAGACGATCGGAAACGGATGAACTCTCTGTTCTTAAGTCGGGCATCTCCCTGTTGGTGTCACGCGCAGAAGCCGCCGTCATCCCGGCTTATATTCATGGAACCTATGCGGTGTGGAATCGCAAGCGCAAGTTCCCCAAGTGGTTTGGAAAGACGGCTTGTGTCTTTGGTCAGCCGATTCTGTGGTCCAGTTATGCGCACCTGGGAAAAAAGGAGGGGCAAAAAGCCCTAACGGATGAGATTGGCAGGTCCATTGAAGCGCTGCGCAAGCAGTATGAGAGAGAAGTTGTGCGGCCAAGATGACTCGAACATCCACCGAGTTGCCCCGACTAGAACCTGAATCTAGCGCGTCTACCAATTCCGCCATGGCCGCAGAAAGGTGCGTGAGAGTATACCCAGAGCTGCTTTTTTGAGACTAGCTAAAAAAAGGGAACCTCTCCTAAAATCGAGTTTTCAACTTTACCAGTAGGGACCTATGAGCGAACAGATTAAAGTGATTGCTGAAGATGCATTTGAAAAGGAGATCGAAAAGGGGACCGTTTTGGTCGATTTCTATGCCGATTGGTGTGGCCCTTGCCGGATGATGACCCCTGTGCTTGAAAAAGTCGCTGCAGAAGTGAAGGGAGAAGCGATTATTGCTAAGGTGGATATCGATTCCTCTCAAAAGGTCGCTGCAGAGTTCCAGGTCACCTCTATCCCTACATTAATCCTATTTAAGGCGGGCAAAGAAGTGGGAAGACTTGTGGGTCTACGCGATGCCGGAGCTATCAAGGAATTCATTCAAAGCACTTAGAGAATGTCTGCGGAATTAGCTTCTGTCGATTTTCGGGTTCTTTTGAGCCAATTTTCAATTCCGTTTTTTGGGGTCAATATCGCAACTAGTATATTAATCCCACTCTTAGTCGATCCAATGTAAGACATCCCGCACAATGGACCAGCGCGGCTCGTAGGGAGCCGCGATTTCCGTTTTTCCATAGATCCACAGTTCCTGCTGCTTTTGGGTGAACCCTTGAGTCTTTTTCAGTTGTAGCCAGTCATTTAAGTAATTGAGGAACCGAGAGTTTCCGGGACGAATGGCGTAGCCAAGACTATCGATTCCTAAAGTGGGTTTTGGGAAAACGACGCGATAGCCTCGGTTGCACAAAGTCCAAGCAATCGCTTCTTGCTCCTCCCAAAGAAGTGCACAGCAGGGGTCACTGGTATCAAAATCTAAATAACTCTCCAGCAAGAGAATCTCTTTTTGTGGGAAGTACTCCTTAGCAATAGCCTCATAGGCAGAGCCTTTGAGAACGGCGATCCTCGTCTTGGGATTCGCGCGTATTTTTTCAACATCGACATAGTATTTGCGCATCGCTTCAGGGACGACTAGGACCATGCGGGGTGTAAGGTAGGGCTGGGAGAAAACGGCTGTTTTCAGGCGCTGTTCATTAATAGTGACAGAAGACATGGCAATATCATACTTTCCTTGAGCAAGCTCTCCCCCGATATCTTGGTAACTGAGAGGGACCAGTTCGAGTTTGCATCCCAGATCGTAAGCGAGTTCGTAGGCAAATGCGATATCGTATCCGACGACGTGGTTATCGACGTTTAAAAAACAAAAGGGGGCCGTATCGATATGATACCCTACGCGGAGCACTTTGGAAGAGAGGATTTGTTCAAAGGAATCATCTAGGGGGGCAGAAGGGGATGGGGGAGTTTTGTAGATTTTAACGGGTATTGTCGAGGAAATGCTCAGCTCGTAAATACTGCGTTTTTCGTTTTTGATTTCGGGGAAAGGGTTGAAGAATCGGATGCCAATGCACAGAAGGAGGACGGGAACGATTGTCAATAGGCTTTGGCGGAGAATGTGGCCGGCACGGATCTTTAGCAGACCGCGGCAGGCAAGGGTAATGAGTAGAGAGAGGGAAGAGATCTCGATGAGGGAAACCATGGATTGAAATCCCGCAGTAAAGGGAAGAGTGGTCAGATAGAGATTAATGGATTCAATCGGGAGTCCAAGGGAGTCGAGAATAAAATTCAGACTATTAATCCACGAGCCAAGGCCTACAGCGCCCAGGCTTGTCAGAAAAGTGGTGACAAATAGCTCGACTTGTGAGGAAAAGGCAAGGGGTAGGTTATAGAGGAGAGAAACAAAAAAGATAAACACTGTAATGAAAAGAGATCCAAGGGGGAGATTGAAGACGACAGATACCGTTCCCTCGATCTGGCTTTGCGCCTTGTCGTCGCCTGGATCGAGTAGGTGGGTCTCTTTTTTGAGGAGTTCGATGATATAGGGGAGACAGACGATGACCACATTTGTCGTGTAGGCAAGGAGCAGAATGGGAGATAATTCTTTGAGCCATCTGGATGCCGGGATCTGCGTCAACATGTGGATTAGGCGGGGAAAGATCCAAAAAATGAGAATCGCTGTGCCGATCATGTAGAGAAGGATGTAGGTGCTGACTTGCTTGAAGGTGCTAAGCTGAACGGTTCCTACTTGATTGGCGATGATCAAAAAAGTCCCAAAAGGGGTGATCCGGGCAATCCATCCTGTAATGCGTGTGAGCACATCGACGAGATTGCGGAGACCCCCCATCATGACCTGTTTGTCTTTGAGATGCATGAGGGCAATTCCAATGAGGAGGGAGAAAATCACGATGGCGGGGATGATGTTATTGGCGAGGTCGTAGAAGATGTTATCGGGGATCAATAGATCGGCGAAATTGAGCTCGGGGATCTCTCCTGAAGTGTAGCCTCCAAGCTGGGTCGATTGTGGCTTGGGGAAAAGAAAGGTCACCATGTAGATGATCAGAATGTTCAGCGTCCATGCGAGGGCGATGAAGAAAACACCTTTTTTAAGGATCTGTTTGGATTGCCATATCCCGAGCTGCCCAACCCCGTGCATGATTGCGCCAATTAGGTAGGGCACTGCAGTCACTTTAAGTAGCATGATGTAAGCAGAGGCATAGGGGGAGAAGATCTCGCAGAGATCTCCAAAAAATAGGCCGCAGAGGATCCCAAGAAGGGTCGCCACGGCCATTTGGAACGAGAGGGACATCTTAAACAGACGCATAATTTCCAGTCATAACGAAGAGTCCCCCAATAAATCAAGCACTAGGGAATTGTTACACTGACCTTTGTGCTTTCAAACCCCGTTTGAGAGTAAGCGGAAATTTCGTAGGTATCTGAAACCCCCGCAGTACGGTTATCGTCGATATACTGCAACTCGGTAAGGTCTACTGTCGTGTAGATCAGGCTTCCGTTTCGATAGATACGGTACTTGCTTGCCAGAGGGGAAAGGGTAGGCTCCCAACTCACCACATTATAGAGTTCCGAGAAGACTTGCATGTTATTGGTTTGTTGAACGCCGCTGGGGTTAAGAGGTGGTGTGATGGCATCCCCGGTTCCTATGAGGCCCTGGATAATATTATTGGCCCCATCATAACTTTGCCACACAGCTACGCAGCTACAGGAATTAGAGCCATTACATGACACATAGGGGTTTGTATTGCGACTTCCTGTCGAAATAGAGATGGGGGGTGTCCAGCGAAGATTGGGGCCTGTCGATGGGGAGCCAGAACACTGGATGCTCAGCGTATCTGTGGATGCATCATATTCCTGCCATACCGCGACGGCATATCCATGCGGAACCATGCCAACATCAGAGGCGTAAGTATAGGGATTGTAGAGCATGAGCTGACCTGAATCCGTCCAATGCCCCCCTACTGTACAAACAGAACCAAATACGGCAATCATATTCCCCAACTGAGAGTTCGTCCACAAGGAAACGGCATTGCCATACATGTCGACAAAAAGAGAGAGGTCCAAGAGAGCGGGGTTTTGCAGTCCAGGATCGGAAATGGTTATGGGCGTATCCCAGCTGCCGCCAAATGGGCAGCGCGCAGCCTCGACAGAGACATTGTTATAGTAGGTGCCATCAGTTGCGTAAGTGAACCAGTTGGCAAAGACGTTACCGCTGGCATCGGCAGCAAGCTGCGGAGAGTTGCATAAGGTTCCATTTGTTGAAATTGGAGCGGCTGTGCTCCAGCTGCCGCCAAGTGTTGCAGAGGAGAAATAAACGGTGGGAATAGAACTTACGGTTTGGATCCATACTGCATAGGAGGTCCCATTTCCTATAGCTACTTGAGGAGCTGACGCGCCAGCTACAGAAAGAGCAACGGGAGTTACGGGCCAGCTGCCAGCGCTCAGCTTAGTAGCCGACTGGACAGTTCCGCTAATGACCCAAGTGGCAACGCAATTGCCATCTGCATCGACAGCAATTTGTGGAGAGGTTGCCCCAGAAGTAGATAGTGTGCTAGGGGCATCCCAAGATCCTCCAAAGGGGAGCGAGCTGGCTTTTACTACTCCATTTTCGAGCCAGATTGCATAAATGTTCCCAGAGCTGTCTACGCCTAGGCGAGGAAGAGAGGCTCCGCTACCTGAAAGAGAAGAAGCGGGCAGATTCCAAGAACCCCCAAAAGGGCAGGAAGTGGTCATCACAACACCATTTTCGACCCAGGCGGCAATCACATTGCCTTGTAGATCAATGGCGGCTGTCTGATCTTCTGCGGAGACACCTGAAGAGGAAAGAGGAACTGCAGGCAGATTCCAATAACCTGCTGAGGCTCTACTATGGATAGCAAGAAAGGAGAGGAGAACAATTAGGATCGATTTCATAGACGCTACCTGTTTGTAAAAAGGGGTGGAGAAGCTCTCCACCCCTGGGTTGAGAAGGTTAAGGAATTGTGATGTACACTGTAGTACTCTCAAATCCTGTTACATCGCGCGCTCCAATACCATAAGTATTTGAAACCCCACTGATGCGGTTATTGTCGACGTAGGTGGTCGTACTTGCATCGACACTGTTAATCAAAACGCCATCGCGGAAGATTCGATAGCCCACTACACGGGGGTCAAGGCTTCCAGTCCAAGACAAATTGGTGTCAATTTCTGTAACAACACCATAGTTATTCTGTGTCTGCGATCCTTGAAGATTAGATATAGGGGAAATTACGGAACCTGTTCCCAATACGCTTTGAAGATTGAAATTTGTCCCATCAAAATAGAGCCATGCCGCTACGGCATTGGTGGTCACCCCATTTCCTTGACAGGCGACGACAGGACCAGTATTAGGACTTGCAATCGAGAGGTTTGCATTGATGTCAAAATAAAGGTTATTTGACTTGGTAGCAGTTTGAGTGTACTGAATGTCGATGTTACCTGTCAGCGGGTCATAATTTTGCCATACGCAAACAGCAAACCCCGAGGGATCAGATGCGCTATCCATCGTGTAGCTCATCAAGTTAGGAATGTTGATGTCCCCTGGAGAGAGCCAATCCTGCCCTACAGGCTTTAAGTTTGCTGAAACTTCATAGCTAGCTCCATCTTTTGAACTATTCCAGGAAGCGAATAGGTTTCCTAGATCATCTATACTGATTGTTTTTTGCAACAAGGCTGGATTGACATAGCTCGCTTCAGAAATATCCACAGGGGTTGACCAGTTTCCGTTGAGAGGAAGGTAGGACGATTGCAAGATGACATTGGAATAGGCATTTCCCGATACATCATAGCGGAACCAGATGGCTGCTGTATTTCCAAAGTCATCAATCGAGATGGCAGGAGTACTAGCATTGATACCCGATTGAGAAACGGCTGTTCCTACGGACCAGACTCCCTCAATCGTCTTTGTTGCTACCATCACCTGGGGATTGGCCCCAGAAGTATCTTGCCAACCGAGTGCAGCATAGCCTTCATTGGCGTATACAGTAGGAAATGAGCCTGTAATCGACAGGGTATCGCCCAGTAAAGGCCAGCTACCTGCTGCAGGCTTGGTTTTGGACAGGACGGATCCTCCCAGAGCCCAAGCTGCAACTACATTCCCACTGTTGTCAACAGCAAGCGTCGGGTTAGAAGCGCCTACTGCGGAGATGGAAGTAGCGGAAGACCAGCTGCCAGCCAGCGGATGTTGACTGACTTGGACTTGGGAGTTGCCGATCCAGATCGCAGTGGCTGTACCGCTTCCATCGATCGCTACTTGTGGAGCGGTTGCTCCCGCAGTGACCCCAGAAAGAGTAACAGGAGCGCTCCAGCTGCCGCCTGCAGGGATGGTGCTTGCTTTTACAAATCCATTTTCAAGCCATACCGCAACGGCGTTGCCGCTGAGATCAATTGCCACCTGCTGAGCAGATGCGCTCACGCCGCTGGTTGAGATATTGCTGGGAGAACCCCAAGAGATGGGCCCAACAGCTACCATTTGCGTTGCGGAAAAGACCGCACAGAGAAGACATAACAACTTTTTCATAGTGCTACCTTGTTAAGTTCACAGACCACAAAGCGCATTTTTACAACATGCAAAAGTGCGCTGTGATGTCTGCGACCTCTGTGCAGGGCAGAATCAAGTAAAAGATTTTATAGCGAGCGTCTTTTTTTGACAATCAGAAATTATAGAAAAAGCATGCGTCTAGCGATGTTGGGATGATCTCATTGCGGCGGACCCTCTCATAGAGCTGTCGGTTATCAAAGCCGCAAGAAGCAGTTTTTGCTCTTTTTTGCGAGGAGAAACGGTAGAGAGGAAAGGAGAGAACGGCTTCCCCCTGGCACCTTGTTCCGAATATGGGGTCGTAGCTTGTAATGAAGGCAACCGAGAAAAAATCGGTGAATTGCATCTCTAGGCGTCCAGATATACCAAAATGATCGGATTTGAACTTGCTTGAGAGGTAGTAGGGCCCTCCTGCTGCATAGAGGCTAAACCAATTACTGCGGTAAAAATAGGCGCCAATCTGTCCATTTGCGCTTGTAAAAGCATAGTCGGTAAGCGTGGCGTCGATAAAGTAGGGACTAGAGTAGTCATCGAACACCACATTTTTCACATGTGTCGTATTACCAACCGGTAAATAGCCGTTGACTCGGATGTCCAGCCACTTCCATAGAAATTCCATCCCTGCGCCGATCTGGTTATATGTGCCCCTCGAATTGTTTCGGTAGTCATAGAAAACGTTAAGGCCCATAAGGGCGCAAGTATTGGGGACGAGGAAGCGCGCTCCAATCCCCGCATTGGCAGCCCAAGTGTTGTCATCTAAATAGTGCCCGCGCAGATCGACGATCGGGTAGGCGCGTGTAGGAAAGTCCATGCCTGCAAAAAAAGCGCCGACAGAAGTGTATCCACAGGGATAACCGACGCCACCTCCTGCCATGTAACTTGCATAGACTCGTTTGAGAGGCGATGCGGAGGAAGGAGGGGGGTGATAATCGATCAACTCTTTCTCAGATAGGTCGGCTTCTGTGGTACTTTTCTCAAGTATAAGATTTTGAATATTGGTGCTATCTGCAGAGGCTTTTAGGCTATCTCTCCACAGGTCATAAGGGTGTGTCGGATCGCTACCATACAGAGCGTGAAATAATAGAAATATGAGTACGTGCATAGTCGATCTTGTCACATTATTCCATCAATTATCATTATTTATTTATTATATCCATATTATTCTCAAAAGTTTGCAATATAACAAGCTTGGACCGATGTCGGTATAATTTCGTTGCGCCGAATTTTTTGGTAGAGCTGGCGGCTTGAGAGTCCGCACCCAGAAACGGATGTGCGTTGATTCTTTGCAAGGCGGTAGAGAGGGAAGGTCAGAGTGATTTCCCCTTGATAAAGAGTCCCAAACAGTTTGTCATGGCTAGCGATGAAGGCGAGGCTTACAATATCGCTAAACTGCGCTTCGATTCTGCCGGCAACTCCCACAGCATTATTTCCAAATTTCCCTGAGAGGTAGTAGGCCCCCCCTCCTGCGTAAAGGCTGATAGCTGAAGTTTGGAATAGGTAGGTGCCGAACTCTGCATTCCCACTTGCATACGCGAAATCGTTCAGCTCGCAAGTGAGGTGGTAGTTGCCAATATAGTCATCCAGGGTAATCTTCGTGACCTGGTTGTTTTTCCCTATAGGAAAATAGCCGTTGACCTGAAGGCTAATCCATTTTCCAAGCAGTTCGAGTCCAACGCCAATCTGGTTGTGAAACGCATGGGGATTTTGTCTGAAGTCATAAAATACGTTTGCCCCCAGGATGGTGCAGGATGAGGGCAGGATAAATCGATACCCCACTCCCGCATTTGCAGCCCAGGTGTTGTTATTCAGGTAGTGGCCGCGCAGGTCTACAACGGGATAGGCGCGCTTGCCGTATTCTGTGGGCGTAGAGAAAAAGGTGCCGAGTGTCGTATACCCCGTGGGGTAGCCGACTCCCTTGCCTGCCATATAGCCGCCATATAAGCGCTTAAGGGGGGAAGTGGCGAGTGGAGGGGGATGGGTATCGATGGGATCGGCATTTTTATGTAGGGTTCTTTCCTGCCAAACTAGAGGGGATTGTCCGAGTATAAGGTTTTTAATATCAGCACTTTCTGCAGTCGCCTTTCCCTTTTTTTGAGGGTATGGGGTATCGCCTACATATAACATGCACAAGGCGAAGGCAAGAATTGTGCTGATTAGCGATCTTTTCACTTTACTTTCATTTATTCAATAATCTCTACTTTTTAATTTTTGAAGTTTGAAAAATAACAAGATTCGACAGAGGTCGGGATGATCTCATTCCGACGGACTCTCTGGTACAGTTGCCGATTATTCAAGGTGCATCCTGATGAGGAGGCGCCTTTTTTCGGCGAAAAACGGTAAAGGGGAAACGTGAGGGTGAATTCTCCTTGATAAAGGGTGCCAAATAAGTGGTCGTGGCTTGTAATAAAGGCGACGCTGACAATGTCGCTAAATTGGGCCTCAAGCCTTCCAGTCGCACCAAATGCACTGTTCCCATTCTTTCCTGAAAGATAGTAGGGCCCTCCAGCTGCATAGAGGCTAAGTCCAGATGTTTGGAATAGATAGAATCCAAACTCTGCATTGCTGCTAGTGAATGCAAAATCGTTCCGGATACAGGTCACCCGATAAGGACCGATGTAGTCCTTATAGACATTTTTGGTCGCCTGATTGCTCTTGCCCACGGGGATATAGGCATTTATCTGCAGGTTGATCCACTTTCCGATAAGCTCAACGCCAAAGCCTACCTGATTATAGTTAGCGCGCTCCTTCTGGCGGAAATCGTAATAGGCATTTGCCCCGACCACAGTGCAAGAGGAGGGAAGGATAAAACGCGCGCCGATCCCCGCATTAGCAGCCCAGGTATTATTATTCAGATAGTGACCGCGTAGGTCTAGAAATGGGTAGGCGCGTCTTGGCGTCGTAGAGGTAGAGACGAATGTCCCAAAGGTCGAATATCCCGTGGGATAACCGATCCCCTGACCTGCTGTGTAACTGCCATATAGAGTTTTAACGGGCAGGTTCACCCCAGTGGGGGCGGGAGGTGGGGGCGGTGGGAGAGGGGTTTCTGGAGAGGGCTCAGGGGGGTTAAAAAAGAGGCTAGGAGGGCCCAGTGCGCGCGCGGAGCTCGGTTCTTCAGCGGTGATGGGCGCAGGCAGGGTCAAGCCCGCCCTTTCCCTATGAGAAAAAGGGGAAAAGAGGGAAACTAATAGAAGGCTTATTAAAACAGGAACGATTATACGCTTCAAAAATACACCGCACTAATTCATATGCACCTCGTTTTTTTTCATAACAATTGCAATGAATATAGTAAACGGATAATTCTTTATTTATTCTCTATTGTGTCGATTTTAAGCTTTTTGCATAAATCGGGAACGAAGCGATATATGGCGCGTTCTTGGTCATCAATTTCATAACCTGTATCTAGAAGAGTCTGCATCTCCTTATCAGACAGAGACCGATTGTCTACATGCAATTTCTCTGCCAGCTTATCAAGAAAGGGGCGACCTTTATATCTATTGACGTATTGATTAATGCGGACCTCGCGTCTAGGGAGTTCAATGGCCTTCTGGCCATCTTTGAAGTTGCACTCGTAGGGAGGCCAGGTAAATGAGGTGCAGAGCTCTGGCTTAAAGATGGTCTTCACCACTGCGCGCTCAATCTCTGTTTGGGGTTTTGCGATCCGTTCAATGGTTTCTATGAGCAGTTTTCGCTTGGGGATTACATTGACCTGCGCGGCGTTGTAATAATCGCTTGCCAGTTTCACGCCGGGGGCATCTGCATTCTCTTCTAGGATAGAGGTAAGAGAGGAGTGCTCTCCTGGAACGAGATACTCATCGATGTCCATGCAGACGAGCCATCTGGTCTTACCGAGAGCTGCATACTTGATCGCGTTTTCATAGGCAGGTACCTGTACGCAGAGAGGCCAAAGAAAGGAATAGCGCTCGACGACTTTATCTAGATAGTCGGGCCAATCAATTAGCGTGACAATCCCCTGTCTAATGTAGGGATTAAGGACTACATAAAAGATATCGGTGCTGCGATTGTTATAGAGATAGAAGTGATCGACGCCGATTAGGCGATGGTATTCGATCCATTCCTTGAGGTATTTTGCCTCATTTTTGAAGACGGCGCAAACGGACAGATTATATTTATAGGGAGTCTTGTCCGGCTCTTCAGCATGACATATAGCTATACAAGACAGAAAAATGAATAGAACCGCTCTTCTAATCATGAAGCCTCCATCAGAGATCTCTAAATCTTACTTGATATAAGAAAATCTTGTCCAGATATACCTAAAGGAGTCTCTAAGAGACTCCCTTATTCTTGGAAACTAGCGGGTAATCGTCTCTGGCTCGGCGATCTCGTGGGAATGCGTTGCTCCCTTTGCAGCAGTTTCTGCAGCAGCTTCTTTTGGAGCATTGGCCTTTACAATTTCCACTTCAAAGGTGAGTAGAGAGTTTGGAGGAAGGTATCCATTGGTTCCATAGGCGAGATCAGGGTGGATGTAGACTGTTCTCTTTTCTCCTTCTTTCATTCCAATAAGGCCTGCTTTTAGACCGGGGATCACTTCATCAAGAGCAATTGCTTCATCTTCTTTTGAAGCGCCAAAAACCGTTCCATCGAGGTGTTTGCCCGTATAGCGAATGAGAGGGGTAAAATGGGATTCAACGACATCCCCGTTTCCTGCAGAGAGGATCTCATATTGAACTTTGCCCTCTTCTAGAGAAACGACTCCTTTAGCTTTTGCATGTTCAGAGAGAAAAACTTCCGCTTTGTGGAGATTTTCAGTGCACTGCTCCTTAAAAATTTTCTCCTGAACTGCGGAGATTGCTTGGACGCATTCCATCTCAGTCATTGGCGAGTTCTTCCCAGCAGCTTCATCCTGTAGACCCTTGATTACTTGGGCGATATCAAATTTGACACCAATCCCTTCGAGATTTTTTCCTATGACATGGCCAAACGCTTCAGAGATCCTGCTGATATCGGCAGGCTGCGCCTTGGGAGCCTCTTCTGCATGGAGTGCACAAAGCGCACCGAGAGTAATTAACAAAGGGGAAAGAATCATTTTGTTCATAAACAGCCTCACATTAATGACCGAATTCTATACTGAAACCACTTCAAGAATCGGCTTTTGACCGCGTCAAAGCCCCGGGGTTCGATCGATCGCAAACGGTTCAATATTAAAAATATGGATCCGTTTGCGATCATCGAACCGCGGGAGCTTTCACGCAGGTCACAAACTGATTCTTGAAGTGGTTTCAGTGTAAGATTTCCTTGAGTTTATAGCCAGGGGATTTCGACGGGTTCTGCTCGAATTTTGAGTTCATCGAGCTGCTTGAAGGGGATAGCAGTCGGACACTGCATCATTAAGTCGCTAGCCTTTTGCGTTTTGGGGAAGGCGATGACGTCCCGAATATTTTCTGTTTTGGTCAGAATCATCACAATGCGGTCGAGTCCAAATGCAAACCCGAGATGAGGAGGAGTCCCATATTGGAGCGCTTCGACAAAGAATCCAAATTTTTCGTCAATTTCCTCTTTTGAAAGCTTAAGAGATCGGAAGATCTGTTCTTGGAGCGGACCACTATGAATACGCTGCGACCCTCCGCCGATTTCATATCCGTTAAGGACAAGATCGTAAGCGAGGGCACGGACTTTTAGTGGCTCTGAATCGAGAAGACCTAGGTCATCTTGATGGGGATGTGTAAAGGGGTGGTGCTCACTTTCCAGTTTTGCTTCATCGGGATTCCAGCGAAAAAGGGGGAAGTCGGTCACCCATAAGAAGTTAAGGGCTTCTGGATCGATGAGTCCTCTTTCTTTAGCAATTTTTCGGCGCAGGTGGTCGAGAGCTTGATTGACCCGGTCTTCAGCGGCGGAGGCAATTAAGATGAGGTCTCCTTCAGCGGCACCCATTTGGTCTGCAAGCTCTGCAAGGAGCTCTGGCGTGAAGAATTTTGTCACGCTTGAGCTCAACCCTTCAGCCTGATACTTCATCCAGGCAAGTCCTTGAATGCCGAACTTTGCAACGAAGCTGGTGAACCCATCGATCTCTTTTCTCGAGATTTCTGCGCCCCCTTTGACGCAGAGCGCTTTGACGCAGCCGCCTACCTGGAGCTGTTCTTGCAAAATTGTAAAGCTGCTTCTCTTAGCGATCTCGTCGATTCGCACCAAAGGCATTCCAAAGCGTAGATCGGGTCTATCTGTACCATATTTTTCTATGCAGTCGGCGTAGGCCATTTGAGGAAAGGGTGTGGGAATCGTTACCCCATTGCACTCTTTGAATATCGCAGAGACAAGTCCTTCGAGCAGGAGCATGAGATCTGCAGGTTTACCAAAGCTCATCTCTAGGTCGATTTGTGTGAACTCAGGTTGTCTATCAGCCCTTAGATCTTCATCGCGGAAGCAAGGAGCGATCTGGAAATAGCGATCCATTCCCGAGACCATGAGAAGCTGTTTAAAGATCTGGGGAGATTGGGGCAGTGCATAAAAGTTGCCAGGATAAACGCGTGAGGGAACGAGGTAATCGCGCGCGCCCTCTGGAGTCGACTTGCCGAGAATGGGTGTGGAAATTTCGAGGAAGCCCTGCTTGCTCATATAATTGCGGGTTGAAAGCATTGCGCTGTGGCGAGTTACTAGTTTTTTCGCAATGTCCCCCCTGCGGATGTCCAGATAGCGGTATTTAAGTCTCAATTCTTCATTTACGTCAGTCTCCTCGTCGGTGATCGCAAAGGGAGGGGTTTTCGCTGTTGAGAGGATCGAAAGCTCTTCAACTTCAATTTCAATTTCACCGGTGGGAAGTTTTGGATTGGTCATCCCCTCAGCTCTTGGGATCACCTTGCCTCTAGCAGAAATGACCCACTCGCTGCGCAGTTTTGAGGCGTGGTCAAACATCTCCTTACTTACTTTTGCTGGATCGAAGAGGAGCTGAGTCAAACCGAACCTGTCGCGCAGATCGATGAAGATGAGCCCACCATGATCTCGGCGCCTATGGACCCATCCAGAGAGGGTTACCTGATTGCCAATTTGGGCAGCTTGAAGCTGGCCGCACGTATGCGTTCTTCTATAATCGAGCATGATCTTGTATCTGTTTGAGGATTTGTAACAGGTCGGTTAAGAGGAGTGTTTGTGTTTGGCGCGTTGCCATGTGTTTGAGCTCTGCTTTTTGAGAAGCGAGCTCATCATCGCCTAGCACGAGTACATACTCTGCGCCAATGTGGCTAGCCATCTGCAATCCCGCCTGGATTTTCTTTCGACTAAGATCGATTTCACAGGGAATTTTTGCGTGGCGCAATTTCGCGATCAAGGGCACAGCATAGGAGAGCGCTCTTGCGCCTACTGGAATCAGAAAGAGGAGAGGATGTGCAGGGGTCGGGAAAGGAGCCTGTTGACCGAGCATGGTTTGAAGTAGTCGCTCCATCCCTATGGAGAATCCCGCTGCGGGGATAGGGGGACCACCGAGGGTTTCAGAGAGCGTGTCATAACGACCGCCTCCACCCACTGAGTTTTGAGCCCCGAGCTCACCCGATGTGATCTCAAATACCGTATTGTTGTAGTAATCCAGCCCTCGGACGAGTTTGGGATTGATTACGTAGGAGATTTCCAGTGCATCCAGCATGCGCAAAAGGGTCTCAAAGTGCAGCTTTGCATCGGGGGTCAGGTAATCGAGGATTTGGGGCGCCCCTTGTAAGAGGGCTTGGTCATTTGGGTCCTTCGAATCGAGAATGCGCAAGATGTTTTTCGTAAAACGGACCTGACTCTCCGCTGAAAGGGCAGCGAGTTGAGGCTCAAGAAATCCGGTCAAGGCTTCTCTGTATGCCATCCGCGAGGCGATGTCCCCAATCGAATTGATCTGGACAGAAAGATGTTTCAATTGGAATCTGCGATAGAGTTCGCACACAAAGTCGATTAATTCGGCATCTTGTTCGGGTGAAGGATTGCCGAGGGCTTCTGCTCCAAACTGGTGGTGTTGTCGAAACCGCCCCTTCTGAGGTCTCTCATAGCGAAACATCGGCCCAATATAGAAGAACTTATGGATCCCAGGCCGCGCGTAGAGCTTCTTTTCGATATAGGCGCGCATGACCGCTGCAGTACCCTCAGGTCTCAGGGTCAAAGAGCGCTCTCCCCGGTCTAAAAAGGTATACATCTCCTTAGAGACGATATCGGAGGCTTCTCCCACGCTGCGGACAAATAGAGAAGTGGGTTCAAACAAAGGAGTGCGTATCTCGCCGAAACCATATTCCCGTGCTGTCTCTCTCATGACGGCTTCGATGTACTGCCACCGAGGTGACTCTTTCCACTTTTCCTCCTCATCTAGGGAAAGCGGAAGAATATCGAAGACGCCTTTTGCGATGGAGTGCTCCATGAACTACCTTGAAGTAAAAGAGAAAAATATACCGATTCGCTAGATTCCGGTCGAGCCACAATTTGGGAGGCAAATAAAAAATTCATTTGCACTTGTGGATCCATCAAGATTGCAATCATCCACCGAAATATGCGATAATTCTATCAGTCGGGGGCTTCTCCAGAGGAATTAGAAGCGGGATAGAAGTAAATAATTCAATATCCAAAGGGGATTTTGGGTTGACATTAGTGGCAATTAGTTTTAACTTCCTGAGTGTTTGAATTTTTTTAGAGACAAGGCGGTTGTGCGTGAAACTGTTAAAATTTCTGGGGCCTGCACCTTATGCCCCTGAGATTGAAGACCGAGAAGAAGTCGATAAGCGCTACAAGTACTGGCGCTTCCGTGTCTTCTACGGCATGTACATCGGGTATATTTTTTATTACTTCACGCGCAAGAGTTTTACCTTCGCCATGCCAGCCCTCATGCAAGAGCTCGGCCTCCAAATCAGCGATTTGGGGATACTAAGTAGCATCCTGGCAATCACTTATGGTCTCAGTAAATTTTTAAGTGGAATCCTTGCGGATCGCTCGAATCCCCGCTACTTCATGGGGGTGGGTCTTCTCTTAACAGGCGTCTGGAACATCTTCTTCGGAATGAGCTCTTCTGTAATCGCTTTTGCGATTTTTTGGGGTCTAAATGGGTGGTTTCAAGGGTGGGGATGGCCCCCGTGTGCGAGGCTGCTAACACATTGGTACTCTCAAAAGGAGCGGGGCACTTGGTGGGGATTCTGGAATACGTCTCACAGCGTCGGGGGCGCGCTCATTCCGATCATCGCGGCGTTTTGTGCCCAAGCATGGGGATGGCGCTTTGCAATGTATTTGCCAGGAATTACGTGCATTGGAATCGGTCTCTTTTTGATGAACCGATTGCGCGATACGCCTCAGTCGCTTGGACTCCCCCCGATCGAAAAATACAAGAATGACTACGCTGCAAAAAGAGTGGATGAGGAAACAGAACTCTCTGTGAAAGAGATCCTCTTTCAACATGTTCTTCGCAATAAGTACATCTGGGTGCTTGCAATCTCTTACTTTTTCGTATACATCATACGGCAAGCGGTCAATGACTTTGGTGCCCTCTTCTTAATGCAGGCTAAGGGGTATTCAATTATGGCCGCGAGTGCGAGTGTATTTTGGTTTGAAGCGGGAGGGATTTGCGGGAGCCTGGCAGCGGGATGGGCATCCGATAAAGTGTTTCAAGGGCGACGTGGCCCAATTAACGTCCTATTTAGTTTAGGTGTCATTTTTGCCGTTGCAGCGCTCTACCTTGCCCCCGCAGGGATGACATTCCTCACTTATGGGCTGATGTTTGCCGTAGGATTTTTGATTTTTGGACCCCAAATGCTCATTGGAATGGCAGCAGTTGAGCTCTCTCACAAAAAATCGGCGGCGACAGCCTCTGGTTTTACAGGTTGGGTGGCCTATCTCGGCGCTGCAGCTGCGGGGTATCCGATTACCAAAATCGCAGAGAACTGGGGCTGGTATGGGTTTTTCCTCTCCCTAGGAGTCTGCGGTGCGATTACCGTGCTTTTGCTCTTGCCTCTTTGGAAGATCAAGAGTAATCCCAAATACACTGCTGAAGCTGAGACAACGACTGCTTAACCGACTTTAGGGACTCACATGAGATGGGCCGCGTTACATGTCCATTCCCAGTACTCCGTTCTCGATGCATCTTGTGATGTCGAAGCGCTTGCAGAGAAGGCGGCATCTTGCAAGATGCCAGCGCTTGCTCTCACCGACCAAGGCAATCTCTTTGGTGCAGTGGAGTTTTATAAAGCCTGTAAGGCGCATGGTGTAAAGCCCATTATCGGCTGCGAGCTGTTTGTAGCGCCTCTTTCTCGCCATGAAAAAAAGCGCGTCCCCGGTCTTCCCCACGGCTTCCCCATCGTTCTTCTCGCAAAAAACCAGGAAGGGTACCAAAATCTTTGCAGGCTGAGTTCTCTGGCTCATTTGGAAGGGTTTTACTATACCCCTCGCATTGACAAAGAGCTTCTCGCTGCCCATTCTGGCGGCCTGATCTGCCTATCGGGCTCTTACAAGGGACCTCTTGCACACTACGCGCTGCAAGGTAGCGATGCAGAGCTCAAAGCAGAGCTTCAGTGGTATCGAGATCTCTTCCAAGAAGATTACTATGTCGAGCTGCTCCGCCATCAGATGAACGAGGAGAAGATCCGCGCGCATGAAATCGATCAGGAAGGGTGGCTCTACCAGAGCATTCTCGATGCAGCAGAGAAGCAAGGGAAAATCGAATCGAAGCTCTTACAATTTTCAAAAGAGATGGGCATTCGCTGTGTAGCGGCCAACGATACGCGCTACATGGATGCAGAAGATTGGAAAGCTCACGAAATTCTGATCAATATTCAGTCGGGTGAGCCGTGTGAGATCTGGGAGAAGGACTCGCAAGGCAATCTAAAAAGCCGCGTCCGCAATCCAAAGCGGCAAGTAATGCATAGCCATGAGCTCTATTTCAAAACTCCTGAAGAGATGGCTGAGTTGTTTTCTGATCTCCCCGATGCCCTTGCAGCGTCTGTTGCCATCGCAGATCAGTGCACATTCGAATTCGATTTTAAAACGCGCTACTATCCCGTGTTTGTCCCTCCAGATTTCAAAGGAGGGACAAAGGAAGAGCGCCTTGAGGCGGCAGCGAACTACTTACGGCAGCTCTGTGAAGAGGGGATCCCCAAGCGGTACACGCCAGAGAGGCTTGCAAAAGTAGAAGAGAAGTACCCCGGGCAGGGTCCGATGCAGGTGGTGCGAGAGCGCCTCAGTTATGAGCTCGACATCATCCTATCGAAGGGGATGGGAGACTACCTTCTTATCGTATGGGATTTCATCTACTGGGCAAAACAGCAGAGGATCCCAATGGGTCCCGGGCGCGGCTCAGGTGCAGGGTCGATCATTCTCTATTTGATTGGCATCACCGACATCGAACCCCTTCGTTTCAACCTCTTCTTTGAGCGGTTTATCAACCCGGAGAGGATCTCCTATCCCGATATCGACGTCGATATGTGTATGGATCGAAGAGGAGAGGTCATCGATTACACGGTCCGCAAGTACGGCAAGGACAAGGTCGCACAGATCATCACCTTCGGCACGATGAAGGCGAAAATGGCAATTAAAGATGTGGGAAGGGTGCTGAGCATTCCCCTTGCCCGCGTCAACGAAATCGCCAAACTCATCCCCGAAGATCCCACGATGACTCTAGATAGAGCGCTCGAGATCGACCCCGACCTGAAAAATCTCTATGAATCTGATCCCGAAGTGAATCGGCTAATCGATCTTGCCAAGAAGCTCGAGGGATCGGTGCGCAATACAGGGATCCATGCCGCAGGGCTCATCATCTCCGCAGATCCGATCATCGAACGGATTCCCGTCTGCATTGCTAAAGATTCAGAGATGGCTGTCACCCAATTTTCGATGAAACCGGTCGAGATGGTCGGCATGCTGAAAATTGACTTCTTGGGGCTCAAAACCCTGACCTCGATCCAATATGCTGTGGATACGATCAAAAGACGTACGGGCATAGAGGTGGACTGGGTC
>JAFEGI010000025.1 GCA_018240135.1 Verrucomicrobiota bacterium
CGGGAGTAGGGGATTTTTTTTGCCTCAAGGAGGTTTGCAACGGCACCAAATCGCTCTGGATGGCGTGGCACGAGAAGCACTTTTAAACGGGGAAACTCCTTCCAGACGGATTCTAGGGCATCTAAAATGTACTCCTCTTCTGGGGAGTGTGTCGAACCGATGGTGAGGATGGGGTCTTCTGTTGGGATTTCAAGAGAGGGGGGGATTTTGGCCGTGGGGTGATCGAGTTTGAGATTGCCCGTGATCGTGATTTTTTCCTTGGGGATTCCGATTTGGAGAAATCTCGTCTCGTATAGGGAGCTTTGGAGGCAGAGGTGATCGATTGGGGTGAAGATTTTGCGCGCAAAGAGGGGGAACTTTTGAAAGCGCATCGTAGAGCGCTCTGAGATTTTCCCATTGACGAGGACTACTTTAGCGCCTGCCTCTTTTGCAAGAGAGATCAGGTGGTACCAAAAATCGCTTTCGACAAGAAGAAGCAAGCTCGGTTGAATATGGCGGATGGCCCGTCTCATGAGGAAGGAGAGGTCGAGTGGGAGGAGAAAGTGGGTTGTCGCCGAGGGCATCGCTCTTTTTGCTTCAGCAAGACCTGTTTCTGTGGTCGTTGAGATAAGGAGAGTTGCATTGGGATGTTCTTGGCGCAGTTTTTCAAATAGAGGGACGGCAGCGCGCGTCTCCCCGACAGACACGGAATGGATCCAAATCACCTCTTTGCCCCGCTCAAACGTAGGCAGATCAAAGCCTAGTCGGGCGCGGATGCGCTCTTTGTATTTGCTCCACTGAAATAGCAGCTTAGGGAGAGCAAAGAGAACAAGAGCGCAGTTGTAGAGGAGGCTAAACATGGCAGACGATGTTCAGGAGTTTATTGGGCACATAGACGACCTTCGTAATCTCTCCCGTGAGAAACTTCGCGATGTTCGGCTGGGTTTTGATAAATGCGAGAAGCTCTTCCTCCCCTTTATCTTTGGGTAGCATCCACTTGCCGCGCACCTTGCCATTCACTTGGATGACGTACAGGATCGTTTCGTCGATAAGATAAGCGGGGTTGACAAGAGGAAATGGCGCATAGGTGATCGTCTCCTCTCCCCCGAGATGTTCCCAGGCCTCTTCAGCGATATGGGGGGCAAATGGGTAAAGGGCTTGAGTAAACATCCTCAGCACAGATTTAGGATATTTTGGAAGAGGGGCAAAGGCATTGATAAATTCCATCATTTTGGCAATGGCGGTATTAAACTGCATTGCCTCGATATCTTTTTCGACGTGGTGCACGACCCGATGGCCGAGCTTGAGCGTTTCTTCTGTCTCTTCATCGGTGACTTTTTCTGAGTAGATGAGATCGTAGAAACGGTTTAAGAATCGGTAGCAACCGGTCACTGCATCGCGGTTCCAGAGTTTCTCCTTATCGAAGGGGCCCATGAACATCTCGTAGAGGCGGAGGGAATCGGCGCCATAGTCTTCGAGCATCTCATCGGGTGTGACCCCATTGAGCTTCGATTTCGACATCTTATCGATTTGGGAGAGGAGCTCCTCCCCGGTTCCGATTTGGAAATACTTTCCATTTTCTTCTTTTACCTCTTCGGGAAGCACATAGCCGCCCCCAGGGTGTTGGAATGAGCGGGCGACGACTAGGCCCTGGTTGCGGAGGGTCTGGAAAGGTTCTGAGGTGCTGACAAGACCGCAGTCGTAGAGGACCTTATGCCAAAACCTTGCATAAAGGAGGTGGAGAACGGCGTGCTCGACACCGCCGACGTAGAGATCGACGGGCATCCAATAGGATTCGACCTCTTTGTTCCATGCAGCCTGCGCATTGAGTGGATCGCAAAAGCGGAGGTAATACCAGCAAGATCCCGCCCATTGGGGCATGGTGTTGGTTTCCCGTTCTGCGCTTTTTCCCGTTTTGGGGTCGGTGATTTGTACCCATTCCTTGACCTTTGCGAGCGGGCTCTCCCCTGTTTCAAGAGGCTTATAATCGGAAAGCTCAGGAGGGCAAAGGGGAAGTTCATCGATATCGAGAATCCGTTTTGTCCCATCTGCAAAGTGGAGGATGGGAAAGGGCTCGCCCCAGTAGCGCTGTCTCGAGAAGAGCCAGTCGCGTAGCTTATAGGTTGTGGTCGCTTCGCCGCTTTTATTTTTTGTAAGCCACTCGGTGACAGCTTTTTTTGCGGAGGGGATATCCATCCCGTTTATCGAGAGTCCAGTCTGAGCAGAGTGGATGAGAGGGCCTGTCGCCTGCCAGCATCTCTTCCCGCTTAGGACCTCCACTTTCACATCTTCAGGGGTGAGATCGGTAGGAATCAGGTCGGGATGGGCATGAGTATCGGGCTCAATGACAGGCAAAATGGGGAGATCAAACTTTTTTGCGAACTCAAAATCCCTCTCATCATGCGCGGGAACTCCCATGACAGCTCCTGTTCCATAGCCCATGAGGACGTAATCGGCGATCCAGATGGGAAGAAGTTGATCGTTAATTGGGTTGACCGCATAGGCGCCTGTCCACACTCCGGTTTTTTCCTTAGCTAGGTCGGTTCGTTCTAGATCGCTTTTTGAGGCAACTTTTTTGCGGTATGCGTCGACGGCGACTTTTTGACCATCTGTTGTGATCGAATCGACAAGGGGATGTTCTGGGGAGAGAACGAGGAAGGAGGTACCAAATAGGGTATGGCATGCTGTTGTGAAAACGGGGATTTCCTGTTTTGTCGCCTTTTCAAGGAAAACGACTTTTGCTCCTTCGCTCCTGCCGATCCAATTGATTTGGAGCTTTTTGAGGTGATCGGGCCAGTCGATGGAGTCGAGATCTTGGAGAAGGCGATCGGCATAGGCTGTGATTTTAAACATCCACTGGCGCAAAGGGCGACGCTCGATCGGGTACCCCCCCTCTTTGGATTTCCCATTTTCCACTTCTTCGTTAGCGAGCACGGTGCCAAGAGCTGGACAGAAGTTGACGAGCATCTGCGCTTCATAGGCTAGCCCTTTTTCGTAGAGTTTTGTGAAGATCCACTGGGTCCACTTATAGTACGAAGGATCGCTTGTAGCGATTTCCCGATTCCAATCATAACTAAAGCCGAGCGCTTTGAGCTGACGGCGGTAGGTGTTGATGTTTTGCTCAGTGGTGATCGCGGGATGGGTTCCAGTCCGTAGGGCGTACTGCTCAGCAGGCAATCCAAAACTATCCCATCCCATCGGGTGGAGGACGTTGAACCCTTTTTGCCGTTTAAAACGGGCCAAAATGTCTGTTGCGGTATAGCCTGTGACATGACCGACGTGGAGGCCTGCCCCGGAGGGGTAGGGGAACATGTCGAGGACGTAATATTTAGGCTTATTCCAATCCACCTCTGCCTTAAAAACTTGAAGGTCGTCCCAAATCTTTTGCCACTTCTTCTCAATGCGCTGATGATCGTATTTCTTTGTCATAGGAACCATAGTTTTTAAAGAGAAATTGTAATGAATCTCCTTGAGTCTTGCAACAAATAAAAAAATGGGTTATGCTGCTGGCATGGTAGAGCTAAGTACCCTAAGAAAAAATAAGATTTCACTTGAAGATTACAATTACAAGCAGGACATTGAAAATCGCCTGTTAATGGCGGAGTTCACTTCGAACGACTTAAATGTCCTTGAAGAAATTCTTTACAGTTCCATTCATATCCCGTTTAATAAACTGGCTGAGAATGTCGACCTCGATGAGGCTGAGCTTCTCCCCATTCTCCAGAAGATGAGCCATACAGGGCTTTTTACCTATGAGCAAGATGGGATCCTCGTCGATAAGGAGATGCGCAAGTACTTTGAAACGCAGATCCTTAAATTTGATGCGGAGTTCAAGCCGGGAATGGAGTACTTGCAGAGCTTACTGCGCAGGGTTCCTATCCACGTCCTTCCCTTATGGTACTCGATCCCCCGGACATCGAATAATATTTTTGACTCGATTGTCGAAAAGTACCTCTTAACGCCCCAAATTTTCCAAAGACACCTCGTCGAGCTCCATTTTGGCGACCCGATTCTCAGCGACATGGTACGCGATGTCTATGATGCTCCCGATTTGAAGATGTATGCCTCTGAGCTCATGGATAAATACCATCTCTCTCATGAGCAGTTTGAAGAAAACGTGCTCCATCTCGAATTCCACCTCGTCTGCTGTCTTGGCTATGAAAAGGTGGAAGATAAGTGGGTTGAAGTGGTGACCCCATTCTTTGAATGGCGCGAATATGCTACTTTTCTCCGCGATACGACTCCATCAGCGCTCCCCGCTCACGCCCTTGTGGCAAGAGAACGTCCTCACGATTTCTCCTTTGTCCTCGATATCACCACGCTTTTGAATGCTGCCAAAAAACAGCCGATTCCCGTGACCCTTGACAAACTCGGCAGGTTTCTCCCCTCTTCTGAGATGCTCCGCACTTTAAGCGCGAAAATTGAAGGGTATGCCCCAGAGGGACCCCGATTTGCAAACTACATTGATCGCCTGATTTCTAAAATGCGCCTTGTCAAGCTGGCAGATGTCGTGGATGGCCATCTATGTGCTCTAGAAAGTGCAAATGACTGGCTAGATATGCGCCCCGAAAACCGGGCGATGTTCCTCTATAGGCACCCTTTAAATCGCCTTCTGACTAAGGGGGTCTCTTCAGAACTCCTGACAGAGCGGGCGCTGCGTGAAGGGGAAAAGAGCATCGTGCGCGTTCTAAACTCAGGTTGGGTCTATTTTGATGAGTTTATGCGCGGTGCGATCGTCTCCCTCAATGAAGGCACATCCGTCCTTCTCAAACGGCAGGGAAAAACCTGGCACTACACCCTCCCCCAGTATTCAGATGAGGAACTTGCTCTCATTAAAGCGATTCTCTTCGAATGGCTTTTTGAGGCGGGGATCATCGCGACAGGCACGCACCTAGGGAAAGAGTGTTTCACTGTGACCCAATTTGGACAATCCCTTTTTGGAGGGTAATTCCCCATGGCGAAAAAAAAGCCCGATTCGGAGCTCGTGTCGAATCGCAAAGCGGGTCACGAGTATGAAATTCTCGACACCTTTGAAGCGGGCATTATCCTTCTAGGAACAGAAGTCAAATCCCTCCGCAATCATGGTGGCAGCCTCCAAGATGCCTATATCCTCGTTTCAGATGGGGGCGAGGTGATCTTGAAGAATGCATCGATCGCTCCTTATCGCTTTGGAAATCTCTTCAATCACGAGGAGAGGCGCGAGCGCAAACTCCTTTTACATAAACGAGAAGTAGAAAAGCTAAAAAGCCTTTCGGGAGAGCGCGGTCTGACGCTGATCCCGCTTGGCATGTACCTCAAGAACGGGTTTGTGAAAGTGAAAATCGGGGTTGCTCGCGGGAAAAAAAGTCACGATAAACGCTCTGCCCTCAAAGAGAGGGAGCACAAGCGGGACATTGAGCGGGCACTACGCGAGCAGCGATAGACCAATTTTCATCAATCGAGTATGATGACGCAAAAAGAGGGAGTTTTTGGGTTATGAAGGTCATCATCTCGCGTTTGGAACTCGTCGGTCTCATAGGGAAAATTCAGAGTGTCGTTTCCGCTAAACCCGCGATTCCGATCCTCGCCAACGTCTTAATCGAAGCAATCGATGATGAGCTCATCATTAGTGCGACCGATCTTACCGTCAGTATGCGCCTGCATGCTGCTGCAAAAGTTCTCGAGGAAGGGGCAATTACTCTCCCTGCGCGCCGTTTTTTCCAGCTCATCCGCGAGCTCACGGCTCCTCAAGTGGAAATCCACACCCAGTCCCCCGAGCTAGCGACGATTCATGCGGGCTCTTCCCATTTCAAAATCCATGGGATGCACAAGACAGAGTTCCCTGCGATGCCCGATCTTTCTGAAGGGATGCAGTTTTCTATCCCCTGTTCTGAGCTTAAGGCTCTTCTTTCCAGATCTGCTTTTGCCGCGGCAAGGGATGATAGCCGCCAAGCGATCAATGGACTGCTCCTTCAGAGTATCGACCAAACGGCGCTATTTGTGGCAACGGATGGAAAGCGGCTGGCGAAAATCCACACACAGGTCGCATCAGACCAAAATGGCTCTTACATCATCCCCCTAAAAGCGGTTGAAGAGATGGTCCGCATTCTGGATGTTAAGGAAGATGGACCTTGCAAGGTCACTTTAATGCCAGACAAGATCGGTCTTGAGGTCCAGTCGACCATTCTGATCAGTAAACTCCTCTCAGGGCAGTATCCCGACGTGCTCCGGATTATCCCTAAGCCCAGTGAGCAGCCGATCTCCTTACATAGAGAAGAGATGATCGCTCTCCTGCGTCAAGTCGCTCTTTTCGCCCCAGAGCATAACAGCTCTGTGCGCCTCTCCTTTACCCCAGGAGAGCTCCACCTCTCTGCGACCTCGGGAGAGATCGGCGAGGGCAAGGTGCATATGCCAGTAAACTACAGCGGGGAAAAACTCGACATCGCCTTTAACCCAGCGAACCTGCTCGACATTCTGCGCCATATCCAGGATGAGACAGTGAATCTGAGTGTGACAAACTCCTACAATCCTGGCTTGATTACCGACTCATCTACTGCAGAGTTCGTAATCATGCCCATGCGACTTGATGTGTGAACATGTTCCTAAAAGAGCTGCATCTGCGTAATTTTCGTAGTTACAAAGATGCGCGTTTTTCTTTTTCTCCCAAGACGAATTTGATCTTGGGAGATAATGGGCAGGGAAAGACCAATCTCCTCGAAGCGATTCATCTCGTCAGTACGGGCAGATCTTTTCGTACGCATACCCTCAGCGATCTGATCGCTTTTGGCGAGAGCTTTTTTTTTCTCGAGGCGGCATTTGAAAAAGAGGGGGTAACGCAGCAGATTAAGATCTACTACGATGAGACGGTTCGCAAAGTCCAGTATAACCAAACGCTCTTTCCCACCTTGTCGAGCTTGCTCGGGATCCTCCCCTCAGTACTTCTCTCCCCTGATGACTTAGCCCTGATGAGTGGCGGCCCTGCAGTTCGTCGAAAATTTATCGATCTCTTCATCGCGCAGACAGATCCCCTCTATGTCTTCCACCTCGCGCGTTATTATCGAGCGATGAAACAGCGGAACCAACTCTTAAGAGACAAAAGCGAGGCGGCAATCGAAAGCTGGGAACAGATGATGGCTCATTCGGCAGAGATCTTGGTTCATAAGAGACGGGAGGCCATAGAGGCGCTGCAGAATCCCGCCTCGCGGTGGATGGAGGCGCTCTCTTGCCACAAAGAGACCCTATCCCTTCGCTATGATGCAAGCGTATCTCAGGACTTTCTGCAGAATTGGAAAAAGCAGCGTCCCAAAGAAATGCTCCTCGGATCGACACTCACAGGTCCCCACCGAGATGACATCTCATTCTACCTTGGGGAGCAAGAGGTCAAACACTACTCCAGTGAAGGGCAAAAGCGCTCTTCGGTTGCAGCGCTCCGCTTTGCCGAGCTCGAACGGATCGAGTCGGTTGCGGGCCTTTCTCCTCTACTTGGAATCGATGATTTTGGGATCCAACTCGATGAGGAGCGTAGAGCAGAGCTACAAAGGCGGCTGCCCCGCACCTCCCAGGTCTTTCTGACAAGTCCGATCCCGCTCAATGAAGCAGTCGATCACACTCTGTTGATTACAGCGCATGTTTAAGGTAGGCGGCGCCGAGCGGGAATGCTCTCGGATCGAGCCCATTTCCCTCATTTTGGCTGCGGAACTGGTCGATCATTTTTAGCGCCAGCTTTTTACCGAGCTGCACCCCTTCTTGATCAAAGGAGTTGATGTTCCAGATAAACCCTTGAAATGCGACTTTGTGCTCATAGTAAGACAGGATCGCTCCCATGGTATAGGGATCAAGGCGTTTGCCAAGGAGCAATCGGTTGGGTCGATTCCCTGGGAAAAATTGGTTCGGGTTGTCGCTCTCTTGCCCAACAGCCAGTGCGATCGACTGCGCAAAAAGGTTGGATAGGAGTTTTTGCTGGCAGGTTGTTCCTTCATAGGAGAGATCATCCCGGTATTGGCTTTCAATAAAGCCGATGAACTCCACGGGGACGCGGGTCGTTCCTTGGTGGATCGATTGGTAAAATGAGTGCTGACCATTGGTTCCCGGCTCTCCCCAGATGATCGGCCCTGTGTCAAAATCCACTGCTTCGGCGCGCTTATCGATCCGTTTGCCATTGGATTCCATGTCGAGCTGTTGGAGGTGCGCGGGAAAACGCGCGAGTGCCTGGGAATAGGGAATGATTGCGACAGTGGGAAGTCCTAAAAAGTTGCGGTTCCAAATTCCTAAAAGTGCAGAAAGAAGGGGCAGGTTGGATTTGATATCTGATTTAAGCGCCACTTTGTCCATCGCATTCGCTCCGCGCAAGAACTCGAGAAACCGATCCATGCCAAATGCAAAGGCGAGGGAGACCCCACCTACCATCGAGGTAACGGAATAGCGTCCGCCAATGTAATCCCAGATGTAGAAAGAGGCGAGGTAGTGCTCTGGGTCATCCATGGGACTCCCCTTTCCCGTTACGGCGACAAAGTGGTTTTTGGGCTCTAAACCTGCGAGTTTGAATTTCTCTTTAGCAAATTCCTCATTCGTTAAGGTTTCTAGAGTCGTTCCCGATTTGGAGACGACGACAACAAGAGTTTTTTCGAGATCGACCTGGGAAAAAATGTGCGCTGCATCGTCGGGATCGACATTAGAGAGGAAGTGGACGCGGCGGTGGGGCTTGTGATAAGCCTCAAGAGCGACGTAAATGGCTTTAGGTCCCAGCTCAGATCCCCCAATACCAATCTGAATGATATCGGTATACTGCCCCTTCTTTTCAATTTCGGTTAAGAAGGCGCGCAGCTTTTCCAGTTCTCGGTACGCCAGTTCGGTAGATTCCGCAGCTACAGGAGTTTTAGTCCGTTGGTCAAAAAAATCGCGCATTGCTGTATGCAGAGCGGGGCGCCTTTCGCTTGCGCACCCTTCAATCGCATTGACAATCTCCCCTTCTTGCATCGCGATCATTTTTTGGATCGCATGCGTCTCCTCTGCAAGGTCAAAAAGTGCAGAAAGAGTGCTCTCCGTGACCCGCTCCATCCCATAGAACAGTTTGAGCCCTGCAGCCTCTGCGACCATGGCATCAAGGCGCTTTGGAGTGACGGTACCCTCTTCAGAGAGATCGATGAGATCTTCTGCGAGCTCGTTGAGACGCAAAACGGATTTGAGATGGCGAAACGAAGGCATGCAATTCACTCCCATTGAAATGTCTCAAGCCATATGATAGCATCGCATGCGCGATCCATACAAGGACTTTGAATCTATGCAGGAAAAACTTCTCCTTATCCCCGGTTTTGCATCGAACGCACTCTATTTTCAGCACCAAATCGCTCATCTAGCAGATGTGGTGGACCCGCAAGTCATCACCCTTACTCAGGAGGAAGATAGGAATGCGATGGTGGGACGGATTCTCAATGAGGCTCCAAAGCGTTTTATCCTTGCCGGTCACTCGATGGGTGGATGGGTAGCAAGCGCTGTGGCCGCAGCGGCTCCAGAGCGCATCATTAAGCTCTGCCTTCTCAACACTTGGTGTCGTCCCCATCCAGAACTAAACGGGTTGCAAAGACAAATTCTCGCAGCAATCGAGCAAGGAGATGATGAAAAGGTGATGCTCGGCCACCTTCCTTCCCTTTTCCAAGACCCATCAAAAGTGGCCTTTGCTCAAAAAATTGTAGAGAGTTTTGCTCCCGAGGTATTGGTCCGTCAGCTAAGAGCGATGTTAAAAGATTTCTCCTCAGAGAATTTAGGGCAGATTACGGCACCCACACTGATCGTGCAGGCGCGAAATGATGTCTTATTCCCCATCGAGGAGGGCGAGGCGCTCCTGAAAGCGATTCCCCATGCAAAATTGGCCGTAATTGAAGATTGTGGACACGCTTCTCCCCTAGACAAACCCGAGGCAGTGACCGCCCTCATCCGATTTTTCCTTGAATATTAATTTGAGAAAGCGTTAGAATTACGCACTCAAATCGGAGCATAGCGCAGTTTGGCTAGCGCAACTGCTTTGGGAGCAGTGGGTCGGGGGTTCAAATCCCTCTGCTCCGATTTTACCCAAACAATCGATTCGGTTGTTTGGGTTTTGTTTTGTTGTAGCAAAACCTTTTCTTACATAGACTGGGGTTATGAGAAATCGCTCACCCGTCTACGACCTCCTTCATCAGGAGATCAAAGCCTGCGCAGCGCATCTACTCGAACTGAGTCAGAATCTCGACTTTTCTAAAGAAATCGATGGAAAACATGTCGTAGAAAGGCTCAATGAGCTCCGTTTTTTTGCTCTTAAAATCCGGCGGGATGAGAGGTACCACCCGTTACTTGATCTCAAGATCTACCTAGAAAACACCATGCTTCCCTACCATGATGGCAAAGAGCGGATCTACACCATTCGCCTATCTGAAGCAGTTGCGCTTTTAGCTAAGGGAGAGCTTGCAGAAAGCGCTGCAAATGCCCTATTTAAGCCGGAGCTGGCTCAGTCCCTCTTTCACCATCTCGTGACCCATTTTCTGCAAGAATGCAGGCCTGGCTATCCCCTCTTCTATAAACTTTTAGAGCTCCATAGGATTTGACCTCCAGCGGCTTCAAACCCGCGGAGCTTGCGCTTTCCTTGGTGACTTAAGGCAAATTCTGGAACGATCAGCTGATCAATCCCATCCCATTCTTCTGTTAGCTTTGCTTCATGGATGAATCGATAGGGCGCATCCAAAGATAACGCCATCTGATCTAAAGTGGTAAGAACAGACAGGTCGCAGAGAGAATCGTCGGGAAGATAGATCCCGATCGATGCAATCTGAGGGGGGCTCTCTTTTAGAAAGTAGATATGCTCAAAGCGAGCGCCTGAAAAAAGGTGCGCTTTCCTAGCAGGAGAGAGCCCTTCTGTATGGACCTGAATGAGGGGCAAAAGGGAATCGGGCAGTATCGCTGCGAGGCGGTGGAGGTACTCTGCGAACATTTGCGCGGCAAAAAGGGCCTCATCCCCTCCCCCCCACTCTTCGAAATGATCTCGCCAAAGAGATTGGGGAAAAAGAGGTCTTAAGTCCCAGTCCCCTCTATACATGAGAACGCCGAAGCTCTCCTCTTGCAAACCATTCCAAACCGATTTGATAAACTCCTCAATCGCAAGAGAGTGGGAAAAAAATGTCGCCGTATCATTGGGGGTAAAAGGAGAAAATCCAAGGTCAAGCTCCCAGAGGACAAATTTTCCCCTCTCCACTTCCGTTTTTTCCTTCTCCCAGCAAAGATCGTCTGATAATTTTGCAGAAAGGTGGATCGATTTGCAATTTTTTCTAAAGTCGGGGAAAAAGGGGGCTCCATCGAGGTAAAATCCTTGGTGATCCGCGGTAAAACGGCTCATTTTTGCACCTCAAATGCGGTGTAATAGATTGACTTTCCCTGAGCGCTCCACAAATCGCTAAAATAGGAGGCTCCATACCCTTCCCAGGAGGTGACATAAGCGGGGGAAGAAAAACGGGACTTCCACTCACTAGCTGCCTGCATGGTATCGATCGCAGTTGTGATAAAGGGCAAATCGTCGCTGACGACCATCGCCGTGGCATGTGGGGCTGCAACCGCCGCCATCTCCCGAACAAATGGGGGCTGAATGATCCGCTTTTTGGCATGCTTCTCTTTGGGCCAAGGGTCGGGGAAGTTAATGTAGATCGCATCGACACTCCCCTTAGGGACATAGTACTCAGTAAAGGTCTTCGCATCCCCACAGACGACGAGCAAATTTTTGATCGACAAGTTGTGGATCTTGGACCAGATCTTGCGCGCCCGGTCAAATTGAATTTCGACAGCCACCCAATTCTTGTCGGGGTGTTTCAGCGCATTTTCGACGATCCATGCTCCATTACCTGCGCAGTATTCGATGTGGATGGGCGCCTTTCTTCCAAAGACATCGCTTGCCTCCCAACCGGGGAACTGCCACTCATGGTGTTTGTGGTAATAGGTGGGGACGTAGAGGACTCGATCGGCGATGATGGGACGCCTCTCTTCCCAGGTCAGAGGGGATTTCAAATCTTTAGGTTTCATGGCAAACAGGTTACAGCATAGAGAGGAAAAAAGCCACTTGATCAATTCTCTTGGGTCTTGGTAGGCTACAATTTAAATTTAGATTAATCTGGAGCTAGAGTCTGATGAAACACCTTATCCTGTGCGCCTTTTTGGTTCCCCTCTTGTCAGTGCATGCTGAAGATAGCGATCTCTTCTCCCATGAATGTAGCTTTGAAGAGGAAGCTGCCTTAGAGTCCCTTGATCGGGAGCTCACCCTTCTCGATGAGGAGTTTGAAGAGTTTAAAGAGGAACTCTTCTCGCTCGAGCAGGATCTGGTCGCAGAAGACCAGACCTATGTCGAGGCTCCAGAGGCCATGCCCGAGGCGGTTCCCTTCGTCTTAACGGAGCAGATCCAGGAACCTGCCTATGAAGCAGAGCAGCCAGGCCACATCATCACCTTCTCCCAGCCTGAAGCAAAATCTACAGAGGCCGTCGCCTCCAATGCGGCGGTTGACCTCGTCACAAAGCCGATGAAAAAGAGTGAGACGATTGTCGTCGATTTCAAAAAGGCATTCAGCGGCGCTCCCCTGATCTACACCCTTCTTTTAGGAATGTCGGTTTTTGCCGTCGGCATCTGGCTTTATGCCCTCTTTTCCTTAAAACTCTCGGTCCGCATCTCCGATTCCCTACTGAGAAACTTGCAGGGTAAACTCAACAGCAATCAGTTTGCTGAGGCGCTTTTGCTCTGCAACCAGGCGAACAATCTCTTTTCTAAGATGGTCGCAAGCGGCATCCTCTCTAGACGGCATGGCCTCTCGATGATGGTCGAGACGATGCGCACAGAGGGCAAAAGGGCTTCCATTGGATTTTGGCAAAAAATCAATCTGCTAAATGACATCGCGGTCATCGCTCCGATGCTCGGGCTTTTGGGCACCGTGCTCGGGATGTTCTACGCTTTTTACGATGTCAATCGCTCCATGGAGAGCATCACCACGCTCTTTGATGGACTCGGTGTCTCTGTTGGAACAACGGTAGCCGGTCTGATTGTAGCCATCCTCGCACTCATTCTTCACTCCACAGCGAAATTTCGCCTAGTGAAAGCGCTGACCTACGTAGAAAATGAAGCCCAACACGTCGTGACCTTAATCGACGACAGAACCTCGATATACAAAGGTTAATTCATGAGCATCATCCCTGAAGAAGAAATCAAGCGTGCGGGAAGTCTCAACCTAGCTCCCATGGTCGACTTCCTCTTTCTCGTCGTTGCTGTCTTTGCAACGCTTGCTGTTACGCGCGCCTCGCTGTTTGATGGTAAGGTGGAACTTGTGAAAGTGAAAAATGCCTCAGATGACTCCTCGTTAATTGGGCAAAATGACTACTTTGTGGTGCATCTTAGCGTGGATAAAGAGGGACACTACAAGTGGATCACTGAATTTAACGAGTATATGCTCAGCAGCGCAGATGCCATTCGAACAGAGCTTGCAAAGCAGTGCAACCTTGGTCTTTTGCCTAAGCAGAAGGAAAAGACCCGCGTTCTTTTACATATCGACAAAAACGCGGAGTGGGAGCCGATTGCGCAGGTGATCTTTGCCGTGCGCGAGGCGGGGTTTGAAATCCACCCCGTCTACGAATGTGCTAGTTAGGGCTATGTGTTCGGTGGTGTAAGTAGAGGTGCTCGACCAGTCCACTCCAGTTTCTATTTGCCACAAACCGATGTACATTGGTTTCAACAAGACCCGTCTTTGCAGCGAAATCCGCTACATAAGGGGTTATTTCAGGAGCGTCTCGGATTTCAAGAAGAGCAGAAAAGTTGCTCATGAAATCAGATTTAGTTCCAGTAAGCTGAAAGATCTGGTGAAGATACCCCATCAGCTCCCGCTCAGATTTCATATGGGAAAGAAGTTTCAAAGGGTGCACTTGATCTAAACGGTGCCAGTTGATCTGCAACTTGCCCCCTATGAAGCGGTTCTTGAAAATCCATGCTCTTGTAGAGGTAGCATAGTCCTTAAAGAGATCTCGGAGAATTCCTGCATTTTCCGCAGAAAGCGGGAGATCATCGATAAGGTATGAGGGAGGTTGTGCATCGACTGCCTCTTTAGGCTCGCTGACACGCCTACCCATTTTGACATCGATCAAAAAAACAACTAGATCTGCCCACCTCTTTTCAGCAAAAAAGGGTTCGATGTCGGCTAAATTGACTCGTAAAGACTTGGCAAAGCCACTCTTACAGGGCTCTAATGTGTCACTTACGGTTTGAAGCTTTTCCGTTAGTCCGTTGATGAATGGGTCCCATTTTAATCCGTTTTCCCTAATCGACTCCATATGAGGAACTAAGGAGGGATCGGAGAATACGCACCAGAGGAATTTTAGGGGGTGCACATGTTCAACCTGTTTCCCTTGGGCTTCTAATTCCCCTTTTTGACCTGCAAGGCTCAAAAGATTGGAACTGCCAATTGTCGTGAGAAGATTCTGAATGATTCCCCTTTCACCCGGTGTAATCAGAAGGGCTCCAAATGGATCCGTTGGATCGAGGGTAACGGGCGGGGTAAATAGGGCTTTTGCCGGCGGCTTTCTATAGCAGCAGCTGATGCACGAGTAAAAACAGCTCCGCACTAGATAGAACACCTTCTTAAATAGAGAAGAGATCGTGGTGCAAAGCGCAAACTTGGGGAGGATGCAAGAGCTCAGAGTGCTCTCAAAGGTTCGGTCTAAATAGGAGACCGGGGTAGTCCTGAACTCAGGACTTTGTACGAGGAATGGCTTGCTGCTGACTTTCTCTATCATCAAATCTCTCCAAATGATGCAACAAGAACTTAGTTGAATCGTCAAAAAAATGCAAGAGATCTTGACACGAGGTAACGTGTTGACTTAGAATTGCCGGCATCCGTGCCCAGGTGGTGGAATTGGTAGACACGCCAGATTTAGGTTCTGGTGCCGCAAGGTGTGTAGGTTCGAGTCCTATCCCGGGCAAATTGAGAAGTAAAAAGGCCCCCTCGAGTGAGGAGGGCCTTTTTGGTGCCCGTTACTGTTTGCTGAGTTCAACGATTTCCTGAACATTCTTCTCAAATTGTGCCTTGGAGAAGAAGAATTCTGATGCGATCGCTGTGCGCTCATTCATGTCATTAGACTGAGCAAAGCGCTCTTGTGTTTTGCTCATTTCGATTTGGATGTTGTGATTTAACATTTCCAGTTCAGCAATGCGTTTGAGGCGCATTTCGTTTTGGGCGTGGATTGTAAGGATCTCCCCTGTGTTGCGGGAAATCATCACGTTGCAATGCTCGATTTCGGCTACAATAGCAAGTGGATCGCTAGAGTGGACGATGTCTCGTTCATTCTTCAGAACTTGACGCTGTAAGTTGTCGTTTGCCTCTTGTAGCTCGCGCACGCGCTCTACTTGGGCTCCTTGTAACGTCATCCGGTCATTTCCAGCGTAAAATTCCACACGTCCATTTGCATGGGGCACGGGTTGTGCAAGGAGGGTTGGGACCTCTTTGCTTTTTCCTGCCTTCGCACCCTGGGGCGCTTGACAGTTGGTTTGATTTTGTATACTCATAGCCAGCTCCTAAGAAGTTTATAACCATCCGGTGGTCAGAACAGAACTACATTCTATCCCGATGGCTTCATTCTAATAATTATAAACTAACTTGTCAAACTTAGTTAATTATAATTAATGTCGCAAATGTATTATTATTAATAATAACAGAGTTTAAAATAATTTAAATTCTCTGTAGGAAGAGGCGAAGATGAAGAAATCGTTAAGAAATTTCCATGTTTCGTAAATACGGGATTTGCTAGATTTAGGCATAAACTTCTCAAGGACATGCGATGAAAAGACAGCTTTATGTGGTACTTCTACTCGTTCTCCAACTCTCCCTTCACGCCGAAGAAGAGATGATCTTGGAAGAGCACGTCGTGGTGGGTGAGCGGGAAATGGACTTAGATCAGCGAGACGCTCTCCAAAATAAACGGTCAGAGCAAGAGTCGGATCGTCCAGAGTTCACATTTGCGCCGCGTGCTCTTCAAGAGCCCAAGTTCTCCCTGACGAGATCCTATTATTACAACCCTAACTCCTTAAGTACTCATTGGTTAATAGGAATCTGCGATAGCAACCGCGCAATCGAGCTCGAGGATGGAAGTCATTGGGAGATTTCCCCTTTTGATGCCCACTTAATTTATACATGGCGCATTCACGATCTCTTGGTAGTCTCCCCTAACTACAGCTGGTTCAGTTCTTTCGACTATTATATCACTAACCGGAGCAACAATTCTTGCGTTAAAGCCAATCTGAGCGTAGGGCCCCTTTTGCATAGCACCTATTCCCATTGGATAGTGGAGATCGATTACCTCAGTGGACATGTCTTCTTAGAAGATCATAGCATCTGGTGCGTGCATCCAACAGATGCCTCTCTACTCATCGATTGGTCTGTTAACGATCACATGATCATTGGAGAGGGTAATGGCTGCTATTCCAGCTACGACCAAATCCTAATCAACGCAAACATGGATAATTATGCCCGCGTTAAACAGTATTGATCGAGGGGCCCAAGCCCCACTTCATAGAGCCGATGAGATGGCGTCAGAGTGTCTCTGCAAGGCGATCAAGGTCGCCTTGATCACGGCGGCGATCTTTGCCAGCTCCTTTGCATTTGTGCTGCTGAGTCCAGAGCTTGCGCTCTTTGTACCCCTTGTGGTAGTCGGGACGGTCCCCATTGTGTTCATCTCTTCTCGAAGACGGATATGGATCCCACCCAGTGTGACCTATCTACCTCCACTAGGATATCATCACGACGTAAGGCCTTTTGGGAGCCAACGTGCTTTCGTGGCGCATCCGCGGCGACATGTCGTTGTAGGAGGGGGGCATTTTCAGCGGTAGTGTTAAAAGGTATTTAATGGTATATCTGGTTTGTGTCAGTACAAGGAGTGCTGTATGACAAAAGCAAAAGAACCGAAGAAAGAAGAGCGCAAAAAGCCACAGAAGAGCCTGAAAGAGAAGCGCCTTGCTAAGCAAGAAAAGAAAAAGGGCAAGTAGTATTATTCAGATGGTATGAAAGAGTACCATCGACTCCATCTCGTGGGGGGTAAGTCCCCCATGAGCGCCATAAAAGTGCTGTTCAAAGCGGTGCTTTTCCCACCACCAAACGCTCTCTCCGAAGTGGGGCAGGATCACTAGATTCCCTACCCTTTCTAAAAACCTGTTAGACACGGGCCATTTTCCAAAAAACCCCTCCTGAATCAGCTTTTCTACGGGGTAAACATCGGCAATCCCCTCAAGAGCCTTGGTAAGAGCCCCCTCTGTCTCTGTTAGATGCGTTTCTTCGATATGGAGGAAGAAGTCGCGGCACGAACCTGCCGGGACGAGGGGTTTTCCCTGAGAATTTGTTTTAAATGTCTTGGCGATATCAGGCAAAAGGCGGTTGAGATAGACCGTTTTCTTGGGGTCAACAGGCGCCATCCCATGATCTGCAGTTACGATCAGGGCCACCTTTTGTGGAGAAGTGGCTACAAGCGGCTCCCAAAGACGGGTTTCTACCGCTCTCCAGCACCTCTCGATCGCATCCTCAACCTGAGAGGAGGTCATCCCATGCCGGTGGCACATCGAATCGATCTCTCCAAAGTAGAGATAGCAGTAAGTGGGAACGCTTTTAGGCTTCTTACAGATCTCCACAACGCGATCTAGCCCTTCCTCAAATTCCTCAAAGGGGAGATTTTCAGCGCCAGCTAGAAGAGTTTTGGAATAGGGAGAGTGGGCAATCCCCTGATCCTGCATGACGAAGCTTTTTACCCCTTGTTTTGCGAGTTTCTGGTAGAGGGTTTCAAAAGGAAAGACCTTTTTTGGGTCGAGGTTCTCCTTGAGGAGCGTTGCGGGGACATGGTCTCCTGCGCGCGAGTAGAGAAGGGGCGATCCCATCCCATCGATCAGCGGCTCGTAGTAGAACCATTCGTAGATTCCCGTCTGCCCAACCTCGAGCCCCGTATGAATCGTCGTGATATGCGCGGCAGTTGTCGAAGGGAACTGGGAGGAGATTTTTGAGGCGATTCCCTTCTGTAAGAAGGGATATTTCGAAGCATACCCCTGGAAAAAATCCCAACCAAATCCATCGATCAAGAGGACGATGACGCAGTCATAGGTCTCCTCTTGACCTCCCAGGGCATCTAGAGGGAGGGATTGCCCAGAATTCCCTGTTAATAGCTTTTCCACAGTATGGGGAATAGACGAAAAGGCGTACCCGTCGTATAACGGGCGAAGGAAATGGGATGTCCATTGGGCTTTTTCGAGCGCTTGAAGAGAGGCCGCGTTGATCATTGTAGTCTTAAATCCAAGGTTTCCCCTAAAATAGTCAGACGAAGAATTTAATCCTATTAGGTTATGAAAAACAAAGTTCGAGCTCTCAGCGTTTTTGCCCTCGCCATGATCAATCTCGCTGCAATTGGCAGTGTCAAAAATTGGCCCCTCACGGCTGAGTACGGTTTCTCCTCCATCTTCTACATGATCGCCGCCGCTCTCGTTTTCTTTCTTCCCCTCTCCCTTGTTTCCGCAGAACTTGCAACGGGCTGGCCAAAAGCGGGCGGGGTCTTCGTATGGGTCAAGGAGGCGTTTGGCCATCGCACCGGCTTTTTGGCTATCTGGCTCCTCTGGTTTGAAAATGTGATCTGGTATCCCACCATCCTCTCCTATATCGCAGCAAACGTAGCTTATATCATCAGCCCAGATCTTGCGAGCAACACCATCTACACCCTTTGCGTCGTCTTAATCGCCTACTGGGGGGCTACCTGGGCCAACCTCAGGGGGATGCGGGCATCTAGCCACATCAGCTCTTTTGGAGTGCTTTTTGGTACGTTCATCCCGGGCCTTCTGATCATCGTCCTCGGTCTTATCTGGTACTTTTCTGGAAATCCCCTCCAAATCACGTTCAGCGCAGATGCCCTGATTCCGAAGATCAGCTCGATTGATCAACTGGTCTTTTTTAGCGGGATCATCCTCACGTTCTGCGGGATGGAGATGTCCGCAATCCACGCCAAAGATGTACAAAATCCCTCCCGGGACTATCCTAGAGCCATCCTCCTCTCTGCCGTCATCATTATCGGGATGGGGATTCTCGGGGTTCTTTCCATTGCCAGTGTCATTCCGCAAAACGAAATTAGCTTGGTAGCGGGGACTCTTCAAGCTTTTTCCCGGTTTGTCGGGGCTTATGGGCTCGACTCCTTTACTCCCTATATCGCCGCCCTATTTGCCATCGGGGCTTTCGGCTCGATGAGCACCTGGATCGTAGGTCCTACCAAGGGTCTTCTCGCTGCCGCGCAAAGTGGCGATCTGCCTCCCTACTTCCGCGCCATTAACAAAAGAGGGATGCCCAAAAGGCTCATGCTTCTCCAAGCAGGGATCGTTTCCCTGATCTCGCTTGTCTTTGTCTTCATGCCAACGGTCAGCAGCGCGTTTTGGATCCTCACGGCGATCGTCGTGCAACTCTACGTGATCATGTACCTGCTCCTCTTTGCCGCAGCCATCAAGCTCAAGTACAAAAAGCCCGATGTGCCAAGAGCGTATAAAGTGCCCGGTGGAAAGGTCGGAATGTGGATCGTTGCGGGAACAGGGATCGCCAGCTCGATTCTCTCCCTGATCGTAGGGTTCTTTCCCCCAGCTTATATCGAAACGGGTAGTCTTCTCTTTTATGAAGGAGTGCTCATTTTCTGCGTGATCCTCGCCTGCCTAGCCCCTTCCCTGATCTTAAAGTTCCAGAAACCCTCATGGAAACATCCGCTAAAGCACGAAGTGTCAGAGTAGAATCCAGGTTGCAAGGGATAGATAGATCCCCGTTGTCAAAATGTCGGCAAGCATAAGGACAACAGGACCCGCTGCGACTTTGGGATCATAGGATCGCGCATATAGGATCAGTGGAATTGCAGCTCCCATAAGGGCAGAGAGAGTAATCGAGAGAAAAATCGAGACTCCAATCAGAAGAGAGGCGAGTTTTCCCCCCTCCCAAAAGAGGGAAAGTCCCCCCACAGCTGCTCCGCATGTGAGCGCAAGCGCCAGGGCGAGGCGCGATTCCGCAAATAGTTGCTGCATAATCCGCCTCCAGGAAAGGCGCTTTTGCCTAATGACATGTAGACTTTGCGTCATCGACTGCATTGAAATCGACTCGCTTAGCGTCAAGACGAGAGGGATAAACATGGCAAGGAGCAACACCTTTCCTAAAACCCCTTCATACCAGCGCGAGATGAGCGCGCAGGCGATCCCCCCAAACATATTGCAGAAGATCCAGGGCATCCGCGTGCGGTAGCTTCTCCAGGTGCTTTTGTTTTTCCCCTCTTCGAGCGTAAGACCCAAGATCTGAAAGACATCTGCCTGGTGGCGCCGGTTGGCGATATCGAGCGATTCTTCCAGGTAGAGCTGCACGTCGATAATCCCCTTAAGGCACTGATTTTGATCGACAACAGGGAGGGCTAAGAGCTCATGGTTTGTGAGTAGCTGCATCGCTTCGGCTAGACTCTGATCCTCCTGGACATGGACGACAGAACCAGCCATCACCTCTTTGATAAGGCTCTTGGGATCTGCTAGAAGGAGCTTGCGCGTTGGGACCACCCCCTGGAGGCGTCCCGCGCCATCTACCACATAGAAATAGATGATCTTGTCGTGGATTTGCTTGCCGCGCAGCCCCGCTAAGGCCTCCTCAATTGTCAAATCTTGATTTAACACCGTATGGACAGGAGCTGCACAGTCCTTTACTAATCGAGAAAAGTCATTATAGGCCATCATCTACTCGCTAAGAATGTATTTTTAGGCTATGCTTTGGACTTATAATTGACAAGGGTAAATGCAATGAAGAAAAATCCAGAAAGCTCTTGGGAGACCTCTTCAAGCTGGTATGACAAAATTGTCGGGGTCAAGGGGCATTACTACCATCAAATGGTGATTCTTCCGGGCGTCCTGAGGATCCTTGCAGAAAACAAAGTCCCCAAACCCCACCTGCTCGATCTCGCCTGCGGTCAGGGGGTCCTCTCCCGCCATCTCCCCAAAGAGATGCACTACCTTGGGATCGATGCATCGAATTCCCTGATCCAGTCCGCTCAAAAAGAGGCGCGGCTTCCGACCCACCGATTCCTGACCCATGATCTGATGCAACCTCTTGATCTGCCCTCAAAGAACTTTACCCATGCGACCTGCATCCTCGCCGCCCAGAACCTTCCCGACCTCACTCCCCTACTTGAAACGGCTCGCCGCCATCTCCTCCCTGGTTCTCCCCTGATTTTTGTGCTTAACCACCCCTGCTTCCGGATTCCCCGCCAGTCGAGCTGGGGTATCGATGAAAAGAAAAAGCTCCAGTACCGCCGGATCGAGCGGTATCTCTCCCCTCTAAAAATTCCCATCCAGACCCATCCAGGCGAGCGGGGGGAATCGGTCGAGACCCTTTCCTATCACCTTCCCCTCTCTTCCTACTCCGCCGCCCTAAAAAAAGCGGGTTTCTATATTGACTCGATGGAGGAGTGGTGCTCTGACAAAAAAAGCACGGGGAAAATGGCCGCAATGGAAAACCGCAGCCGCGGGGAGTTCCCCCTCTTTCTTACTTTAGTCGCTAAAAAAAACTAAGACTGTCTGCGGCGCATCCGGATCTCTTTCTCCTCTTTGCGCCGCACTCTGCGCATCTCCGCCTCTTCATAGCGCCTCTTTTCTAGAGGAGTTTCTGGGATAACCTGAGGTACGGGAACGGGGACTCCCACCTCGTCCACTGCCACAAAAGTGAAATAGGCGGAGAGAATATGCTTTTGGGCACCCGTCTCGTAGTGCTCGGTGATCACTTTAAGCCCGATTTCCATCGAGCTTTTCCAGGCCCGGTTAATCGACGCCTTGAAAATCAGGATATCCCCTTTTCGCGCGGGAGCTAAAAAATGCATCGCATCGACAGAAGCGGTTACACATGTCCTTTCGCAGTGCCTCTCCGCCACGACAAGTGCCACCCGGTCCAAAATCCCCATCACGAGCCCCCCAAAGACGGTGTCGTTTGAATTCAGGTCATTTGGAAAGACTTTATAAGTCTGATCTTCAATTGCAGAGTCAGATACTTTCTTTGCATTTGCCATATTAACATTATTTTTATTTGTTTATTGTTAATTTTGCAACTCAATACATGGAAATCTCGGAAAAAATTAGGCCTCTGCATTTCAGATTGGGCCTAAACCCCGCTTTTCGCTATATTCAGAACAACAGCTAACGAGTGAATCTATGTGCGGAATCTACGGATACATCGGGTCTCGCAACCCAGCTCAGGTCTGCCTAACCGGCCTTAAACACCTCGAATACCGCGGGTATGACTCCGCAGGGCTTGCCGGAATTCGGGAGGGAGAGCTTTTCTCCTGTAAGGAAGTGGGCAAACTCTTTGCGCTCGAAACCGCCCTCCAGCAGAACCCGATTAGTCTCGATCTTGCAATCGCCCATACCCGGTGGGCAACCCATGGCAAGCCCAACAAGGAAAATGCCCATCCCCACTTTGACCAGAATCAAACGATCGCCGTCGTACATAATGGGATCATTGAAAACCACAACGCCCTACGGACTATGCTCCAAAATGAGGGGATGGTTTTCTATTCCGACACCGATACTGAGGTCATCGCTCAGCTCATCTCCCACTGCTATCAGGGGGACCTTCTCACCGCTGTGCAAAAGGCCCTCTCTTTCCTCCGCGGCTTTTGGGGTCTTGCGATCATCCATAAAAACCATCCCAACCAGATCGTCGCTGCGGCCCGGGAAAACCCGATTGCAATCGGCATCAATCCCCTCCGGATGGAAGCTTTTGTCTCCTCTGATGCCAATGCCTTCTGTGAATCTGACCTCGACGTCCTTTTCTTGCGCAATGATGAAGTAGCTCTCATCACTCCAAGCCAAATTAACGTCTTCGATCAAAGTTGTGCTCCTGTCCAAAAGAGCACCGAGCGGATGGACACAAGTGCCGTTGCCATCTCGAAAAACGGCTATGACCATTTCATGCTCAAAGAGATCTTCGAGCAGCCCGAGACGATCCAGCAAACCCTCCATAATCGCTTTGTCGCTGATTTTGGCACGGCAGAATTTGACAACCTCACCTTTTCCTCGACAGAGCTCTTGGCTATTCGCCGGATCCTGATCATCGCCTGCGGAACCTCCTGGCATGCAGGGCTTGTCGCTGCCTCTTTACTCGAAGATAAGGCGCGCATTCCCACCCAAGCGGAAATCGCCTCAGAGTTTCGGCACAAAAACCCCATCATCTCAGAAGATACCCTCGTCATCGCCATTAGCCAGTCGGGTGAAACCCTCGATACCCTGGCTGCTGTACGCGAAGTGAAAAGCAAAGGGGCTAAGGTCCTTGGAATCACGAACGTGCGTAATTCGACACTCACCCGCGAGGCCGATTGCACTCTCTACATGCGCGCAGGCCCTGAAATCAGCGTCTGCTCGACAAAAGCGTTTACCAGCCAGCTTACCCTTCTCTCCCTCTTTACTCTCCTCATGGCGCGCCTGCGCCATATGAGCAAAGAAGAGGGGCAGGCCTTTCTCTCTGAGGTGCAATCCTTGCCGCAAAAGGTGGAGCAGGTCCTCACCCAACACGAGACGATCAGACAGCTCGCTAAAAAATACGCCCATTACCACAGCTTCTACTTCCTCGGCCGCCACTACATGTATACCACCAGCTTGGAAGCTGCCCTTAAGCTTAAGGAGATCAGCTACATCAATGCGCAAGGCTATGCAGCAGGCGAAATGAAACACGGTCCTATCGCCCTGATCGATCCAGAACTCGCTGTGATCGGCATGTGCGGCAATACCCATACCCTCGACAAAATGCTCAGCAACCTGATGGAAGTCAAAGCACGAGGAGCTCCCCTTCTCGTATTTGCCCCCATTGGCACTCCTGAGGTGGCCTCGATTGCAACCGATGTCCTCTGGCTTCCCCCCATCTGTGATGAGCTCGCCAGCATCCCCTATTCCGTTGCAGCGCAGCTCCTCGCCTACTTTATCGCCCTCGAACGCGGGACCGATATCGATCAACCCCGCAATCTCGCAAAATCTGTTACGGTTGAGTAACTACAAAATCCCACTGACTAGCGCAAGTAGTGCTTCTTCGTATTTGAATTAAAATATTATATATATTATTTTAAAAATAAAATACGAGGTATTGACATGTCTTTTGAAATGAGAGATGTAGGCGGCTCTTCTCCTCTCCCTAACCCGTTCTCTGATCGAGGGGTATTTGTCGATGAGAATGGCTATCTGGTTAACTACCAAATTCAAAAGATTTCAGAAAATGGGAATCAGGCATTTTATGTAGATGCGCGAAACAAACCGATGATGGAATCAAGTGTGATGACGATACTGGATGTATTTGAAAAAAAAATAAATAAGGACCTCGGCACATCTAAAACAAACTCAAGTTGCTACCTAAGGGCA
>JAFEGI010000026.1 GCA_018240135.1 Verrucomicrobiota bacterium
AGCACTTCTTCCCCCGCTTGCGCGCGCAGCCAAAGAGGGACTGCGCGAGCGATATTTTGAGCTTGTCCATTTTGCTTTTCGGAAGAGTTTTAGTCTGATTTTTCCTTGCACGTTGGGGCTGTTTGTTCTAGGGCTAGCGGGGATTAACCTACTCTATGGACATGGCGATTTTCATGAAATGGCCACATTGGAAACGACTATTTGTCTCTGGGGCTATGGGATCGGTCTTCTCCCCGCGGTGTTCGTTCTTCTTTTGGCTCCTGCGTTCTATGCAGAGAAGGATTACCAGGTGCCTATGCGCGGCTCACTTCTCGCCGTTGCAGTGAATGTTCTTCTCTCAAGTGGGTTTGTCTTTTCTCTGGGGTGGGGGGCATTTAGCATTGCGGTGGCAACGAGTATCGCCGGGTGGGTTAACTTTTTTTACCTCTCCTACCATTTTAGGGCCAAGATGGAAAAGGGGCTTTTTGAGCGCGGGTCGATTAGACCCTTTTTGCAGGTCGCGGGCTGCTCTTTATTTGCAGGTGCGGTGACGCTGTTTCTTGGGGACTTGATCTATGGAGATGCAACGCTGAGTTTTTGTTTTGTCGATGAGCCCATCTACTTGACGCGCTCTTTTGGAGAGCAGCTTGCGCAATTTGCAGCGCTTTGCGGCACGTTTGTATCCGTTCTTTTTGCTAGCTCGTGGATTACGGGAGCGGAAGATGTCTTAGAACTGGTGAGGATCAAAAAAAAGCAGCTCACGATGTGAGCTGCTTTTTGAAAAGTCTTAGCTATTGTGCGCTAAGAACTCGCAAATGAGGGGCACGTTGATTGGAAGCGGGAAGGGGATCTGATCGACTCCAGGGGAAGAGAGGAGCTTGCCGGAGAAGGTCGCAGGATCTGAGCTGACATACTCAGGGAGTCCCTGGACTGTGTTTTCAACGCTTTGCTTCACAATGGGCATCGATTGCGACTTGGTCCGAATCGAAACAACCATGCCGGGTCTTACGTAGAAAGAGCGTCTGTCGACTTTCTTTCCGTTGACGAGCACGTGTCCGTGGGCGACGAGCTGCTGCGCTGCAAAGATCGTAGGAGCTAGCTTGAGGCGGTAGACGATGTTGTCGAGGCGGCACTCGAGACGCTCGATAAAGGCAGCGGGCGTGTTCTCTTTAGAGCGTACTGCTTCTTTAAAATAGCGAACGAGCTGCGCTTGGGATAGCATACCGTAGACAGCTTTGAGCTTTTGCTGCTCTTCGAGCTGGACGCCGTAGTCAGATTTTTTCTTTCTCTTAGCGCCGTGAACTCCAGGTGGATTTGGCTTGTGAATCAGCGGATTGCGCACTCTGCCGAAGATGTTTGCTCCGAATCTGCGGGCGATGCGGTTTTTTGGACCAGTATAGCGAACCATTGTCTCTCCTAAAAATATCTCAAAAGATATGAATGCTAGTAGATCCCTAAATTTTTGTAAATCCCAATCGCAAAGCGGGGCAAGAATGCCTAATCAATTTTTGAGTGGACAGGTTTTTTAAAGATTTTGTAAACTCCCCGACTTTCAACCCTTTGGAGGTCATATGTCAGCAGCAAGTTCAGCAACAGGTTTAACAAGAGGATTCGAAGCTCAAGCGCGGCGTCAATGGGCAGAGGCAGAGCGTATGCGTGAAGATGAGGCGTCTGAGACTATTGGAGGGTCTTCTCCGTCCCAAAGCGCGTCTCAGTCCCGTAGCACTTCGTGCTTTGGTCGGTGCTGGTCGGTCGTGCCCCGGCTTTGTTCGGCAATCGATAAGCGTTTCCCAGGGGGGCGTCAGGGGCTTGCTGTGGCCGTGACCTCTGTGGCGCTTGTGGCTCTTACTCTCATTGGCCTCGCTACGGTTGCAGGCCTTTTCCTGCCACCGTTTGCTGTAGGGGTTGTTGTAGGCTTTCCTACGGGATTTGTCGTCGGGGCATTAGCAGGCGCCATCATTAAGTGATAATAGTAAGGAGGTCATTATGGCAGGTTTTAATGCAGTAGGTCCGCAGTTGCTGCGCCAGGCGGATTCTTTTTTTGAGAGCGTTCCTGGTGGACGCACCACAGTGGCGGTAGTTGTAGCGGCTGTGGCGCTGGCAGCTCTTGCTACGGTAGCAAGCACCTTCTTGCCCCTTTCTTTGCTTGGTTTCACTGGCGGAGTGGTTCTGGGGGGACTCGGAGTTGCCGCGGCTGGGGTGCTTCTCTTCTCCAAATTCGCTGAGCAACTAGGCACTGCACTTGGTAGGAGATAGGTCTTATGGCAACGCGGCCTTTGGATAATACCAGGGAGTCTGCATGGGCCAGGAGCCCTGCGGTTCGCCAGGAGCTTGTCAAAAATGAAACGAGGATGAATGTCCTCGTTTTCACTCTTGGGGCTGTGGCTATTGCTGCGCTCGCATGGGTGGCCAAGACGTTTTCTTTTCCAGTTTTCCTTGCAAGTTGTGGTTTAGCCCTTGGGGGTGTCACTGTGATTACTGCGGGCACCCTTTTGTTTCTTACTTACAATGCCTATCAAAAAGGGATAAGCGAGAACGCTCAGTTGCAATGATTTTGCGGCTTCGCGTCGAGCTTGCCTTCCTATAATTAAAATTATTATTATAATAGTTTACAATTATCAGCTGATTGTTTATAATCTCGCGCGAGTTATTAATAAGGAGATAATAAATATGTCAGCTGTTGCTTCTCAACCCCATTTAACAACTGCACAAGGTATAGTAGCTGGGTGCTCTTTCAAACATAAGTATCAGGAGCTTTCACTAGCCGGAAAAGTCACTAGAGTTGTGATTGTCGCTGCGCTCATCGTCGGTCTAGCAAAGATCGCTTTTGCTTTGCTTGCTGCTATTTGGTTTGGTAGCGCGGCTTTGGCTGTTGCGGGGATTGTCGCTGCGACGCTCTTTCTCGCTTTAGAAATTCTCTCCCGCGTAGAAAAAACCGTCTAGCATTGAAGAGATTTCTTCGATCGTGTATAGTCTGCGGGCATGAAATACCACGTGCTCGCATACTATTACTTCACACAGATTGATGACCCCCATCTCGAGGTGCGTCGTCATCAGGAATTTTTGAAAGATCAGGACATTAAGTGCCGGGTCTATCTCTCCGAAGAGGGGATCAATGGACAGATGAGCGCTTCGCCAGAAGCTTCTGAAGCCTATCAAAATTGGCTTAAGAGCGATCCTCGATTTGCACAGGTTGTCTTTAAAATCCACACCCACCCTGAACATGCCTTCCCTCGCACGAGTGTCAAATACCGCGCGCAGATTGTCGCTTTGGATGAAAAGGTGGATATGGCGCTCACGGGAGAGCACGTGCCTCCGAAAGAATGGACGGAGATGCTTGAAAAACGGGATGACAAGACGCTTCTACTTGATGTGCGCAATGATTATGAGTGGGAGATCGGCCATTTTGAAGGGGCTGAGCTACCCAAACTTGAAACGTTCCGCAAGTTCCCCGAATATGCGCGGAGGCTGAAAGAGACCTGCGATCCGAAAGAGACCAAGGTGATGATGTATTGCACGGGAGGGATCCGGTGTGAGCTCTATTCAGCTCTACTCAAAAAAGAGGGGTTTGAAAAGGTCTATCAGCTCGATGGAGGGGTGATTGGCTATGGCCTTCACGAGGGGACTAAGAAGTGGCGCGGCAAGTTGTTTGTCTTTGATGATAGACTAGCTGTGCCGATTGCAGAAGATGGAAAGGAGGAGATCATTAGCCACTGCCATCATTGCAAGACTCCGACAGATGTCTATTACAACTGCGCTAACATGGATTGCAACAACCTCTTTTTGTGCTGCCCTGCGTGTGCAGAGAAGTTCCAAGGCTGCTGCTGCACCACATGCCAGGAGGCGCCGCGTGTTAGGCCTTATGAGAAGACGGAGCGTCCAAAACCCTTTCGCAGGTGCTCAGTGACTGGATAATATCCAGCATCCGCTCTTGCGTGGAGGGGAGGACGACGGTGAGGCCCGGTTTTGTTCCCTCTTCAGAAAGTTCAAAAGCGCGTAGGGTGTTGCAGATGCGTCCGTCTAGGCGCACGCCGATACCAACCCCATCGAGAATTGTCCCGACATCGCCAAACATCTCGAGGGTGAGCTCACAAGCGGTGATGAGGTAGACGATTTTTTTCTCAGGGTTTGCTTGGGAGAGGATAAATAACTGCTCGCCGATGTAGTGCACTGTGGGGATCACAAGCGTGACAATATGCTCTTGCTTGGGCAGGAGGTAGCGGATTTTGCCGATGAAACATTGGCGGCAGACGGCATGCTCTGGGTCGTGTAGGCATTGATCGGAAAAGCGCCCAGAAGGACACTCGAAGGGTTTGTGGCAGTAGGAAAATCCGATGACAAAAAGGGTCTCTTTTTCTTGGAGCGCCTCTTTAAATGCTGCGACACTCTCTACTCCATAGAGGAAAAAATCGCCGTCGCGCAGGTGCGCTTTTTTTCTGAGCGCTGAGCGGATCCACCTGTAGGTGTATTTAAGAGGGTGTTTCAAAAAGTAGCGAAAGAAGATCCGCTCCTTATCGCGAAAGAGCAGGTAGTAAGCGCTTTTCCATTTTAGGAATTTCGCGGTCTCTGCTGTAATGCCTGGCATCTGTGGCAAAGAGGAGAGAGTTTTTAACGGGTGGGTCTTTTGGAACTGGGCGCTTTTTTCGTCCCATATTTTTAGGCGATTTTTCATGACAGTAGAGTATCACTTCAAAAGAGATATGCCGAGTGAAAAGTTTGAGAAGCTCAAAGCCTTAGGAGCGAAGACAAAGCTTCTCTTTGAAGGGAAGCGGGTTGTCGTCGATCCGTTCACCACTTTGGAGCTTTTCTGCGAGATCGAGCCGCAAGGAGAAGAATCGGCCTATGTAACGGGGTTTTTTCGTGCCGGGAACCAGGAGGGGACGCTGGCCTCATGCGACTTCATTGCTTCTGGAGATCCTCCTTGGGCAATCTACGGGGGAATCCTCCGCGCATTTGATGAGAGGACCTACTCTCGCGATCTCTTTGTGCAGAGGACACTTCTAGAGGGTACTCTTCTCCGCCAGTTTCTCGAGAGGGAGATTCCCTTGCGCTGGAAAGGGGAAGTGCAGCGGTTCTCCCCAGATCCGATTCCCTTTTTACAGCTCACCGATCGGCATGGCGCCTTTGCTGATCTCTGGTTTAACTATGGCTCTTGTGGGAAGGTGGCAGCGCATGATCCAAAAACCGCCACTTGGCGCAACTTGTCTGCAGAAAAAGGGTGGGAAAACGACCTTCTCGAGACGGGTTTCATCAAAAAGCAGGTCGATGCTTCCCATTACTACTGCCCTCTAGATAAGGTGGCTAAATCGCTGAGTTTTCTTCTGGAGATTGGATGGGGTTTATGGGATTTCAAGGGACGAAGCATTCAGAAGAAGAGGGGAGAACTAGTTGATCTCAATGTGGGGGCAGAGTCTATTCAGGTAAAAGGGCAGTTTGACTTTGGCGCGCACCAGATCGATCTCAAAGAGGTGGCGGGCGCATTTACTCGGCGCGAGCAGTTTGTCGAGCTCTCAGAGACGAGTGTGGGACTTCTCGATCGGGAGGATTTTGACAAGGAGTGGGGGGAGATCGTCCTCGAGGGGTTTACTCTTAAGAAAAATCGAGTAGGGATATTGGAAGGGTGGGCTAAAGAGCTCCCCTCCAGAGAGCCCCTTTTGCAAAAGCTCTCCTGTTGGAAAAAAGAGGAGAGCGCGGAGCCAGCGCCTGCATTTCAAGGGAATCTATTCCCCTACCAGAAAGAGGGGCTTGCCTGGCTCCAATTTTTGGTAAGCGGGGGATTTGGAGGGCTCCTTGCAGATGAGATGGGGCTGGGTAAAACTGTCCAGGTGCTGGCACTTTTTTCCCATCTGACCCCCTCTCCTGAGAAACCAATCTTGATCGTTGCTCCGACCTCCCTTCTTTTTAACTGGCGCCGGGAGATGGAGAAATTTCTGCCTGGGCAAAGCCTCTACCTTCATGGAGGAGAAGAGCGTAAGGAAGATCTCTCGGGCGAGGGTCTTATTTTGACCTCCTATGCGCTGCTGCGTATCGATGCACAGCTTTTCGAAAAGATCCCCTTTGAGCTCGTCGTGCTCGATGAGGGGCAGACCATCAAAAATCCAGATAGTCAGATTGCAGAGGTCTGCTCGCGACTAAGGGCGCGCACCCGCCTTGTGATCACGGGAACCCCTGTTGAAAACCGCTCCTTGGATCTTTGGTCTCTTTTTCATTTTCTCCAAAGCGATCTCCTAGGAGATCGGAAGACCTTCCAGGCAGAAATGGCTCTTTCTCAGATGGATGGGCGCTATCTGGAGCGGGTCAGGAAGAAGATCCGCCCTTTCCTCCTCCGCAGAAAGAAAGAGGATCTTGCCTTAGAGCTGCCTCCAAAGCTCGAGCAGACGATCTATGTTGAAATGACAGAACCTCAGCGCGCGCTCTATGAATCGTGGCTCAAAAACACCCGAAAAAAGCTCGACCTCGAAGGGGGAAAAGTCGAGCGGATGGAGATCCTTGAGGCAATTTTGCGTTTACGCCAAATTTGCGCGCACCCGTGGCTTATCCCAGGAGACTATGATAAAGATCCCAATGCGTGGAGTGGAAAGTTCGAGCGCCTTTTCCTCGATCTCTCTGAGGTGGTGGCTGAGGGGAAAAAGGTTCTCGTCTATAGCCAATTTACGACCTTTTTGCAGCTTGTGGAAAAAGAGGTGCAAAACCAGGGGTGGAAATCGGTTTATCTGGATGGAAGCACAAAAGATCGGGAGGGGGTAGTCCGCGCATTTCAAGAGGATCCCGAGGTTTCGATCTTTCTCATCAGCTTAAAGGCGGGGGGAGTCGGGCTGAATTTGACGGCGGCAGATTATGTCTTTCTCTATGATCCTTGGTGGAATGAGGCGGTAGAACAGCAAGCGATTGACCGCGCTCATCGCCTTGGAAAAGTGGGCACCGTAATTGCGCGGCGCTATATTTCCGCATTGAGTGTAGAGGAGAAGATCATGCACCTAAAAACCCACAAGCGGGCCTTATCCCAGAGCTTGCTCTCTGGAGAGGGGGGCTTCTCGATGGACGATCTGATCTCTCTACTGATCTAAGTGACGGTCTTGTTCGATCAGCTCTTTAGCAGCGATTTTCAGTGTTTTGAGTCCCTCCTCGAACCCTACCTCTTTGAGGAGCTGGTCGAGATACCGGATTTCTGTGAGCAACTGGTCATTCATCGACTCGAGCTCAGACACCCTTTTTAACAGTTCTTCTCTTGTCATAGATCCTCTCATTTGGCAACTCTAAAATAGATGCAAAAAGCGTGCCAATCCAATTTGATGTTCGATAATATTGACTTAATATAATTAATAATGTATAATTTAGTAAAAAAGGATGTAATTATGACTTCTTCTGTAAATAATTCTGTAATTACGGCGCTAGATGTCTTGCAAAATGGGTTCGACGCCGATTCATCGGCGCCCCCTCCTCAATGGGAAATTAATCCTCAAGTCTTTGATTTAGAGGACTTTGCTCTGGATGCGTCGCTTTCGCCACCTGTGAAAAAAAGAGCCGCCGCGTCCCCTTCCCTACCCAAAAAAGAATAGAGGGATTAGACTGCGGGAAAAGGTGTTCCCATGGTCTTTATTTCCTGTCTTTTGATTTTATCCCTTCTTTCTGGATGCAGTAAGCAAGAGGAGGAGGCGACTGTTGACTACGAGCGGATGGTCAAGCTCGAGGAGGAGCTGGAGTGGACAAAAGGCTCCGATCTCATCAGCGATCTAGACCATGACCTTCAGGAGCGGCTCATCGTAGAAGTTCCGGAGTAGGGTTTCGGTATATTCTTTCAAAATCGAGAAGGTGTTGTTTGAGGGCGGTGCCGTAGGCAAAGCCGCCGAGGTTTTTTGCTGCCGTGACGCGGTGACAGGGAACGAGAAGGGGGAAGGGGTTAAGACGGCAGGCAGTGCCGACTGCGCGAGAAGCTCCATTATGCCCGGCAATCTCTGCAAGTTTTCCATAGCTTACGACCTCTCCGAAGGGGACATTCTGAAGGGCTTGGAGCACTTTCTTCTGGAAGGGTGTGAGTAGGCAGGTGTCCCAAGGAATCTCTGCGCAGGTTCCTTTTTTTTCTGAGTAGGCTTTGAGCCAGGGGAGCAATTGGGATCCCTCTTCAGGGATGTCGCAACAAAAAGTGGGAGATGAGGCTAGAATAATGCGAGAGAGCGCCCCGCCTTCAAAGAAGAACTGGGCGCTCACAGGGGGACCTTTTTCAAAACGGTGGATCATCGACGCGCGGGCATCTCGTTGGGAATATTGGCGATGATCTCGTCGAGGTGGTTGAGCTCATCAAACTTGCGTTTGCTGACAAGCTCTCCCGCATAGAACCAGTGGGTATCCGATTTGCCATCGGCATAGAAGATCGAAGTGCCGTGTTTCAAATCGTTTTCCCACGCGATCTCTTGGGAGATGATATCTCCGTCGATAAAGTGGGTCTCCAGTCCATTTTTTTGTCCATAGAGGTAGGAGATCTCCAGATAGCGGTTTCCATTTTTGAAATAGGTTGCCTTGCCATGGAGTTGTCCTGCCACCCATTCTTCAATGGAAAGGGGCTCGCCATTTTGTGCAAAGGTTCTCTTCTCTCCATTGAGCTTGTCGTGGTAGTAGTAGGCGATCGACTCAGGAGAGCCATTAGGATAGAATGTCTCCTTTTTGATCGCATATCCCTCTTCGAACACTTCCTTGGCAAGAAGAGTGCCGTCAGCAGATCTGCGGATACGGAGACCGGCTCCTTTTTCTACGCGCGCTTCCAACTCATTTTCTGTGGAAAAGTATTGGCCATCGATTAGCTCGTTGCCAGCATATTCTTCGATTTGCATGGGAGAGCCTTCCTTATACCACATCGTCAGAGAGTGGCGCGCAGGAGAGAGCTGAATCCATTCGCGTAGCGGCATTCCTGCAGGATCGTAGGAGATCTCTTTGACTTTAGAGCCGTTATTGTAGAGGAAATAGTGTTCAACCGTTTGGCTGTGGGGATAGGTGTAGGTCGTAGGGCCGTGGAGGGTGCCATTTTCGTATGTTGCAGTAATCGTCACACCCGTGTCGAGGCTAGTGATGACCTGGCCTGGATAGGTATTCATGTCCCACTCATCTTTGGAAACCGCATACCCATATTTATGGATGTAGCGTTGGGAAACAACAGACTGGTTATTATCGTTATTTTGGCAGCCGGCAAGAACGAGTCCGAGCAGGCCGACGATTGCGTAAAATTTTGTTCTCATTTTCAACCCCTAATTTGTATCTTGTCTGCTACAGCTGCTGTGATCCGCTCATGTTCGCGCTCCACAGTTTCGAAGGCGATGGTTTTTTCTCTGTCGCGGTAGAAGAAGCGCAGCGTGGCGTTTTTCCTATCTTTACCGATTTGGTCGCTTTTGTAAAGATCTAAAAGGATCACGTTTTCCAGAAGACGCGATGGCACGGCTAATGTCGCGTTCATGAGCTTGTCGATCGGCATCTCAGCATCGAGCGTGACGGTCCAATCTCGCTCCGATCCCGGATAGGCGGGAAGGGCTTCGACTTTCTGATGCGCTTTGACAAAGGGAATCACCTCATGCAGGTTGACCTCGGCAAAATAGACGCGCTCTTTGATGCCGCATTCATCCAAGACGGTGGGATGGAGCTCGCCGAGGGTCCCGATCGTCGCATCTTTGTGCAAGATCTTCGCTTGTCTTCCGGGATGGAAGTGGTGCATGTGGGAAAATTCAAAGAGGGCATTCTCTATTCCTAAGCCGTCCAGCAAGTTTTCGACGATCCCTTTCAGGTCGTAGAAATCAAACGGCTCTGGTTTGGGATCCCAGTGGTAGGGGGCCTTTTTTCCGCAGAGGACAATGGCTGCTGCAGTAGGTTCGATATATTCATCTCCCTGTTTGAAGTGTACTCTTCCCACTTCAAATCCTGCAATTGAGAGGTTGCCATGGGCGAGGTTGTGCTTGACGACTTGGAGAAGTCCCGGAAGGAGGGAGGAGCGCAGCACGGAGAAATCGCTCGATTTGGAGTGGAGGACAGTAAGAGGGGTCTCATGAGAAAAGTTGAGCTTGGCTTGCTCTGGGCTGATCAGATCGCAGGTCATTAGCTCTTGGAGCCCTTCAGAGATCAGGCGCCGTCTGACCTCTTTTTCTAAGAGGTAGGCGGGAGCGTGAGAAAGGGTAGAAGAGATGTGCGCTGGGGATTTTTTTGGAATGTTATTATATCCATATACGCGTCCTACCTCTTCGATGAGATCGACCTCAATCTCAATGTCAGAGCGATAGCTGGGCACCGAAACGAGGAGGGTCTTAGCGCCCTCTTCTGTCACGCTCATTCCAAGGCGTGTGAGAAGAGAAGAGATCTCTCCGACGCTTAAGTTTGTGCCGAGGAGTGTGTTCACCCGCTCTGCGCGGCAGGCGATTTTTTTGGGATGAAACGCATGGGTTTTATGTTCTACAAAACCGGTTGCGACCTGTCCGCTGGCAACGGTGCGGAGAAGTTCTGCAGCATAATCGAGAGCGCTGTGCACGCCGAGGGGATCGACCCCTTTTTCAAATCGCTGGGAACTGTCTGTTTTAAGATGGGTGAGCCTTCCCGTTTTGCGCACGGCTTGGGGCGTGAAATAGGCAGATTCGATCGCGACGGAGCGAGTTGCCTCTGTAATCGCAGAGCTTCTTCCTCCCATCACGCCGGCAAATGCAAGGGGTTTTTCTTTGTCGCAGATGAGGAGCACTTCAGAGGGGATTGGGCGCTCGATCTCATCGAGTGTTTCGAGGCCAACATAAGGGGTTTGCGAGGTGATGAAGAGCTCTTTTCCAGAAATTTTGTCGGCATCAAACATGTGCAAGGGCTGGCCGAGCTCTAACATCACGAAGTTACCGATATCCACTACGTTGTTAATGCTGCGGATCCCGCATGCTTCGACAGTGGCTCTTAGCCAATCGGGTGAGGGGCCTATCACGACATCTCTTACAAGGCGGCACGTGTAGACTGGCGCCTGGGCTCCATCGATTAGGTGAACGCGAAAATCGATAGGGGCTCCTTCCTCTTTCACTGTGTAGGTAGGTTTTTTCAGAGGAATGCCGAGAAGTGCGGAGAGATCCCTTGCAAGCCCATAAAGACTCATGCAGTGGCCGAGATTGGGGGTAAGGGAAACATCTAAAATCGTATCGGCATGGTAGCTTGCCAAGTCTGTTCCAAGGGTGTAGCTCGTAGAAAGCTCCATGATCCCCTCTTCCCTAGGTCCTAAGCCCAGCTCATCTGCAGCGCAGAGCATTCCATAAGACTCCACATCGCGCAGTTTGCTTTTTTTGATCTTGAACGGTTTCCCCGTTTCATCTTCAAGGGTGGCTCCAATTTTAGCAAATGCGACGCGGATCCCCGCTCTGCAGTTGGGGGCTGCGCATACGACTTGGAATTTTTCTGTCCCATCGGACACGGTGGCTACCTTCAGGCGATCTGCAGAAGGGTGCTGCTCTGCATGCAAGACTTCGCCGACGACGACCCCGCTAAATTTTAAGGGGGTTGTTTCGATCCCTTCGACTTCAATGCCTCCGAGAGTCAGGACATTGGCAAGGGCCTCGGGCGTGATCTCGAGGTCTAGGTATTTTTTGAGAGACGATATGGGTACTTTCATAAAAGTGGACGAAATTTTAGTATATGGAGAAGCAATTGTACCAAACTCCTCAAATCGAGTGAAAGAAAAATCATGCAGGTAGAGAATCCCTTCCTAAAGCGCACCAAATGGCTCACCCAAGCGCTCATTATCAGCGGCGCGATCAATATTGGGCTTGTAGCTACCTTCGTCTACTCGATTTTGCGCGAGAGGCAAGAGACCCTTGCGATTGAGCTAGCTCCTAGGCCAAAAGAGGGGGGTCATCCTCAGATCACAAATACGGAGCTTTTAAACAGCTATACACTACTTCCTATGCAGGAGCTTTTGCTCCGCCTAGAAAATGCCGACTTAATCGAGGAGGGTCTTACCAAGAGAGACCTCGCGCTTGCCTGCCTTGTCGCTTTTCATCACTTTAATCTCGACAAAGCCCTCGGAGGCCTTCTCCTTCAAAAGCGGGTGATCCCCCTTTATCATGCGGAAGGAGGGGAGTCGATCGAATTGCCAGTTTTCCCAGGTCTTGCAGACTATCAGTTTCAAGCCATCCTCCACTATGCAAAAACGGAGAAGTGGCCCTTCACAAGCCAAGGTCTTTTTTATGAGATTCAAAGGGCGGTTTTGCCGAGAGATCCTTCCCTTTTAGATGCATTCTATCTGAGTACGGAGTATCATGCCGTGCATACCCTATTTACAAAAACGCAGCTGGCTGTAACGCGTGAGCAAATCATCGATCTGCTCTGTCAAGGGGACTGGAATACACTCACGGCGTTCACTAAAGCGCAGCGCGCGTCCCTTGACCTCTCCCCCGATTGCCGGCGCTCCTTTCTTCTCGAGTATGTCAAACAGCATTCCCCTCTAGCGGCGGAGCTCTTGATCCATAGCGATCCAGAATTTATCTTAAAAAGACTCGATGATGCGCAGATTCTCTCTTTGCTCGATCTCTATCCAGGAAGTTTGGCAACATTAGAGCCAATTGCAAAACAGCTTTTAACAGCTCCCCGTACCGATGCCGTGCATGAGCGCGCGGCGAAGATTCTCTATGCGCTCGTCGCAGAGCCCCTTCCCGTTCCCTATCAGCATACTCTGGCGATTCAGAGATTTGCTCCTCAGCAACTTCCCCCTGTGCTTGTCGCAGCAAAAGAAGCGCTCCCCGCCTTAGCGACTGCACAGAAGAGAATCCACACGATTGCCCCGGGAGATAGCTTGTGGAAAATTTCGCGCAAGTACCGCGTGAGCATCGAAGAGATCAAGCGCGTAAACCATCTCGAAACAGAAAAGCTTCGCCCCGGCAAGACTTTAGAAATTCCTTGATATTAAAAAAACCTTCACAGTAACCTTGCCTGATTGAGAGACTATCGTCGGAGGTAAGTATGAAAACGATATTGCGAAGTGTGTTTTCTTTTCTTTGTCTTCTCGTCTTGTTAGGGGGTAGCATCGGTCTGGAAGCGAAGTGCCGCTGTGGCAAGCCCAAAAAGCGCGCTCCTACTGCAGTGGAAAAAATCTATGTAGACCCATCTGATGTTCAAATTGCAGAGAACGTGATCACGGTGGATGTCGAAGGGGAGGTGCTGATTGCCCCTGCTCTTTTTACCGATCAGGAAGGTCCCTACATTTTGGTTCAGCGCCGCCAGGGCAGATGTCCTGAGGGTTTTTGGGAGTGTGGGACATGCCAGTGCTGCAATTACTGGAATGCGATGAAGTGCGAGTACTGCGGATACTGGTGACCTCATCGATCCCACCTGGATGCCAAGGCTGGCATTTAGACAGCCTTTTGATGATGAGCCAGACTCCTCGAAGGACTCCTTGTGTGCGCAGTGCTTCAACGCCATACTCAGAGCAGCTCGGGTAAAAGCGGCAGCAGGACCCTAATAAAGGGCGGATTGCCAACTGGTAGATGCGGATCAAGCCAATTAAAAGTTTGGTTAGCATCCCAGCAGCATAACATAGAAGCGGATAAATTTCCTGGAGAGATTCCATGAGACGCCTGCTTTTCTCTCTTTCCCAGTTCGTTTCCGTTCTACTTTTTTCTAATCAAGATGTCTCTTGGCATTCTCTGGCTGTTTTTGAAGGAGAGCCCTCCGCCAACGTGGAGGGCACTGTCAATACGCTCACAGGGGATTATTTTGTCTCTGAAGAGGATTTGATCGTCTCAGGTGTAGAACCTCTTCGCATCCAGCGCTGTTACCTCAGTAGCAAAAGCGGTCAACATCATTCCGGGTGGTTTCATCCCATATTGAGCCATGTGCATTACAAAAATGCAGCCAGTAAAAATATGAAAGACTTAAAGAAACTGGAGAAATTCACAGCTGCATGCGGAACCATTAGATTAATCGAAGCTAGTGGAAGTGAACTGATCTACGACACCTACAGATGGGGTTTAGATCTTCGTGGAGGAAGGGGAAGGAAAAATCCCTTCAAGGATGAAAGAGACAACATGCATCGCCAGGGAGACTTTCAGCTCCATCCTAGTCTTGCCAACTATGTCATCACGAACTCTGCGCGTGGAGGGGTCAGCGGCAGGACGAGTCTAAAAAATAGCCGCGTCTCGATGCCAGAAGACATGAAAACAGTCACGCTGCACCTTGCAGACGGCACCACGCGCACATATCGTAGGCGGACAAAGGATGAAAAGACCTACCATATTGAAGAGGAGCAGCTCCCCACGGGAAATTGGATTGTCTATTCATATGGCAACGAGGGGAGCATTTCAGAGATCCGCACGATGAACCCAAGTAAGACGGTCTGTTATGCTTGGGCTCGCACAAGTTTCAAGCTTGTGGATCAAAACCACGACACCTTTCAGATGGAAACCAGCGATGGAAAAATCCTCCATTATAGGTCGTATCGTCCTAGAGAGGATATTGAGTATTTTCTCTACGATCACATTACCCATCCTGAGCTACCCGACGAACAGATTACTTATCATGCTATGTACGACTTTCGCGGTCCTCTCATCCATACCCGCTCCTTTCCCAATGGGCGCACGCTTCAAGCGAATTATTACGGCCACAAACACAACTACGTCTTAGGGCAAGATATCTACATCAAAGAGCTCACAGACCCCAAGATCAACCGCGTGCAGTCGCTCTTAGCTCCTGTGGGTCCCGATGAGAAACTCCTCCCCATCCATACCTTTTTCTATAATCCAGGAGAGCCTGGCAAGCGAGGTGGGGATACCTATGTGATCGATGCCGCTCAGAACAAAACTCACTATCGGTTTTCTCCCGAATTTCGTCTCGATGCCATTGAGTATTATGCGGGATTTGAGCCCCATCATACGGAAAAGCTCACGTGGGGAGCTCCAAAGACGCCTCAGGCAGGCAATCTCCTCTCGCGCACTTTCCTAAATAGTCGTCAGGAGGTCGAATTTGCAAAGCACTACATCTATGATGACTCGGGCAATGTGCTGACTGAACACGCGATTGGAAACCTCACAGGAGCCCATGTCCAAGAAACTGCAAGCAAACACTTCGCATATTCCACTGATGGACGCAACCTCTTGGTCCGTTCCCAAGAGGAAAATGGCACTGTCATCCTATACGGCTATCATCCTAGAGCCTCTCTTCTCACCTCTAAGCTCACACTCGATGGCGGAAGAATTGCCTTACGCGAGTTTTTTGAGTACAATGACGACCTAATCTGCATTAAAGAGATCACAGATGACGGATGGACATCTGATCCAAAGGATCTTACCGGTATCAAGATCCGCAAGATCCGCAATCGGATCCTCCGTACCGAAAATCCATTTATCGGCATGCCCTGTAGCGTCGAGGAGCGCTATCTAGAAAACGGGGAGGAGCGTCTCCTGCAAAAAACTCTGCTGACCTACTCCCCAACTGGTAAAATCCTGCGCAAGGACCTCTACGATGCGGAAGGTGTTTTTCGCTATAGCCTCCACTATACCTATGATGCAAAGGGGAGACTCCTTACAGAATCCAATCCCATCGGCCAAGTCGCTACATCCGCTTACGACGAAAATGGCAACCTCATCTCCTACACGGACTTCTCCGGCGTGCTAACGACCCTTTCGACCTACGACTTTTCCAATCGCCTGATCCAGCAGCAAATCCTTGGTTTGGATGGGACAGCGCGCACCTCGCACCGCAGGTACGATTTCAAACACAACCTCATCTCGGAGATCGATTCCTTCGGCAATGAAACCCGCCATACCTACGATGCTTTTGGCCATCCCATCGAGACCCACCTTCCTCCTATGCTAAATGGCGACGGCAATCTCTCTCATCCCGTCTTGACGGCTACTTACGATGATGCGGGCCGCAAAATCTCCTCCACTACAGCCCGTGGTGAAACGACGCATACGACCTACAACTCCCGTGGAAAACCCCTCCGCATCGATCATCCCGATGGGGGAAGGGAAGAGTTTCTCTACTACCTCGACGGCACCCTGAGCACTGCAATCGATCAAGAGGGAAAACGGACGAGCTACACCTATGACTACCAAGGGCGTGAGCTCACTAAAACAGAGACAGCACCTGATGGCACCCTGCTTACACAGGAGAGCTACACTTACAGCGCCTTTCATCTTCAGACAAAAACCGATGCAGAAGGCAACGTCACGACCTTTTACTACGATGCAGCAGGGAGAAAGTCGGCACAAGAATTTGCAGGTCATCGCACAGAATACCAGTACGATTCCCTGGGACGTCTTTGCTGTGTGATCTCCTGTGGAGATCATCCCTCTTTTGCTTTCACAGAGTATGATCTGCTTGGAAGACCTATAGAAGAGCGTGTGGAAGATCGCTCAGGTACAATTCTCTCCCAGGTTGCATACACCTATGATGCAATCGGCAATAAATCCACCGTCACTCGCGTCATCCAAGGCAATCCAGCCACAGAGTTTTTCCGCTACGATAGCTTTTCTAGACCCATAGAACAGGTTGATGCGCTGGGAAATACGACGCGAATTGTCTACAAGGAAAACCATTTCAATGCTCTTGGCCAGCGCGTCCTCCAAAAGATCCAAACCGATCCAAATGGTCTTCAGACCTTAGAAACCTATGATGCTCATGGACGGCTAGCACTTGTCCAAAAACGGAGCGCCTTTGGTGCTGAGCTCCATCAAGAAGAGTTCTTCTACGATCTAGCTGGTAACCTCTCCCGTCAAGTCAGTACGATCTATTCTCCCCAGCACGCTCCTCGCACTAATACCTTGTGCTGGGAATATGGCGCACTAAACCGCCTGATCACCCTCATCGAACCAGAAGGAAAAGTCACCCGCACCACATACACCCTGAAAGGACAGCCCCACCAGATCTACAAACCAGATGGAGTGATCCTCTCCCATATCTACGATCCCCTTGGTCGCCTAACCGAGCAAACTTCTTCCGATGGCGCCCTTCATCTCACTTTTACCTATGATCGTCTCCATCGGCTCCTCTCTTCTACAGACCAACTTCTACAAACGAGCACCACCCGCATCTATGACCCTCATGGGAATGTTCTCCAAGAGACCCTTGCCAATGGAAATACACTCTCCCACACCTATGACAATCGAGGCCGCTGCACCCTCCTAACCCTTCCAGATGACACCACCATTCGCTATGAATACGATAGCCTTTTCTTGCGCACCGTGAAGCGGCAAGCCTACTCCCATCACTATACCACATATGACCTCTCCGGGCACCTGATCGAAGAAGAGCTCATCCATCACCTAGGCAAGGTCCATCACACCCTGGACCCCGTAGGACGCTCTACCCAATTCCTCTCTCCCTACTTCAACCAAAGCCACACCGCCTTTGATCCAAGTGGTAACCTCCTCTCCATGGAGTGGAGCTGCTCTAAACAAGAGGACACCCATCACTACCAGTATGACGCTCTCTATCAGCTCACCGAAGAAACAGGCGCTATCTCCCACCAGTTTACCTATGACTCGCATGCCAACCGCCTTAGCTATGACAACGCTCCCTACAGAGTAAACGCGCTCAACCAGCTCCTCACCACAGCTAACTCCACATATGACTACGACCCTAACGGCAATCTCATTGCGACAAATCAGTCCCGTCTCCGTTATGATCCCCTGAACCGCCTCATCTCCATTGAAACTCCAGATCAGCTCCTCACATTTACTTACGACACGTTCCATCGCCGTCAGACCAAGACCCTCCACACGAAACAAAATGGGACCTGGACGCAGACCCAGCACCTGAGCTTCCTCTATGATGGACAAAATGAGATCGGTGCCACCGAGGATACTGCGATCATCCAGCTACGCATCCTTGGCTCGACACCCCGCGCAGAAATCGGCGCCGCAATCGCAATTGAGCTCCGAGGCAGAGTGTACGCCCCAATCCACGACATGCAGGGAAATCTTCGCTGTCTCGTCTCAGAGCAAGGAGAGATCGTCGAGAGCTATCTCTATAGTGCATTCCGAGAGGAAGGCGCTCAAAACCCCTCTCCTCTGGGCAATCCCTGGCGTTTTAGTTCGAAACGCATGGACGAGGAGACCCACCTCATCTACTACGGCCGTCGGTATTACGACCCCGACATTGGCCGCTGGATCACACCCGATCCCCAAGGCTTCTCCGACGGCCCTAACCTCTATGCTTTCGTCCATAACGCCCCCCTCCTCCGCGTCGACCTCTACGGACTTGAAACTTGGGCAGATGTAGCTCTAGACCTAAAACGCTGGAATACGAAATCCACCGACTTTGTTCGCAAAAGCAGCGCAGAGAGGCCACAAGCCTTGCCCAGAACAGCAGCCCCTAGCTGGAAAGATACTGCGCTGCAGATGCCTATCGGAGGTATATTAGGCCCTAAGCTTGGACAGAAGTCTCGTACGTTTGAAGTTGGAGAACGTACTGTGCCAAATTTAGGAATGGGTTTTATCAACGGTATAGGGACGACATTTGAGGAGTCCACGGCTCATGCCAGACGACTTAGTGGCTACGCAAATAATTTAAAAATGCACTGTGTCTATAATGCAACACATGGCTTTGCCTCTGATATACTGGAGTCGGGTCTTGGATATTGTCGAGTTAAAACAACTCCTGTAAGATTGCTACAGAAGACTTGGGAAAAGTTTTTTGCAGAAAGTGGCCCTAAGGGGATTTTTCTACAGCATTGTCATAGTCAGGGGGCTATACACGTGAAAAATGCGTTACTAGGTGTCGAGGAGTCTATTCGCAATCGAATTACGGTCTTAGCAATCGCGCCGGCAGCAATTATCCCTTCAGAGTTCTGTCGAGAATCTTTTAATTATAAAAGTTCTAGGGATGTAGTTACCTATTTTGACGTTGCCGGCATGAGGCGCTATCGTGATCAGCTCATCACATTAACGCCTCACCGGGATGCGCCCTTTTTCGACCACGACTACGCAAGTTCGACTTATCAAAGCTCGATCTTGGGTCATATTAAAGATCATCTTGATCGAGGAGGACGTTAGCTTGAAACTTATGTGGATTGCCTCTGCCATATTGATCTTAGGAATAGGATTCTGGTTAGTTGATAGCCTTGCTTACAAGCCTCCTGAATATGTAAAAATGGCAAATCGAATAACTGCAAATGTTTCTGAACAAATCAAGAATGAAACGGGTCTTGTCCCAATAGGTACGGGGGGATCAATGATGCATGACATTCAGATGTTGGCTTTGAGTTTTCAATATTATCATGCGGTAGATCAGAATCAGGCTCGGGATTTGCTATTGTACTGTGTAGATACTTACGTAAATGCAGTTAATTCCAATGTTGATGTTCGTCCGTTTTTGCATGACTATCCGTTCACAAGTAAAAATATTCAGATCAGGATTTGGGTTTATGCTTCCGATGCTACCCGAATGCCATTAGGAGAAATTTCTAGCATGTCGTCAATAGATGGTATTTTTAAGTATATATCAGAAGATCCTGCTACTAATCATTACGAAGTACTGTACAGAGAATCCTACGAAGAAGCTCAGAGTATTGTAGAAGCCAGAAAGAACAACCCATCTTGATTGCCTGCCTAGATAATCGGCAATCTGCAGTGCAAGGCTGTGGGGAATGTTATCAAAATGATCACATTGATGTCGGGTTAGATGACGTGGAAGAGGTCGCGGAGGAGGGCGAGGGTCACCTCGATGAGGATCAAGAGCACGATGATGAGTTCCAGGCGGGAGGTGTGTTGGTGGTTCAGCTCGCTGGAGAGGATCTCGAAGAGCTCGTGGACGACATTTAATCGCTTATTGAGGATCTCGACGCGCTTGTTGACGTCGAGATAGTGGGCCGTGCGGCGGTAAAATGGCTCTAGCTCCGGGTAGTTCCAGAAAAACTCAGGGGTGTCGAGGATCTCGCTGTGCAGGTTGATGAAGTTGCGCTCGATGAAGATCTCGCCCATCTTTTGGGAGATCTCCTTGCGGGAGAGGGGAATCTTCCCTTTTTTGGCAAGATGGCGAGGGAGGTCTTCAGTGTGGTCAATGGTCTTCTGGATCAGCTCCTCAAAGGTCGTTAGCTTGACGGATTGGGCAAGGCCATGAGAGATCGCAAGCTTTGTCAGAGGGCTCTTGTTCTGCAGGATAATTTCATCTTCTTCGATCTTGTTGGCATCCCCATAGGCGAAGGTGAACTCGTCAATTTCGAATTTCTGGAGAGATTCTCTTTCAAATTCTTTGACAGAATCGATGATCTCCCTCTCTTCATCTTCTGAAAATCCCCAGCAGACAAGCGCTCCATAAGAGAAATAGAAGATGTCCCCGCGGTTGCGCCGGTCCTCTTTGATCTGGACGTGGATCACATCGCGAAAGAGGTGGGTAATGCAGACGGGCTGTAGGTGCTGGTAGAGACGGGGAATGTCATAGGAAGAAGCTGTGCAGTAGCAGGTACATCGCATAGCACCTTGTTATAGCGGAAAGGGGAATTGAGTACAAAAAAAAGTTGCGCGTAATTTTTCTTGAAGGGATTTGGGGTGGTGGGTTAAGATTTCAGTTCTTTGCGAGAGTGGCGGAATTGGTAGACGCGCTACTTTGAGGTGGTAGTGGGGTTTCTCGTAGGGGTTCGAGTCCCCTCTCTCGCATGGTTTTTTTGTGGACCCAGAGGCGGTCCTTCCCTAAGACAATTCTTTTCCCAAATATTTCATCGACAGCGCGTTTAACCCCCGAAAAGATCGGGATGGTAGGCTCATAGTCATGCCCGGTGATGAGCCCTCCCTCGCGGACTTTGGGCAGCCAGGAGAGGATATCTGCTTTTACGTGGGTGTACTCGTGATTGGCGTCGATGAAGACGAGGTCGAGGTTGTCTGGCACGAGAGAGAGCGCTTCTGCCGAGTGCATGCGGAGGATTGTCACCAAGGGGTCTGCTCTAAATGCATTTTGGACTTTGGCGTAGGCCTTTTCATAGTGGGGCGTTTTGCGCGAGATCGGAGTCCCGCTGAGCAGGTAGTCAGTGCTGGGCTGCCAAGGGTCGATCAGGTAGAGGTGCGCCTCGGGAAATAAATGGCGCAGCAGAAGAGAGGTCTCTCCCTTATTCACTCCAATTTCTACGAGAGTGCGCACTTGAACACCCATTACCCATGTGAGATACCGAAGGTAGGGCGCTCTATGTTGAATGGTGCTGAGCTGAAAGGCTTCTTTCCACTCCATCCTTTCCTTGTACGAAAAATTTGAATATGGTTGAATCAGATTATTTGGAGGACCCCTATGCTATTCGTCCCTTCTCTCGATTTGGGAGCTGATGCTCCGACGCCACCTGCCATTGTCCGAGAGGAGCGCAAGAAAGCTCCAGAGCATCTCACACAAATGTGGGTGAATGGGGATTTTCTCTATTTTTGTCCG
>JAFEGI010000027.1:0-3722 GCA_018240135.1 Verrucomicrobiota bacterium
GATCTGAAGCTCTCATCTAACCAACCAAATAGATCTCCAACTCCCTAGACTAGTCTTTCATTGAGAGGAGGAACTCAACGTTGCTGTTGGTTTTCTTGAGGCGACCTAGGAGGAGATTCATCGCATCAAGCGGCGCTAAGTCCGCAAGCGCTTGGCGCATGAGATAAATCTTTTCGAGCTCTTCCGGGTGGTAAAGGAGATCCTCTTTGCGCGTACCGCTCTTGACAATGTCAATTGCAGGATAGACCCGTCTGTCAGAGAGACGTCTATCGAGCACGAGCTCCATGTTGCCGGTACCTTTGAACTCTTCAAAGATGACCTCGTCCATGCGGGATCCCGTTTCGATAAGCGCGGTGCCGATGATGGTGAGCGACCCACCCTCTTCGACATTGCGGGCAGAGCCGAAAAAGCGCTTGGGCTTATGCAGAGCGTTTGCATCGATACCACCTGTCAGGATCTTGCCTGAATGGGGTTCAACGGTGTTATAAGCTCTAGCCAGACGCGTAATCGAATCGAGAAGGATGACGACGTCATGGCCATATTCGACAAGGCGTCTTGCCTTTTCGATGACCATCTCAGCGACTTGGACGTGGCGCTCAGGGGGCTCGTCGAAGGTGGAGGAGACCACCTCGCCGCGCACGCTGCGCATCATGTCCGTCACTTCTTCAGGGCGCTCGCCGATCATCAGGACGATGAGGAAGACTTCGGGGTGGTTTGTGGTGATCGCATTGGCGATGCTCTGGAGGATGATCGTTTTACCAGTGCGGGGAGGGGCCACAATCAGGGCGCGCTGCCCTTTCCCGATAGGAGCTGCGAGGTCGAGAACACGGGTCGTCAGTTTTTCTTTTGTGGTCTCCATCACAAAGCGCTTGCTTGGATAGAGAGCGGTCAGGTTTTCAAAGAGGATTCTCTCTCGCGCTTTTTCTGGGGATTTGTCGTTGATTTTGTCGACTTTGAGCATCGCAAAATATTTTTCCTTCTCCTTCGGAGAGCGGATTGTCCCGTAGACAGTATCCCCTTTCTTCAAGTCGAAGCGGCGGATTTGCGCAGGAGAGACGTAGATGTCTTCAGCGGAAGGGAGGTAGTTGTAGTCGGGAGAGCGGAGGAATCCAAAGCCATCGGGAAGTACTTCGAGAACTCCTTCGCCGACCAGGATCTCACCAGGTTTTTCTGCGAGGTATTTGACGATCTCAAAGACGATTTGCGATTTTGTCAGGGCTCCAAGACCTTTAAGACCGACGCTGCGAGCAAAGTGGTTGAGTTGCTCGACATTCATCCGCTGAAGATCAGCGATCCGTGTGATCTCTTCATGAGGAGGAGATCCGCTAGGGGATTGGTTTGCCTTGTTATGATCGGGTTCTTGAACGTCCTGGATGGTGTCTTCTCGGTTCATTGGAAATGAGACTCCTTAACTTGCTTGAGTTAAAATGTGAAAATGTTTTGTGACTTGATTCTTTAATGTATCGAGATCGCCGCTATTTTCGATGACATAATCTGCCTTTGCGGCTTTATGAGCTGGAGATAATTGTCGCATCATCCGTTGATCGAATGCCTCCCCTTTGCCGAAGCGCTGTTTAGCGGTTGTTTCAGGGGCGGATACAGCAATGACCAGATCAAAGTGTCCCTGTCTTTCAGATTCATAGAGCAGGGGGACCTCGGCGATAAATAAAGGATAGGATCCCTCTTTGGCGATTTTTTCAAATGTCTGCTCGATGACATCAAATACTGCGGGGTGTAGGAGCTCTTCCAGGGCTTGCAGGAGTTTAGGCTCAGAAAATACTTTCTCGGCAATCCGATCTCTGTTCAGCGAATCACCCTGTACGATCTCTGTACCGAGTAACTGGATGACCTGCCGACCGAGCTGAGTGTCTGGAGATAATAATCGGCGGACGATCTCGTCAGAACTGATCACATACGCGCCAAGATCTTTAAAGAATCGACAGACAGTGGATTTACCTGCTGCTAAGCCACCAGTAATTGCAACTTTCTTTAACTTTAACATGCGCCCCAATTCTTTCCAATGGAAATGTCGACGATCAGAGGGACTTTTAGGGAAAAGACCCCTTCCATAATTTTTTTAACATCTGCCCCGAGTGCTTTAGTATGGGTATCTGCCACTTCAAAGAGGAGCTCATCGTGGATCTGCAGGATCATGTTCCCAAGGGAGGGGTGTTTTTTTAGATGGGCATCGACCGCGATCATGGCAAGCTTGATGAGATCGGCCGCAGTGCCCTGTAGGGGGGTGTTGATTGCCAATCTCTCGGAGAGGGCTTTGAGGGTCGGATTCTTGCTGTGGATGTCGGGAATGGGCCTTTGCCTTCCGGTTAGGGTGATGGCGCGTCCTGTCTTCCCCACGCTTTCGACACAGAAGTTAAGAAATTCTTTAACTTTTTTGTACCTTTGGAAATACGTTTCGATGAATTCGGCGGCTTCATGGTAGCTGATTCCAAGCTGTTTGGAAAGGCCGTAGGCCTGCTGGCCGTAGAGGATCCCGAAATTAACGGTTTTTGCAGCATCGCGCATCTTTGGCGTAACTTGATCGAGGGGGAGTTCAAAGACAAGAGAGGCAGTATAGGTGTGGATATCTTCCCCTTCTTGGAAGGCTTTAATCAAAGTGGGGTCTTCAGAGAGATGGGCGAGGAGGCGGAGTTCGATCTGCGAATAGTCGCCTGAGAGAAAGGAATAATGAGCGTGCTGCGGTTTGAAGGCGGAGCGAATTTTTTTTCCTTCGGGGGTGCGCACGGGGATATTTTGCAAATTGGGATTTTGGCAAGAGAGGCGTCCTGTAGCTGCGACCGATTGGTTGAAGGTGCAATGGATCCGTTTTGTGTTGGGATCGATCTGCGCGGGAAGGGAGTCGACATAGGTGGAACGGAGTTTTTCAAAAGTGCGGTACTCGAGGATCATCTTGATGATCGGCGCTTCCTCCTGAAGGGATTCGAGCACGTCTGCTGCGGTGGAGTAGCCAGTCGTTGTTTTTTTGGGCGGTTTGATTCCCATCTTTTCAAAGAGAATGACGCTGAGCTGTTTGGGAGAGTTGAGGTTAAAGGTTTCCCCTGCAAGGTGGTAGATCTCTTTTTCGAGCTTGCCGATAGAGTGGGAGAGGTCGTGCGACATTTCTTCGAGTTTTTTCTGATCGACATAGATCCCGCACCTTTCCATTTGCAGGAGAATCGGGATGAGAGGCAACTCGATTTGCTCGAATACAGCGCGCAGCTCTAGGCGATCGAGTTCTTTGTCGAAGAGGTGTTTGAGGCGCAGCGTGTAGTCGACATCTTCGCAGCAATAAGCGCAGATTTTATCTAGAGGAACCTCGCGCATACTGATCTGGCTTTTCCCTTTGCCGATCAGATCTTCGATGGGGATTTTTGCCTTCCCAAACTTTTCCAGGGTGAGTTCGTCGAGATTATGGCGCTGGACATGCGGAGCGATGAGATAGGAGGCAATAAGGGTGTCGCAGGCGATTTTCGAAATGGAGATTCCCGCATTTTTGAGAACGTGCAAATCGTATTTGATGTTGTGGCCGATGTAGCCAATGTGGGGATTTTCCAGGAGGGGTTTGAGAGCGGCGAGGGTTTGTTCACTTTGGATGGGAACGTACCAGGCCTCTCCTGGCCTAATTGCAAAGCCGATGCCGACAAGCTCAGCGCGCATCGGCTCAAGGGAGGTTGTCTCAGTATCGATACAGAGCTCTTTTGCTTGGGAAAGGCGGAGGATGAGAC
>JAFEGI010000027.1:3784-34540 GCA_018240135.1 Verrucomicrobiota bacterium
CTCTTGGGCGGGCGCAAGTTCTTTGAGTAGGGAGAGGAAGTGCATTTCTTGGTAAAAGGCGCGGACCGTTTCGAGATCGGGGGTCTTGAGATGAAAAAATGTCTCGTCGTGGGGAAAATCGACATCGAGATAGATTGTGGCGAGCTGTTTGCTCAAAAGCGCAATCTCTTGTCCTTGAATGAGCGTATCCCGTTTTTTGCCACTTAAGCGTTCCGGATGGGCTAGGATCTCCTCTAAAGTGCCGTATTCAGAGAGGAGCTGGGCCGCAGTTTTGGGCCCAAATCCCTCAAGACCGGGGATATTATCGGAGGCATCTCCCATCATCGCGAGCAGATCGACGATTTGTTCAGGGAAAACACCAAAGAGCTCCTTGACCTTCGCGCGGTCGATGAGGAGGTTGTCTTTATGGGCATTGATGATGCGGATATGAGAGCTAACGAGTTGACAGAGGTCTTTGTCGCTTGAGCAAATGAACACGTCAACCCCTTTTTTCTCTGCCCATTTTGCGATGCTGCCCATGGTGTCATCAGCTTCTACGCCCGGGACGGAGAGGTAGGGGATCCCCGCAATTTCGCAAAATTGGAGCGCCATTTTCAGCTGAGTAACGAGATCTTCTGGCATCCCCGCTCGGTGGCTCTTGTACTCGGCATAAATTGCGGTGCGCGAGCGCTTATTGTCGGGGCCATCGAATACAGCAATAAGATGGGAAGGGGAATAGTCTTTGATGAGTTTATAGATGGAGCGGATGAAGCCGAATAGGGCGTTCGTGGGGACTCCCTGGGGGCTAGTCATCGGTCCTATCGCATAGTAAGAGCGAAAGAGGAAGTTGACGGCGTCAACAACGAAGAGTTTTTTCATTCCATTGCGGGTTGATAGAGATAGAGAAAGCGACCGCTTAGTTCAGAGTTCATGAAAGGGCCGATCTGAAATTGGTGCGTGATCTTCCCTTTGAGTAAAGAGGTATTGATCTGGCTCAGATCGCTAAGGAGCGTATGGGGAGGTTCTAATGTGAATACTTGATAGTGCTGGTCAGAAGGGATGCCGGCGGCGTCGGTCAAAGCTGCTAGGGCTGTGCTGTAGTTTGCGCCATCGTGATCGATATATCCATATTCTTTTGCCACTTTGGAGATGTAGATTTGTGCTCCATACTCCTCAACGAGCTTTTGGCGCGTGAGCTTGGGGCGCGCTTCTGAAACGATCGAGACGAACTGTTCATAAAGCCCCGCTGTAATTGCGCGGAGCGAGGCATCTTCACCAGGTCTCCATGGGCGGAAGGGGCTGAGCATATCTTTATCTTTCCCTTCTGTAAGGGCAAGAGACTGGACGCCATACCGCTCCATAAGGCCTGAGTAGTTAAAAGTCGGCCCTAGGATGACACCGACAGAGCCGATGATGCTAGAGGGGGTAGCAAAAATCTGATCTGCTGCAGAGGCGATGTACATCCCTCCCGATGCGCAGAGTCCATCGACAAATGCATAGATGGGAACTTTGTATTCTTCCTTATAACGCTTGAGCGCGCGGTAGATTGCATCGGCATCATCTGCTGCACCGCCAGGGGTATTCATGTAGAGAAGAACCGCTTTTACTCGACTTCCGAGCATCCCCTCGCGCGAATCCAAGAGAAGGCTTTCTACTTTATCCGATGTGAGATCTCCAAGGCCGATGACCCCCATAAAGTTGAGTTTGAGCACAACAGGTGCTGATGGAGGAAGTAGATCGCGTCCTCCCTTTGCATCGGCAGAAATGACGGGTTGTCCGCGTGCGGGGAAGATATCGGGAGTGGAGAAGAACATGAGGCAGACCAAGACGAGAATCAGGCCGATGAGCACGCCGATAATGGCTGCAAAAGAAGTGCAAAATGAACGGATGGCCGAAACGATGATCGATTCCCTTGGAGTGTACATGGAGGTCTCCCTAGACTATAGTTTAAGTGTACAAACTTTTGCTATTTTTGTCGCATACAGATATTCTATCCGCATGATGGATTGTCTTCCCGCTTGCTTTTCTTTTTTTACGACCTATCCAGGCGCTCTTTTGGGGACTATTTTGATCTTCTGTGGAGCCTGGATGCTCCTGCGCTGGAGGAGGGCTTTTGAGGTAAACATGCTGAAGCGCAAGGGGGGTGAGGTGGGAATCGTGCGCGTCTTTGGGAGGATTCTCGCGATTGCCATCGTGGGAATGGCTCTCATGCTGACGCTGCAGATATGGGGGATTAACATTGCGCCCTTGATTGCCTTTGGAGGGATTGGCGCTGCTGCGGTGGGGTTTGCAGCAAAGGATGTGATCTCCAACTTTTTTGGGGGGCTCATGATTCAAATTACCCATCCATTTGCTGTCGGAGACATGGTCTTACTTCCCGAAAAAAATCTAGAGGGAACCGTTGAAGAGATCGGGTGGTATCTCACAGTAGTGCGCGATAAGGAAAAAAGACCTGTCTATTTGCCCAATGCGCTCTTTTCCAGCCTTCTCGTAGTCAATAGCGCACGGATGACGCATCGCCGCATTGAGGAGACGGTGGGGATCCGTTACCAGGACTTTTCCAATCTTTCTGTGCTCAAAGAGAGAATCGAGCAGGCCATTCGGGCGCATAGCGATATTGCCAGGGATTTACCCATCATCGTGGTGCTCAAGTGTCTTGGATCCTATTCGCTAGATCTATATATCGACGTGTATACAAAAAGAACGCGCTATGAGGAGTATCTCCACGTGAAAGAGGAGATTTTAGTGCGCGTGTATGAAGAGCTTCAGAAGGTGGGCGCCCAAGTGGCAAGCCCCACTTTGCTAGTCCGCTAGAGGGGTTTCTCTTCTAATTTGGTAGAGTTCGATAAAGGCGAGCGTGCCAAAGAGAATAAAGATCAGATAGATGTAGCTCGGGAATAGATAGCCTAGGCTCAGTCCGATGAGAACGAGGAATTGGAGTGCTGTTGTGACTTTGCCCGATCTTATGGCGCGGCAGCGGTAGCTTTCCCACTGTCCCTTTAATCCTAGATAGAGTCCAAAGAGGCAGAGAAAGAAATCGCGCGCAATCATCGCACATGCCTGCCATAGCTCGAGTCTTCCTTCAATGAGAAAAACGGAAAGGGCAAAGATCACGAAGAATTTGTCCATCGCTGGGTCTAGGATCGCGCCAAAGCGCGTCACGGATTGGCACCGTCTCGCTAGGTAGCCATCGACGCTGTCCGTAATCATGGCCAGCAAAATGGCAACAATGCGCACCGTTGTGCTCTCCACAAGGAAGAGGAAAGCTAAGGGCGCGCGCAGGAAGGATAAGCTATTGGATAGACTTAGCATCTTCTTAGAGCCTTGCAGTCTGAGCTTTTTTTCTACTTTTATACCAAATGGTCCCAATTACCGTCACACTGAAAGCTCCGAAAATCAGAAGGTTAAACGTTTTAACATAGTGCCAGAGCACGGAGTAGTTTTGACCGATAGAATAAAAAAGATAGAAGGCTGCTGAGCACCAAAGGGCGCACGCAAGGGCATCCATCAGGATAAATTTCCCAAAATGGAGGCGGCTCATCCCCGAAGACATGAAGATGCAGTTGCGCACGCCAAAGGGGATAAATCGGCCGATGACTAAGGTCCAGATCCCATATTTTTCGTAAAACTTTTTCATCTTGCTCAGTCGGGCTGGGTTAAATAGCTTTGAGAGCCATTTGATGTGGCAGAGTTTTCTGCCCACAAGCCTACCGAGCCAGTAGGAGCACATCGCGGAAAAATAGCAGCCCACAGCGACTGCAGCGAATAAGAGCCACATATTTTCGGGTACGACGGTGGCAGCGAGAAATGCCGCTAAGATGATGATGACATCGGTACTAAAGGGGATGTTAAATCCGGCTAAAACGATTGCAAAAAAGATTACCCAATGGGCGTGTCCTGCATGGGACGTGATCATCTGGGAGATAAATTCCATGGGTCCTTTATACCATATTTGCGCATTTAGGGGAGCTTGAAAGGTGTGGTTTAAAACCAAATTTTCATTAATATGGGAGGAAAGGAGCCCCTTATGTCGCCTCTTTCACGCAGGCCGTTGCAGCTTGTGCTTTTAGTCTCTGCACTGATCGTCGCAGGTGTTGTATTGGTGGCAGCATATGGAAAACTATTTTACCCATCGGTTGCATTTAAAGTTTTAGATAGGGTTGTCAGCGTTCTGGAAATCCTTTTTGCGACACTGCTTTTAATTTTTCACCGCCGTCTGATCGCCTGGATTACCGCTTCCCTTCTCTTTGCGTTGTGGAGTGGGTATTCCCTCTACTGGTATCTTCTAGAGCTGCCCTGTAAGTGCATGGGAGATCTTTTCAATATCCCCACAGGATTTATGGTCGCGCTAGATGGGATATTTCTTGGGGCGGGTCTATTTTTTTCTTACGCGTTAGGGTTAAAGAAAAAACTCCTCTGCCTGAGTATTCTTGGGGCTGCCATTTTAGCTTTTGCAGGGTTTTGCTTTGCAGAAAGCAATTATGAGAAGGTCGCTTACCCAGATTTTGAATCTACAAGCGAGGGCTGAAGGGCGGGTCTTTCTTCGTCGGGGTCTTTCAATGTCTCCTGATGGGAGACGAGTGAATTAAAGCGGTGTCCAAGAGCTTTGACCGCTCCGATCCACGCTCCAATCGCTAGTAAGAGGAGGCCTGCAACGTAGGGTGTGCTGAGGGCGATTGTGCCAAAGAACATGAGCAGCCCTTGGTGCATCAGCGCCCCACCCGATTTCCCAATTCTTGAGCCGACTCCATCGATGGCCGCTTTCCCTTTCAGCTTGCATTCTTTACTTAGGGGAATGAAGGCGAGCTCCTTTGTCGCATCAAATACGGTGTATTTCGAAGCGCGCGCAAGGCAGTTCTGCAATGCGCCAAAAAAGACGCATAGTGCGAGCGGCGTCGTTCCGAATACTGTGGAGAAGGAGGCCAAGCTGGAATCTTTGAAGAAAAAGAAGAAGAAAAAGGCGATTCCTGTGACGAGTAGGATGAGCGGAGAGATGAGCGCATTGGTGGTCCAAGAGAACTTGCGGATGATGGTACTCGAAATAAAGATGCTCGTGACGGTTGCAAAGATCCCGATCCATGTGAGCACTTGTCCCATATAGGCGTTGAAATCCGCCGGGTCGGGATAGAGCTGCTTGACCTGGTCTTTCCAGACCACTTCGACGAGGTTGATCGCAATATTATAGGTCACCACGATGACTGCAATGCAGATGAGGTATTTGGATTTGGCTAGGTAAGAAAAGTTTTTACGCAGGCCCATCTTGATCTCCTCGCCACCGCTATGCGCGTGATAGGAGGGGGAGTTGTACCCATGGCCCCGGTTGTGGATGAACCGGAAGAGGAACATGCAAAGCGCGCCGCCCGCAATAACGAGGCTGGTAAGTAAAAAAATCGATTGATCCCAGGCGTTTGCCCCAAATGGCAAACTGGGGTTAAAGGTTAAATGGGACATCGATGTCGCCACCTGGCCCGCTGCAATTCCCGAGAGATTAATACTAATTCCTAGAAGGCCGTAATACCGCTTTGCGTCGTTGACTGAGGTGACATCATTGGCAAAGCCCCAGGTAAGGACAGTCATAATGATGGTGCTCCACATCTCAGACATCACATAGAACAGGGTGAATGTCCAGTTGCGGAACATGGCAATAAATCCTTGACAGCCGATGGGGAGCATATCTTGGATCCGGTCGCAGAAGGTATGCGGATGTAGCTTATCTTGAAAGGGATAGAGAACAAACATAAAGATTAGGAAAAACCCAATGAAGATGCTCATCATCGCGTAAAATATTTTTTCCCTGGCAAGGCGATTAGATACCCGAGTGAATAGGAAGGTGAACAGGAAGGCCATCGGAACGATTGCCCATACCTTTAAGAAGGGCAGGGCCTCAGCGCCCGAAGAGGGGGCTGTGACGACGAGGGCGTCCTTGGTAGCGCGCAGTAAACTGTAGTTGAAGCCGACAAGGAAAAAGATTAGTAGGAGAGGGATAAACCTGACCAGCTCGTGACGGTAGATCGGCCATAGAAAAGCGCGAACTCTGCCAAAACCTGCTGTGAAGGACATATCCTGCCTAGCTTGCTAAATAACCCTCGAGCCTTTCTCTAAAGAGAGACTCTCAGGATGGCCCTCATTATAGTGGTTTTGACATTACTGGAAAGCTTAAAATATCCACTTACTGATTGACTGTGGAGGGGGATTCCTCTATCATCCGTGCCCTATGTCGATTCCTGTTTCCTGGAGGCAGATCCAACGAAATTCTTTTACTGATTGGAATGCCCTCCTTTCTTTTCTTGAGCTCGATCCGGTAGATGGTGAGACGATTCTTCTCAAGAAGTCAAATTTTCCTTTAAATCTCCCGGTGCGTCTTGCTGAAAAGATCGAAAAAGGGAGATGGGACGATCCGATTTTGCGCCAGTTTCTGCCCAGAAAGGAGGAAGAAATTGAAAGCCCTCTTTTCGTTCTCGATCCGATTGCGGATGGGGCCTTTCGCAAAGAGCCCAAATTATTGCATAAGTATGAGGGAAGGGCGCTTCTTCTTTGCACAAGTGCCTGTGCGATGCATTGTCGCTACTGCTTTCGCCGCCATTTTCCCTACGAAACAGAGCAGAAACTTTTTACTGGAGAGCTCGCAGCAATCCGGTCAGATCGCACTCTGAAGGAGATTCTGTTAAGTGGGGGAGATCCCTTATCTTTGAGCAATGCGCAACTGAAGGCGCTGATGGAGAGCCTCTCCGCGATCGAGCATCTCAAGCGCATTCGCTTTCATACGCGCTTCCCTATGGGAATTCCAGAGCGCATCGATGGGGAATTTTTAGAGCTCTTGGCAAGTTGCCCTAAGCAGATCATTTTCGTAATTCACTGCAATCACTTGCTGGAATTCGATGAGGTGGTATTCGATGCGCTTAAAGAGGTGCAAAAGCTCGGAATTCCTATCCTTTCGCAATCGGTGCTCTTACGAGGCGTCAATGATTCGGTCGAAACGCTTGTGACGCTGTTTGAGGGACTCGTTAGTCGAGGGATTCTTCCCTACTACTTGCATCAGCTCGATCCTGTGCAAGGGGCGACCCATTTTGAAGTGTCTGAAATGGAGGGACTCGAGATGATGGAAGCGCTGGCAGCGAGATTGCCCGGTTACGCAGTTCCCAAATATGTCCGTGAGATTCCTCACCGTCCAAGCAAAGTGCAGGTTACATCTTGTCGAGTGTCTTCAGGCCGAGAATAGAGAGCCCTTGGGAGAGAATGCGCGCGCTCACTTCGCATAGAAGAAGGCGGCTTGTCTCTTCTGCCGACCCTTCCACTCTGCAGTCGCGAAAGAAGGCGTTGAATTTCTCTGCGAGACTGTAGAGATAGTCGGTCAGGCGATTGGGGAGAAGATCGCGTGCCATTGCATCCAACGTTTCTCCAAATTGACGGAGATGGAGCCCAAGAGCGATTTCTGAGGGGTGTTCCAGGATAATGACACCCTCTTTGGGAATCTCTTTGCCAACCTTGCGTTTGATGCCGAGGATGCGGACATAGGAGTAGAGCAAAAATGCTGCGGTATTCCCTTCGAATTTAAGCATGCGCTCATAGCTAAACACATAGTCTTTGACGCGGTGGCAGCTGAGATCTGCGTACTTTATCGCATCGATACCGAGAATTTCTGCAGTGTGTCTGCGCTCAGCGGGGGAAAGGTCGGGGAGTTTTTCGTCGAGAATTTTTTCTGCGTGGCCTACCGCTTCATTTAAGAGATCGATCAATTTGACGGTGTCCCCTGAGCGGGTCTTAAACTTTTTCCCGTCTTGCCCGATCACAACGCCAAAGGGAACGTGGTCGAGCTGCACGCGTGCCGGATCGTAGTAGTGGGCTTTTTCTCCGAGCTTAAAGAGCATCTCAAAATGGAGGCTTTGCCCTGCATCTGTGACGATGATGATCCGATCGGCTTTTTCTTGTTCGACTCGGTGGCGGAGTGCGGCGATATCGGTGGTATCGTAGTTGTATCCCCCGTCTGATTTTTGTACGATCATGGGAAGCGGTGTCCCATCGCGAGAGGTAAATCCTTCGAGAAAAACACATTTTGCTCCATCAGAAATTGTGATGAGCCCTTTTTTCTCGAGATCGGAGACCACTTTTGGAAGATCGGGGTTATAGAAGGATTCTCCGCGCTCTACGAGTTTAATGTCGAGGCGTTCATAAATTTCCTGGAACGCTTTACGCGAAATGTCGCAGATCATTTGCCACGCTTTTCTTGTGGCAGGGTCACCACTTTGCAGGCTGACAACTAGCAGCTGTGCGCGCTTTTTAAATTCAGGATCTGCATCAAACTGTTTTTTCGACTCCTTGTACCACTCCATGAGTTGCATCAAATCGGCAGGAACCTTGCCTGATAGAACGTCGGGAACTTCCGCATTCATGTAGGCAATCAGCATGCCAAATTGAGTGCCCCAATCGCCGATGTGGTTTAGTCGAAGGACGTCATGTCCCAAGAATTCGAAAAGGCGCGCAAGAGCATCGCCGATAATTGTGGAACGGAGGTGGCCTACGTGTAGCTCTTTGGCAATGTTTGGAGAGGAGAATTCGACAATGACGCGCTGAATTTTGCTGGGCGTCGCGACTCCAAGGCGCGGATCGGCAAGGAGAGCTTCCACCTCTTTGGATAAAAAGGAGGGTTCAAATGAGATGTTAATGAATCCAGGCCCTGCGATTTCCAGGGGAGCAATCCCTGTGCGGTCGAAATGCGCAACGATCTTTTCCGCTACCGCACGCGGCGCCATTTTGAGCACTTTAGCGATTTTTAATGCGCTATTGCATTGGTAGTGCCCAAATTGTGCCTGTGTGCTCTGGGTAACCTCCGCAACAAGCAGCGCAGGATCAGAGATCTGATCCTGAAATGCCTCGCAGATTGCAGAGCTCGCCTTATGTTGCAGGAGCGTGATGAGATTTTGCATAGGCCGATTAGTGCGCGTGATGGAAACAGGCAGGTTCTATTCGTCTGCCGATGCGGTACTTAATGCGGTACTCTCCGAGAGAAAGGGCCGCGCGCTGCGTTGAGAAGCGGTTTTGCTCTGCGATATCGTAAATGACCATCAACTGATCATAGATCCGATTGGTTTTGTTTCGCGAAAGAACAGGGCAGTAGCCGCCCACTTCAAGCTCTTGCGTGACGTTGATCAGGCCCCCTGCATTGATCACAAAGTCAGGAGCGTAGAGGATGCCGCGTGCGCTTAAGACATCGGCATCGGTATCTTTCAGAAGCTGGTTATTGGCGCAGCCTGCAATCGCTTTGCAGCGGAGATAGGGAATGCTCGTTTCATTGATAATTCCTCCAAGAGCACAAGGAGAGAGCACATCGCATTCGACGCGCAAGATCTCTTCTTTAGGAACAATTCGTGCACCTGTGAGTTTTGCAAACTTTTGGCAGCGGCCCATGTCAATATCGGAAACAATCAGACGCGCGCCCGCCCAAAATAGCTGCATGCCGATTTCCCAGCCGACGCTACCGAGTCCCTGAATGGCAACCGTACGCCCTTCACAGGAATCAGATCCATAAATTTTTTTCAGAACGGACTGGATGCCGCGGAAGGTGCCCCAAGCCGTAAAGGGGGATGGGTTTCCACTGCTCTTGTCATGGGGAAGGCCCACGACATACTGGGTCGCTTCGCTAATGACCATCATGTCGTCGGGTGTAGTGCCCACATCTTCTGCGCAGATATACTCGCCGCGGAGCCGGTCAACTGCCTGCCCAAAGGCTATGAGCATTTCTCGCGTTTTGTCTTTCTTGGGGTCGGCAATGATCACGCTTTTGCCTCCACCCCAGCCACTTTCAGAAACCGCAGACTTATAGGTCATCCCTTTCGCAAGGCGCATCGCATCATTTAGAGCGGCGTCAAATGTGGCATATGGATACATGCGGGTGCCCCCCAATGCAGGCCCAATCGCCAGTGAATGGATACAGATGATCGCGGTGAGTCCCGCATCTCGATTGGTGACTTTGACAACCTTATCGTAGCCTGGGACTACGAGCTCTTCCATCACTAGGGATTCTTCTAAAACGAGGGTCATGGCATTTCTCCATTTAAGCTCTTGAAAGCAGGTATAGTATCAAGTTCTGCGATCAAAATCAAGCGGCATAGATTTTGACTGGAATATAAAAAGATCTTGGGGTACCATCCCTCTATCTTTATTGATAGATGAATGAAACAAATCAGAGTTGAGGCATCAATGGCAGTGACTGATATTTCCGAAACCATTAAGGATGAGCTTCTTAGGTTTTTGAAAAAGAGTAAAAAGGCAGACCTAATCACTACCTATCTTTACTATTTGGAGAAAAAATTTAAGATCGATCCCGTCCTTTTTATTCGCGATAAGATGATTTATCAGAGCCAAGGAGAGCTCATTGCTCGTCTGGAATCTCAAGGAAAGCTCTGGCGCGAGACGGAGATTAAAATTCAACATGGACAGCAGAGCGTCAATGAGCTGACAAAGAAAGTCTATATTTGTCCGTTCACAGGCAAGGTGTTTGGCGACAACACGCACCCGAATCCACAAGATGCTATCTACGATTGGGTCTCCAAATGCCCTGAAAACAAAGAGCGCGTCGGCGGGTTAAAGGCAAAGAGATTTTTTGTTTCTGAAGATCCAGAGGTCATCAAAAATTATATTGTGAAGCTCAAAGAGCCGATCACAAAGATCGTCTACTCCTCTGCCGTAACGGGGAAGCTATTCAATAGCAAGCAGAGCGTCATTGATGACTTCATCAAAAATCAGCTGAAACCGATCCCTCTGGAAGAGGTGCCCAATCAAAACCGCTATCAAATCGAAGAGCACTTTCTTGCCTTCATTCAAGCGCAGCTTGAGGAAAGTAAGATTAACGCCTTTGTAGAATCGCTTGGCGACTTCGAAGAGTTTTCCTCCTATGTCGGACAGTGGCTAGAAGAGGATAAGGCAGATAGCGAGGATGAAGAGTAAATTTATCTCTGCATCTCCTGAAGAGACGCATCAGATCGGAAAGGCGCTTGGCGAAAGACTTCAGGCTGGTGATCTCGTCGTTTTCAGTGGAGACCTCGGGTCAGGGAAGACGACATTTATCCGCGGCCTGGCGGAAGGGCTTGGTGTGCAAGACCTCAGAGGGGTCTCCAGCCCGACCTTTACCTACATGCACGAATACGCAGGGCGTCTTCCCCTCTACCATTTTGACCTCTATCGGCTTCCCAATGGGGAAGAGTTTTTTAGAGCGGGATTTGATGAATTTTGGGACCTTTCGGGTGTGTGCTGTATCGAATGGTCTGAAAAACTAGAGGGGCATTTGCCCGAATCTGCCATCCGCGTGAACATTGCGTATCGCGAGGAAGGAAAGCGAGAGATTAATGTCGATGAAAAAAAATCCATTCACTCAGGCGCAGTTCATCGCATCGGCGTTTGAAAAGGAGAGTTTTCCTACTCTGGTCACGCCTCAGGGGAAAGCGATGCCTGAAATCGCGATCGTAGGGCGATCGAATGTGGGCAAATCCTCTTTGATCAACCACCTCTTGCGCAACAAAACGCTTGCAAAGACCTCATCCAAGCCGGGGAAAACCCAGTCGATCAACTTTTTCACTGTCGATGAGTCCGTGGTTTTAGTCGATCTCCCAGGCTACGGGTACGCAGCGGTTTCCAAAGCGCTCCGTGCAGGCTGGGCGGAGATCATCGATTTCTATCTGGAAAATCGGAGCGCTCTTCAGATGATTCTCTTCCTCATCGACTCCAGACGCACGCCGACAGGTGAGGATTGTGCCTTTGTCAAGTGGGCAACAGACCGCAGGATCCCCTTGCTGCTGATATTCACTAAATCAGATAAAATGACAGAATCGGAGAGGCGTAAATCGACATTGGCTTCTCTTGAAACGCTCCATCCCTTCCTCCATGCCTCCCCAATTCAATTTCTCCACTACTCGATAAAGGACCCTAGCTCTAGAATGGAGCTCATCGATAAAATTCATACCCTTTTAAGGCCACATGGGTCTCATCCATAAAGACATTTTCATCTGCTTAGATTGCGAAACAACGGGCCTAGAGCCCGGGAAAGATGAGATCATCGAGATTGCTGCAACGCGGTTTACATTTGACGGCGTTTTGGAAACTTACGAGACCCTCATCGATCCAGAGATGCCCATTCCAGAGGTTTCGATGGCGATTCACCACATCACAGATGAGATGGTGAAGGGGAAGCCAAAGATTCAGGATGTGCTCCCAAAAATCTTCGAATTCATCGGCAACCGGATCATTGTAGGCCATGGGATCACAAATGATCTTGCTTTCATGACGGCTGCTGCAAAAAAACATGGGATCCCCTCGCGCCTTTCTTTTCAGCCTTTTGTCGACACACTGCGTTTAGCTAGGCTTTATGGAGAAAGTCCAACAAACTCTCTAGAGACACTGCGCAAGCATTTCAACATTCCCGATGAGGGCGCGCACCGGGCGATGAACGATGTCATCGTCAACATCGAAGTATTTAAATTCTTAGCGCAGCGGTTTAAGACGACAGAGCAGATGATGGAAAGGCTGAAAAGCCCCATCTTGCTCAAAAATATGCCTCTCGGTAAACACAAGGGACGCCCTTTTGGTGAGATCCCGGTGGAATATTTGCGCTGGGCGGTCTGCCAAAATTTCGACCAGGACCTCCTGTTTTCTTTGAAAACAGAGCTCAAGAAGCGGAAAAAGGGGGCGCAGTTTGGACAAGCGGCAAGCCCCTTTGCCGACCTATAGGAGCGCATCTTTTGAAGCTTAGGCTGCAAGATCTAGGCGTGCGAGGAAAGAAAGTTCTTCTCCGCGTCGATTTTAACGTCCCTTTTGATGCAAGCGGCGCCATCTCTGACGATACGCGAATCCGCGCTGCCCTTCCCACGATCCGCTTCATCTTAGATCAGGGCGGGAGCGTCATTTTGATGAGCCATCTCGGCCGCCCCGAAGGAAAACGGAGTCCCAAATTCTCTCTGGCGCCGTGCGCAAAGGCGCTCGCCGCCCTTCTGAATAAGCCCGTCCAGATGGCATCGGACTGCATTGGACCAGATGTCGAAAAAGAGGCAGAGGCGCTCAAAAGCGGAGAAGTTCTCCTTCTCGAAAATCTTCGATTTCACGCAGCGGAAGAAAAGCCCTCGCTCGATCCCACCTTTGCTAAGCAGCTAGCTCAGCTCGGGGATCTCTATGTCAATGATGCCTTTGGCACAGCGCATAGAGCCCATGCGTCGACAGCGGAAATTGCCGCCTATTTCCCGAAAAAAGCGGCTGCGGGATTGCTTTTGCAAAAAGAGATCGAGTTTCTCGGGACCCTCCTCACTGATCCCAAGCGCCCCTTTTATGCGGTGATTGGCGGTGCAAAGATTTCGACAAAGATTGGTGTCCTCTCCTCTCTTTTGAAAAAGGTCGACGGGATATTTATCGGTGGGGGGATGGCTTATCCCTTTTTTAAAGCGCAGGGGATTTCTATCGGAGACTCTCCTTGTGAAGAGGATCAGGTCTCCGTTGCAGCAGCCTTTCTCAAGGAGGCTAAGGAAAAACAAGTCCCCCTTTGGTTGCCGATAGATGTCGTCACCGCAGATGCCTTTAGCCAAGAGGCACATGTGCGCACGGTGAGCGTACAAGAAGGGATCGCAGAAAAATGGCAGGGGATGGATATGGGACCTTTGACATGTGAGGCGTGGTCAAAGGAGCTTCAAAAGGCCGCAACCGTGTTTTGGAATGGCCCCGTTGGGGTTTTTGAAATGCCCCCCTTTGCGAAGGGCACAGAAGCGATTGCCAAATGTCTTGCGACACTTTCTGCCATCACAGTTGTGGGTGGTGGAGACTCCCTTGCGGCGATTAGCAAATTGCATCTAGAAGAGCATTTTACCCATCTTTCGACGGGAGGGGGCGCTGCACTCGAATACATCGAGTACGGTCACCTTCCAGGGATCGATGCCCTTTCCCCCGCTTGAGAGCGGCTGATGTCAGCGCCAAGAGCGGAGAGTTTTTTCACCACGTTCTCATACCCTCTATCTAAGTAATGTACACCGTGTAGACAGCTAGTGTCGGGCGCAAGGAGCGCAGCGAGCACGTAGGCAAATCCCGCGCGCAGATCGGGGATTGTCACATCTTTGGATTGGAGGGGCGTCGGTCCTTTAACGACGATGCTATGGTGGAAGTTTTGCCCCGCAAAGCGGCACTCTTTGCTCCCTAGACACTCTGTGAAAAGCTCGATATCCGCACCCATTTCTTTGAGCGTCTGTGTGTAGCCAAACCGATTTTCATAGATCGTCTCATGCACGACAGAAGCTCCTGTCGCTTGCGTGAGCAGCACGACGAAGGGTTGCTGCCAGTCGGTCAAGAAGCCGGGATGGACATCTGTCTCGAGGTGAATGCCTCCTTTGAGAGGGCCATTGTAGAAGAACTCGATCCCATCGCGCTTCACTTCAAAGCCTGCATTGACCTCGCGGAGTTTGTTGAGGAAGGAGATCATATGTTGCTGCTGCGCTCCTTCGACAAAGACTCTTCCCTTTGTGCTGATTCCCGCAAGGCCAAGTGATGCGGCTTCAATGCGGTCTGTGATCACCACATGTTCGACATCGTAAAATTTGCGCGTCTCTTGGATCCGGATCGTGCGATCGATATCGAGACTGATCGCGACGCCGAGCTTTTGGAGAAAGAGGATCAAATCGAGAATTTCCGGTTCCACTGCTGCATTTTTAATTAGGGTGGTTCCCTTTGCGCGCACGGCAGCTAGGATCGCATTTTCTGTGGCGCCCACAGAGGGGAAGGGCAAATGAATGGTGCTTCCTTTGAGACCGGTATGCGCTCTTGCGAGATAGGCGCCCTCTTTTTTCATGACGCGGTATTCGATTTGCGCGCCGAGTTTTTCTAAAGCGGAGATGTGGAAATCGACGGGGCGCTTGCCGATTTTGCATCCTCCTGCAGTGGGGACGATGATATCTTCATCTGTTCTTCCCAGCAGCGCGCCGATCATCAATATAGGAATTCGGTTCGAGCCAGAAAAGCGCTGTGGAACGTAAGAGGATTGCACCTCTTTCGTTACGATTTCGATGACGCCTTCTGCGCGATCCCAATGGACCTGTGAGCCAATCTCCTCGCAAAGAGCCACAGTGACTTCCACTTCGGCGATATCGGGGACATTATAAAATGTGCACCGCCTATCGGAAAGAAGAGAGGCCACCAGGAGTTTTGTCACTGCATTCTTAGCGCCACCTGCTTTGACAGATCCTTCTAATGCCTTGCCGCCTGTGATATGCAGAACATCCATTTTTACCTCGCGTTGACGTCTCTCTTATCCGGAAAAGCATTTAATTGTAAATCATGATGTGTATAAGATCTAGACATGAGCAAAAAAATCCGTCTTGGCATCCTTTTTGGTGGCAAATCCGCAGAGCACGAGGTCTCTCTTGCCTCTGCAAAGAGCATCGTCGATGCGCTCGATAAGAGCAAATATGAGATTGCACTCATCGGCATCGATAAAGAGGGCAGCTGGCATTACCGCAATGTCGAAAGCTATCTGATGCATGCAGAGGATCCAAAGCAAATTCGTCTTCATGGAGAAAAAGAGCTCGTTCATTTTTCTGGGGATCAGCTTCAGCCCAGTGCGCCACTCGATGTGATTTTTCCCGTTCTGCATGGCACCCATGGCGAGGATGGGACTGTCCAAGGCCTATTGAAGCTTGCGAATATCCCTTTTGTAGGTGCAGACGTATTAGGCTCTGCAGTCGGGATGGACAAAGATGTGATGAAGCGCCTTTTGCGCGATGCCAAGATTCCAATTCCCCGTTTTCTCACAGTGCACTTGCGAGACAAAACACATCTATGTTTTGAGCAGATCGTTGCCGAGCTTGGTCTTCCCTTTTTTGTAAAACCTGCAAATGCAGGATCCTCAGTTGGCATCGCAAAAGTTAAACAAGAAAGCGATTTTCTCCCTGCTATTGAAGGTGCATTTGCTCATGATCGGAAGATCCTTATCGAAGAGGCGATTGTAGGTAGAGAGATCGAATGCGCTGTGCTGGGCAATGACCACCCCATCGCATCCCTTCCCGGTGAGATCATCCCTCTTCGCGAATTTTACTCCTACGAAGCAAAGTACATCGATGCAGAAGGCGCGCGCCTCGAGTTCCCCGCAAACTTATCAGAAGAACTCATTGCTAAAGTGCAGAAGATGGCCATCGAGGTTTATCAGGTGCTGTGTGTGGAGGGGATGGCCCGGATCGATTTCTTCCTTAAAGATAATGGAGAGCTTCTCCTCAATGAAATCAACACGATTCCAGGCTTCACCAAGATCAGCATGTATCCCAAACTCTGGGAAGTCAGCGGCCTGCCCTACCCAGATCTCCTCGACCGCCTCATCGAACTTGCCCTCGAGCGCCACCATCGGCAATAAACCCAAAGGCACAAAGTTTCGTATGAGTTACATCTCTTGAACTCTAGGCATTAAATCCTGTATAATTGCCCGAATGAACGCTCCTTTTCCCCAAGTCCGGGTGGGTATTGGCCAGGACAGCCACCGTTTCCTTTCTCCCGATTCCTCAAAGCCCTGCATCATTGGGGGGATTATCTTTGAAGAGGCCCCAGGCCTTGCCGCAGACTCAGATGGCGATGTTGTCTACCATGCGATCTGTAATGCAATCACCTCGGTGACCGGGGTGCCCATTCTCGGAGGGATTGCCATTGATCTTTGTCATAAGGATGGGATTACAGATAGCCAAGTCTATCTCGAAAGGGCTCTTGAAACGCTCAGATCTCAGAGGATTTCCCACGTTGCCCTGACGATCGAGGGGAAGCGTCCCCGTTTTCAAAAGCGGATTGAGGAGATGCGTCACAAGGTGGCATCGGTACTGGGCATTCGCTTAGATCAGGTGGGAATCACCGCTACATCGGGCGATGGGCTCACAGATTTTGGATGTGGGGATGGGATCCAGTGCTTCTGCATTCTCACGACGGTTCAATAGACTTCTTGCGTAACCTGCTTTTCTTGAAAAAATCGATGATTTTTGCTGAAAATGAGGTCACGCAAGAAGTCTAATAGACATCAGCTAGGTAGCGCTTTTCTTTGCGGAGAGTGCGCACGTAGAGTTTTGCGGCTTCCTCGCTCATCGCCCCTTCTTCCTGGGCAATTTTTTGAAGGGTCATCTCGACATCTTTTGCCATTTTATGAGCGTCGCCGCAGACGTAAAAGTAGGCTCCCTCTTGCAGCCACTTCCAGAGTAGGTTTTTTTTCGCATACATGAGGTGCTGTACATAGATCTTTTCTGCCCCGTCGCGCGAAAAAGCGAGATCGAGCTCGAGCTTTTGTTGCTTGGAGAGCTCTTCGAGGTAGTCTCCATAGAAGTAATCGGTCGCGCGGTTTCTCTCCCCAAAAAAGAGCCAGTTTTTTCCTGGGGCATTGCGGGCCATTCTCTCTTGCAAAAAGGCGCGAAAAGGGGCAATTCCCGTTCCCGGACCTACGAGAATGATCGGCGCCGCATCATCGGCGGGAAGGGAGAAGTGGGGTGCGGTTTGTACGTAAGAGGGAATCGGAGTTTTCTCAATTTCTGCAAGATGACATAGAAAGTGACTCCCGACACCGTACCGCTTTTCACCCCCATGTTGATAGGTTGTAAGGGCGACTGTGAGATCGACCTGATCGGGAAATGCGGCCTGAGAGGAAGCGACGGAGTAAAACCTAGGCAAAAGGGGGCTAAATAGGGCGCATCTCTCTTGCAGCGGGGCATTCTCGACAGGGTAGGTCAGAAAGAGATCGAGGGGATCATGAGTCGTTAAGAAGGCGGTCAGAAGGGGTTTGCTCTCTGGTTCTAGGAGGTGCCCCAGGGCATTTTTCTCATCATGAGAGGAGGTGTATTTATAGAGAAATTTAAGGAACTCTGAGGTGATCCGCGAGAGATTTGCCTTGTAGCTCAAAAAATCCCAGAGGGTAAGGACTTCTCCCGATTTGGGATCTGTCACAGGATCTTTTTCCTCAGCGCCCATGGCGTGGATGAGGCGCCTGACTAGGACTGGGTCGTTTTGTGAGTATATCCCTAGAGAATCCCCTACTTTAAATGTCAGGCCTGATCCGACGGTTGAAAGGGTGAGGTGGTAGGTGCATTTCGAGGACCCCTCCTTTGTCAGGAGCTCGCGTCTTAGGATTTTGAGAGGAACGGGGTGTTGTCTTGAAATAACCATGGACAGGTGTGAGTAAAGGTTGTAAAAGGAAGCCTATGTATCTATTTGTAATTGCAATCCTGCTTGCACTCTCTTCTTGTACGGATCCTGGGTATAGCCGTTCCTACATTATTTCCGATACAATCAAAGGGGAAGCCCCTGTGGACTCTGAAGGCGTTCGCTAAGAGACTGTCTGCGGAATTAGCTTCTGTCGTTTTCGGGTTCTTTTGAGCCAATATCGCAACTAGTATATTAACCCCAAAAAACGGATTGAAAAGTGGCCAAAATAATCCCGAAAATCGACGAAGACAGTCTCTAACAGGACTTGCAGTCTCTTTGTCTCCAACCCTTTGTAAGCCCATCCATCTTCTTGTTCGAGATGCCCCCTAGATATTCGATCGCATTCAATAGGCGTGCTCTTGCACGGTCCTTACCGAGGAGCTCTACGGAGTCGAAAAGGGGAGGACCGTGCCTTTTGCCGATGAATGTGGCGTAGAGTAGAGGGATGACGACTTTTTTAAAGTGAACGCCAAAGATCTCACTCACTTCATGAGCAGCTTTTTCGATCCCCTCTCGCTTCCAATTCTCCGCTGCATCCATGCTCCAGATCACCCCTTGAAGGACCATCGCCATTTTTTCTTTGGGCTGCTCGCCAGGGCAAAGCAATTCAGGGGTATATTCGAGGTGGTTGACAAAGAAGCTGCCGCACAGCTCCATGAATTCCCCGAAGTTCTTCATGCGGGTGTGGCAAAGAGGCATCAGCTTTTGCATGAACGTATCGTTATACATCCACCCTTTCAGTCTTTCCCAGAGCTCCTTTTCGCTGATGGTATTGATGAGATACTGCTGGTTCACCCAGTCGAGCTTTTGCACGTCAAAGAAGGCTCCCGATATCCCGATCCGTTTGGGGTCGAAATCCCGAATGATCTCCTCTAGAGAGTAGATCTCCTTGTCGCCGGGCATGCTGTATCCCATAAGAGTGAGGAAGTTGACAAAGGCCTCTTTGAGATAGCCGCTGTCGCGGTAGAAGAAAATAGAGGTGGGATTGCGCCGTTTCGACAACTTCTTCCCATCTTTGCCAAGCAGCAGGGGCATATGCATAAACACAGGAGGCGTCCAACCGAAGCTCTCGTAGAGCATAATGTGTTTGGGTGTCGAGCTGAGCCACTCATCGCCCCGAATGACATGGGAGATCTGCATCAAGTGATCATCGACGACGTTTGCGAGGTGATAGGTGGGGAAGCCATCAGACTTCATGAGCACCTGGTCATCGATATCCGCCCAAGGGCTCGTGATTCGTCCCTTGATCCCGTCTTCATAGACGCATTCTCCGGTGAGCGGTACTTTTAAGCGGACGACGTAGGGCTGCCCTGCTTTTTCTCGCTCTGCGACCTCTGCTGCGCTGAGATTGCGGTATCGTCTATCGTAACCGACCCGCTGGCCGAGTTTTGCTGCCATTTCGCGCATCTCAGAGAGCTCTTCTGCAGTAGCAAAGCACTTATAGGCTTTTCCGTCATCTAGAAGCTTTTGACAGTATTCGCGGTAAATTTCTGTCCGTTCCGATTGCCGGTAGGGGCCATAGGGGCCTCCGACATCGGGACCCTCATCCCATTGAATTCCGGCCCAGTGGAGCGCATCGTAGATGCTCTGTTCATATTCAGGTCTTGAGCGGGTTCGGTCCGTGTCTTCGATCCGGAGTAGGAAGTCCCCTCCATAGTGGCGGGCAAAAATGAGATTGAAAAGGGCCATGTAGGCAGTGCCGACATGGGGATCCCCCGTAGGGGAAGGGGCAATACGAACGCGGACGCGACTCATGAAGAGACCTCGAATTTCTAAAGGTCCTTCAATATACCAAAAGTAGGTGTTTCTGTCATGCCGCTTGGGCTGCAGGTTTTTCTAGGAAGTAGATGAGATCCTTCATGATGTTCACCGTCTCGAGTAACTGCAGATCATTTTGACCAAAATACTCGGTTGGATCGCTCATCTCATCCTTCTTATCGAGCTCTTTCAAAAAGTTTTGATAATTTTTGTTCTGGGCGATGCGCTCCATCGAGTTTTTTGATAGGGGTTCGATGTAGGGTTTATAGGTGGTCAAAACAGGCTGCTTGTTTGACTCGTAGTCTTTGATGAGATAGAGGCGGTGTAGAGCCGGGATATCGGAGAGGTCGTCCTCGAATTTAGCGCTGATCTCATCGGTTTCAACTGGAAATTTTGCATACTTTTCGCCGATTTCCATTTGGGAGAAAAAGCCGGGGACAACGATATCTGCTTTCACGCCAACAAGCTGGGGGCTTTTTCCAGAAACGGTATAATATCTTCCGCGCGTGACCTTGTATTCCCCTTTGGGATTGACTTTGCCGTAATGCGCAGACTCTAGAGTAAATGTTTGAAAGGTCCCTTTGCCAAAGGTTTCTGGATCGCCTATGACAAGGGCTCTGCCATATTCTTGCAAAGTTTGGGCCACAATTTCTGCTGCAGACGCGCTGGTTCTTGCGGTCAGGACGAGAAGAGGGCCATCCCAAACCTTGTTATTTTCGACGTTGCGCAGGTGCTGGATTTGCCCGGTATTGTCTTTTACAGAGACCACTACCCCTTTGGAGATGAATAATCCGGTGACGGATACCGCTTGGGGCAAGAGGCCGCCCGCATTGCTCCGGAGATCGAGGATGATCCCTTTGACGTGGTGATCTTTTTTGATCTCTTCGATGGCTTGGGCTAGGTCTGAAGTGGAGGAGCTATTATTGTCTTGGTAGAAGGAGTAGAGTCTCAAAACGGCAATGACCCCATTTCCGTAGGGTTCATAGCTCGTTTCCAGGCGACTTTCTTTTAGGACAATTTCCCCGCGCACGATCTCAATGTCGTGTTTCTCCTCAAGGGGACTCTCGCCCTCTTTGTGCTCGCGCAAAACCGTGAGGTGCACAGGGGATCCTTGAGGCCCGCGAATCAATTCTACTGCTTCGACGATGTCCATGCCCACGACGGGCTCGCCATTTACAGCGACGATCCGATCACCTACTTTTAGCTTTGTGGAATGAAAGGCGGGACTTCCCTCTACAATCCGCACGACGGTAAATCCGCTGAGGTCATCGCGGAGTTGGGCGCCTATTCCAAATAGCCGCTGCTGCACTTGGATCATGAATTGGTTCGCTTCAGAAGGGGTAAAATAGAGGGTTTGGGAGTCAAGAGCAGAGCTTGTGGCCTTGAGTACGTAGGAAAAGACGAGCTGCTTGCGTTCAGATGGGGAATTCCCGATCAGGTCCGCTTCCCGGTTGAGGCGCCTTTTGGTCAGTCGTTGAAAAAACTGGTCCTTGGTTTCTGGGGTGATCTTTTCCGCTGTTTGCAGCTGAAGGGCTTTGATCCTCAGGAGGCGGTCTTTAAGCTCTTCGGGAGATTTTGCCCATGTAATGTCTTTAAATTCAGAGGGTTGTACGCCGCTTGGCAGAGGAGCCCGCTCGATCTCCTTTTCTAAGGCATTGCGCCTTTGGATGGCGCTAATCATTGCCTCGTGGATCTTCTCATAAGTGGCAAAATCCTCCTTTTTAAAGCCTGTAAGGGCCTCCTGGAGCGTTTCTGGAGAGGGATTGGCCCAAGTCGCGACATCCTCCTCTAATAGGTAGATTTTACCAGGATCGACCTCTTCTAGGTAGTTTTGGAGGGTTCTGGCAACAATCTCGGGGGTGAGCTTTTGGTGGGAGACGTGCGCCTTAAGGATTTCTTCCACTTTAATGCGCGTATCGCGAGCAGTCAGTTGAGGGGGTTTGGCGCTTAAAGAGATGCATAGCATGAAAGAGAGTAAAAGAGCGGACAAATAGGCTAGCATAAATCCTCTTGTAAGTCTCTAAAAACCAATGAATTAAGAAAGCGAGCCTAGAGATGAGGCCCATTTTACCCGTAGGTTAAAGGAAATTAACCCTTTATAGCTACTTAAAATATGAGAGAATTTCCTTCATAGGAGTCTCTCATTCTGGGTCTTACCAACAAAAAAATCACCATATGCTTGAAATCAATTCATTTGTATGCCATAATTAGTGATCAAAGCGAGTTGTAGAATTGGTTAATTTACAAAACCAGTGAAAAATCCGCTGGTAATATGTTAAGCTGTTGATTTAAAGCGATTTGTATATTGAACCGGCGTAGATAGTAAAAAGATAATTTTGAAAAATAGTGGAGGAAGTGTAATTATGGATAAGGAAAATCAGACAGTAGAGGGGCAGCCAATGACTTCCTCCTCAACTGGAAAGAAGGTCGTATCGATTACCGAGGCGGCTAAAATTAATAACGTCACCCGTCAGGCGATCTATGTTGCTATCAAGCAAAAGAAGCTCAAAGCTTCCAAAGATGCGACTCGTTGGACAATTGATCTAGAAGACCTAGAGAACTACAGACGTCAGAAGTATTCTCGCTCAAAGTCTCTCTTTAATGGCGAGCTTCTGTTTGATAACCAGAAAGGTTTCTTTTCCGTTAATCAAGTTGCTAAAATGTTGAATGTCCCTGCTCAGAAAGTCTACTACGCGACACGCGTGGGCTTAATGAAAGCGCACCGCAAAGGAGCGGCTTGGGTTATTCACGTGAACGACGTAAAGAACTACCAAGAGAACTACCTGAATAAGAGAATCGACAACATCGACGCGATGTAAGATCCTCTTTCTAGTCATTCATAAACCACAGGCGGTTAACACCTGTGGTTTTTTTTTGCCCTCAGAGACTGTCTGCGGAATTAGCTTCTGTCGATTTTCGGGTTCTTTTGAGCCAATTTTCAATTCCGTTTTTTGGGGTCAATATCGCAACTAGTATATTAACCCCAAAAAACGGATTGAAAAGTGGCCAAAATAATCCCGAAAATCGACGAAGCCTAATTCCGCAGACAGTCTCTCATGATAGCCAGAGTTTCTAAGTGGGTGGTCTGGGGGAACATATCGAAGGCCTGGATCCTTTCCATCTCATATCCCCCTTGCTGCAGTTTAGAGAGGTCTCTTGAAAGCGTTGCAGGCATGCAGGAGACGTATAGGAGGGTTTGGGGGCGTTTTTCTATCAGCAGGTCGGTAAGGAGGGGGTCCATGCCCGTTCTCGGGGGATTGCATAAGACCGCATCAATTGGATTGGATTCAAAAACATTCTTGGCAATTGATTCTGCCTTCCCCTCTACAAACTCGATTGTATGGACCTGATTGATTTCTGCATTTTTCTTGGCAGCTGCGATCGTATCGGCAGCCATTTCAATTCCGATGACGCGTCTTCCCGTTTTAGCTAAGAGCAGCGAAGTGATCCCGATACCGCAATAGAAATCAGCAATGGTCCCAGCTGTAGAGGGGATGGCTGCTAAAATGGCCTGGTATAGATGGGTTGCCATCTCCGGATGGTTTTGCACAAATCCTCGGGGAGAGTAGCGGACCTTAAGCCCGAGTTCTTCGATTTCACAGGATAAATCGCCAATGAGGGCCTCATCACGTGGCGAAAAGAAACCTATTCCCGCAATTTCAGGAATCCTCCGGATCACGCTTTCAGCCCAGGATTTGCTCTGTTTGGGAAGCTGGGGGATGCACTCGAAGATGAGTTGGAATTGGCTATGCTTTTTGAGAATCCGCACGCTTCCCCTTTCGATTCCCGCGGAGGAAAGAGAGACAAGGGTGCTTTCTAGAGCGGGGAAAAAGGCTTTGTTTTCTGTGAAGATGGGACATTCCTCTACAGTATTTAGATGGGCGTAGGCAGCTTGGAAATAGCCTTTTGACGGGTTTAAACTGAGGCGGATGTGGCGTCTATAGTGCCAATTCGATTGTGCGGGGATTAGAGGGGGCACTTCGACCTCTATTTTCCCAATTCTTTTGAGAGCGTCTTGGAGAAATTTCTGTTTGATTTCCAGCTGGGTGGCATAGCTTAGGTGCTGAAATTGGCAGCCGCCGCAAGTCCCAAAGTGTTTGCAGCAAGGTTGAGTGCGCCCAGGCCCAGGTCTTAGAATATTAAGGAGTCTGCCTCTGGCAAAGTTCTTCTTTTTCTCCGTAATCTCAATGCGGACGTGATCGCCTGGTGCGGTGAAGGGAACAAAGATGACCATCCCTTCATGGCGCAAGACCCCCTCTCCCCCAAAGGCTATGCTCTCAATGCATCCTTCAATCATCTTTTGCTGAAACGCCCGCTGCTTGAAAGTCGCGCACGTGAAGTTGGATGCTCGCTTTATTGAGAAAGTTGTTGATTTGCGGAGTAAAGGCGATGTGGAGAGTTAGGTTCTTTTTGAGCAGGCGCCCTCGCTTTTCTGCCATCCCAAATGCGATCCCTTCGAGCATCCGGTCGTTTTGCTCGAGGTAGAGTTTAAGGTGAGTTTTTCCGACAATCTTTGGTGGCCAGATCTGGCGCGCGTCGCAGTAAAGAATGGGGGTTGGGTTTTCATTGCCGAAGGGCTCGAGAAGATTGAAGGACTCCATGAAATCAAAGGTGAGATCGCCGAATTGGATTTTTGCATCGAGATGCAATTTTGCGACGATATCTTGCTCCTTGAGTAGAGAATTGGCTGCCTTGATAAACCGATCGCGGAACAGCGCGATATTTTCCTCGCGGATGGTAAGCCCTGCTGCGAAGTCGTGCCCCCCGAAGTTCTCGAGAAGATCTGCATTTTCACGCAGGTGGGGAAGGAGGGGGAATTCAGGAATGGTGCGAATCGAGCCCTTTCCGACGCCTTGATCGATCGAGATGACAACCGTAGGGCGATTGTATTGTTTTGCGATGCGCGCAGTGATAATAGGGATGATCCCTGGATGCCACTTGTCGGAATAGAGGATGATGGCCTTTTGATGCAGCAGGAGCGGCTGGTTGAGGATCATGTGATCGACATCATCGGAGTCGCGCCGCTCGATCTTTTGTCTTTCGATATTATTGAGATCGAGTTCTTTTGCGAGGCTTTCGGCGCCTACGGGATCGCGGATGAGCAGCAGATCCACGCCTTTGCGCGGGTCGGCGATTCTCCCGAGGCTGTTGAGTCTGGGTGCTACTTTCGAGGCGATGTCGATGGGGGTGATGTCCCCTAGTTTTAGGTCGCAGACAGTGAAGAGTTTGACAAGGCCTATCCGTTTGGTTTTTCGGAGCTGACGCAGCCCATAGCGGACGAGGATCCGGTTTTCACCGAGAAGAGAGCCCATATCGGCGATCGTGCCAAGAGCCACGAGATCGAGATAGCGTTTGAGATCCACTTTGGAGGGGCTGATGGATCCGTTGAGAATCAGGGCATTTGTGATCGCATGGGCGAGTTTAAAGGCGACTCCGACTCCGGTTAGGTTGCGGTTAGGGTAGGTGCTATTGATCAGCTTGGGATTGAGTGTCGCGATGCAGTGGGGCAGTTTTGCAGTCGGTTCGTGGTGGTCAGTGACAATCACGTCGATCTTACGCCTAACAGCTTCCTCAATTTCGCTAGCTGCCGTAATCCCGCAATCGACTGTGATGATCAGTTTGCATTCATTTGCTGCTGCATATCCAAGAGCATCGAGCAGGATACTGAGTTTAAGTGCGTTGCGGTTAGGGACGTAGTAAAAGACATTGGCGCCGATGAAGCGGAGGAATTCGGTAAGGAGGGCGGCTGCCGTAATGCCATCGACATCGTTATCCCCATAGATGAGGATGTTCTCATGATTTTTCAAAGCATGTAGAACGCGGTCGACCGCTTTATCCATATCCTGAAATAAATGAGGATCAAGAAGATCGGGCAATTTTGCATAGAGGAAGTTGTGGATGTCTTCTAAGGTGTCAAAATTGCGCGAGGCGAGGATATGCGCTGTAACAGGATGGATGCTAAATTCCTGGACAATTTGCTTATGCCATTCTGGGTCTACTTTGGGATATACCCATATGGGATCGCGCTGGTTGAGGATCATGCAAATTACCCGAGTTCGAATAGAATTTTACTATATGAGGGAGCTGCTAACTCCCTCAAGGACTATCTTTCACCTACTGCGAATTTCTCTTCTTTTTGCAGTTCTCTGTCGTGAAAGTACTTCATCAGAGGGGCGGCAATGAAGAGGGAAGAGAGTGTTCCAAAGACGACACCGATAGCCATGATGAGCGCAAATCCGAAAAGCGTGCTTCCTCCAAGCAAGATGAGAGGGATCAGGACAAGCAATGTGGTTCCCGAGGTCATCACTGTGCGGCTTAGCGTGATATTCAAGGCATGGTTGATGATATCAGTCAGAGAGGATTTGCGCATGATGCGGACATCTTCTCGAATTCGGTCAAAAACAATGATGGTATCGTTTAGGGAGTAGCCGACAATTGTCATGAGTGCCACAACTGCGTTCAGGTCGATTTGCAAGGGGACGCCAATTGCATGTAGGAGCGCTATAATTCCTACTGTAAAGATCACGTCGTGAGCCATGCATAGAGTTGCGCTGATCGCATATTTAAATTCAAATCGAACCGTGATGTAGACCAAGATGCAGAGCATCGCGATCACAAGGCCAATGATTGCATTATTGCGCATCGTGTCAGACATCTGTCCGCTGACAGAGGTCCAGTTTTGATCCAGACTCATTAAAGATCCTGGGCTCAAATCGAGATGAGCGGATGAGAGTGCATGTGTTACCCAGACGATCCGAGGGTTATTCTCATAAGGATACACAGGCTCTTTGAGATCATTATCCAGTGGCATGCCGAAGAAGGGGCGACCAGGCTGTTCGAGGCTGCGACTTAAGAAGATCCGGATGTGATTCGAGGGAGAGAGCTCGCGAATCTGAAATTCGCTATGCTGTGCTCCCGCCTGTACTAAGGCGCTTTCGACAGCATCTCGGTAGTCCTCTTTTTCACTCTGGGTTAATTCGACACTGAGGGCATATCCCCCTTTAAAATCCATCCCGAATAGGGTGTGTCGCTGGCTAACGAGAGCAAAGCATCCAACGAGGATGACAATCCCTGAAATTACGAAGGTGACCTTCGCATACTTTAGGAAATTGAAGCTCTTTGCCTTAAACCAGTTTAGCATATTTAAGCTCTTGTGCTCAGGATTCAGAACCCACCCGGCAAAGAAATAGCGAGTCATAAATAGAGCGGTAAACATCGAGGAGACAATCCCAATAATCATGGTAATCGCAAATGCTTTGATAGGTCCTGAGTCGAATTGCAGAAGAATCAAAGCGGCGATGATTGTGGTGACATTTGAGTCGAGGATCGCAGAGAACGCTTTCCGGTATCCCGCGTTTACAGCTGAGGCAATCCTTCCGCTGATGGCGAACTCTTCCCGAATTCTCTCAAATACCAGTACGTTGGCGTCCACTGCCATCCCGAGGGTCAAAATGATCCCTGCGATTCCCGCAAGGGTCATTGTCGCCTGAAGGTTTTGTAGGGTTGCCCACATGATAAAGAGGTTGAGAATGACGGCAATCGACGCAACGGCCCCGCCGAACCTGTAGTAGCAGACCATCGCGATGATGACGAGAGCAAGGGAGAGGATGGTCGCGATGATTCCGTGCATGCGCTCACTAGCACCGAGTTCGGGGCTGACATTTTTCTCCGATAAGATATGAGGAGTAAAGCTTAAGGAGCCTGCCTTGAGATCCGCTTCTAGCTGGTTAATTTCTCTTTGGGTAAAGCTTCCAGAGATCATTCCCCCGTCTTTTAGAGCAGCATCCAGAGTAGGCGCGCTGATGACGTAACCATTGAGGATCACCGCCATGCGCCAACCCTTCCCACCAGAGACGATCTCCGCGGGGGAGCCTGCGATTTTCTCTTTTGCAAACTGAGAGGACCATGCATATAGGTCTTCCCTAGGTTCGATTTTCTGGCCTGAGCGGTCCGTATAGGATCCCTTCACTGAGAAAGAGAGGAAATTCCCTTTAGAGGGGTCATAAGACGAATGTACATTGTCGAGATTGGCGCCTTCGAGTGCATAGTTGCGGAAGACGATCAATAGAGGGTGGGTTTGACCGTACCAATCGGTGAAGTCGTCGCCTCGGTAGAGTGCAATTTTGCTTGTCGTCTCATTGAATGCTGAGCTCGTCACAGGATCTCTTGGATCGGAGAGCCGGAGCCCGTTTTCATAGAGGATGCGAGCGGCTTCGGAACGAGGTTGAATCACATCGGGATCGAGAGAGTCTCCATGGAGGTGTTTCCAGGCAATGAGTTGGATTTCATCGCTGGTTTTGCGGCCAGTCACAGCGGCCTCATTCCAGATCTCTTGGAGGAAGCGGTTCGTCACATCGGAGAGCGCGGGGTTATACATCCCGAATTTTTCATTCGCGATGTGGAAATACATGGTGGATGCTTTGACGAGCTCTGCTGCAGACATCCCTTGAGAGCCGGGAAAGTCGAGTGTAATCGTGTTGCCCTCTTGTCGAATGCTCACTTCAGAAACGCCCATTTTGTTAACGCGGCTATAGAGCTCGTTGATGCCTTGCTTAATATCGGTTTCATTGGTCACAACGCGGTTATTTGTATCGCGCAGTTCGAGTTGAACGGTTTTTCCACCAGACAGATCTAGACCCCAGTGGAGAATCTTTCTGTCATCGCCCCGGAAGTATTTGACACAGCTGAGTTTTAAGTTATCCCAGTAAACATTTCTCGTGGGCTTGGGGACATCGTACTTGGAGACTCCTTTGATGCTCAGCTGAGCTGCATGGTAGTCATCGCGCCACTTTAAGAGGTCTTCATGGATCTGATCATCGATCCGATTTTCGGTAAGTACGCGCTGTTCGACATCTGTAAATTCTAAGACGCCATAGCGCTTCGTGCCGTGTACAGAAAACTCTTCACGCGTTGCTTTGAGTACGGTCTGGTAGTAGTCCTCGCCCTCAAAAATGAAATCGGAAGAGTATTCAGGACCAAAAGTATGACCTGCACCTGAATATCCAATAAACCCATGGCTTTGGAGAATCGTGCGGAGGCGGTTAAAATCCTTAGAGAATTCGGCGCTGTTTGGTGAGTTGGGATCATTTTTCAAGCGCTCCAGAATCCGATCCATTCCCTTTGCAACGACATAGATCGAGTGCATTTGGAAGCCCCTTGGAGGGATTTTCCCTGAGAGAGAGGGAGCATAGACAACAAGACCCAATTTCTGTTCCTCAGCAGGCAGGCGGCTGAAGGTTTCATAGTCATAGATCGGGAACGCATCCGACTTAAGGTCGGGGTGGCTTGGATGCCATGTGCTCTGTAAAATGGATACGAGTTGTTTTGCTTCTGCAGCCGCAATGGTACTTAGGCGGAGTGCCAAAAAGCTTTTACTGTTCGTGAGAGAGCTAAGCGAAATCGCAAATTTATCTTGAAAGGGTGTAATCTCTTCTCCGGAGCGGCGCGAAGCGAAAGCGATGGCATTATAAAGGAGTTGATCAGCTAAATCCCGTTGGTAGCTTTGGGCGGGGTTATTGTCGAGTTCCCTTCTCACTGCCTGGGCATCAGGATTCATAGTTAGATAAATCGTCTCATTATTCCAGTCGAGGGTCAGTGCATCGATGAAGGGGTTTCTCCCCTTAAGAGAGATCGTCTGCGCTTTCATCCCTGCTGATTGCTGGAGATCTGCTCCCAAGGAGGAAAATGAGAGGGGATCAGCGCCCGAAGCAAATACACTGCTATTGCGTTTTACGATAGCAGTGGCGAGATTAAGGGTTTTTTCTCTAGAAGACAGAATTTCGAGTCGTTGCTGTTTTACAACTTCTAAAAACTGGCCTTGGGATTTTAGAGCGTCACTCTCTTGTTTGAGGGTGGTCTTTTCCGCCTTTACCTTATCCCCAAGGAGCTCTAGAGAGCGAATGAAATTTTGAATGAGCGCCTGTTTGTCCGCTGTCTCGATTTGACTAAAGCTTGCGAAGTAGCGTTTTGCAACCGATGACGTTTCTGGATAGACTTTTGTAAAGGCGATGATGTCTTGGCTGAGGTTAAGCAGAATTTCTTGAGTCTGTCCTTCGCTCAACTCTCTTGAGAGTCCTTGCAAATGTTGCGCATTTTCTGTCGGTCCTGCCAGGGAGATGCCCACTTGGAGTGCGCGGTCGTCGATAAGTCCTCGGTAGAGTGCCGTTGGGTTCCCTTCTGCGTCAAATTTCTCTGAAAACTGGACGTAATTTTTTAATTCCTTCGTATCAAACCTGAGGGGGATGCGCCGCTGAACAATGACAGCCTTATTTGCGCTATCCTCACTATCATAGAGACTGAGCTGCTCTGGCACAAAAGAGATGAGGGCACCTGCTCTAGGTAAAAACGTGCGGAATTTCTTCGCATCATCGATACTCTTAAAATTCAGAGTGAAAAATTCAGGCTGATTGGGATCGAGAGAAACCGATTGAGGGCTGATACCAATTAAGTTGCAAAATGAGTAGAGCCACTCCTCAGACTGTTTTTCCAAGGAATTCACCCGTTCGATCATCCTCTCGGCAATGGGAAGAGCCCTTTGCGCATCAATTGGAGTTTTTAGAGGTTTCCCATAGTAGAAGAGGGTGGGCAGGATATTATAGAGAGTTAGCGCGATTGTTGCGACGATGAGATATAGCTGCCACTTCTTGCGTTTTTCCATGAGTATTTCCAGTTCTCTAAAGAATTTTAATAGGTTAAGGATACGTGTTAGCAGGGATTCTGTCTAGATGAAACATAACATATGCTCTGGGATAGGGTTTTTGGTTTATTGCTGATTGGGTGAGAGTTTCAGATCCGTTTCGATAGATCTGTCGGGCGGTATGTCCTTCGGCA
>JAFEGI010000028.1 GCA_018240135.1 Verrucomicrobiota bacterium
GCAGGGAAAGAAGAATCGGGCACGAAGGGGAAGGGGGATTTTTTGAGGTGTTTACAAATCTACTAGGTCGTGTATATAATCAAAAAAAATCATTAGGTAGGGCTATGCGCAACACTCCATTTTTCTCCCTCGTTTTGCTACTTGCCAGCTGGACTGCAGCAGTCGATGCAAATCCCTCTCTGGATGAAGGAACGGAGCTCAGGCGCATTGCAGAGTATTGGAAGGAAAAGGATTTTTCCTCCGCAAGGCGGCTCATTGAAACCTTTCTTGCGAAGCATCCAGATAGCTCTTACCGCGATCAGCTTTACGCGATGCTGGGCGATCTCCACTTTAAGGAGAGGGATGCAAAAGGGGCCCTTGCCGCCTATGAGAAGATCGAGGGAAATGAGTTCCAGAGCTCTTCCCAATTTCGGAAGATTCACTGCCTATATGAGCTAAAAGAGTATGCACGCGTGGTAGCGGAAGCGCCAGGTTTTCTAAACAATTCCCATGCGTCCCCCGAGGAGCTCGCGATTACTCGTTTTGAACTTGCAGAAGCGCTTTTCCACTCCGCAACAGAGGAAAATCGGGCGAAGTACTATGCGCAAGCGGAAAAACACTACGCGGCGCTGCTAGGCTCCAAATATAAGGAGATGTGCCTTCTGCCTCTTGCGCAGATCCACACCTATGCCAAAGAGTACAAAGAGGCAGCCTCTTACTATTTGCTTCTGGCAGCGAAGGGAGATGCGCGCAAAGAGGAATGGCTATTTCAAGCGGGCTCATTAGAGGCGCGCTACGATAAAGGAAAGGCGATTGAAACCTTTACCCTCATTGCAGAGAGTGGGAGCAAGTCCGCCCCACAGGCAGCCTTCAACGCGATGAACCTCCTCTTCCAAGAAAAACGGTATGCCGATCTGCTAAGGGCGCAGGACAAATTAATGGGAGTTGTCCCCGAGGGGAAAAAACCTCTCATGCACTATTACATCGGAAAATCCCTTTTCACTTTGGGCGATGCAAAGGAAGCTGCAGTGGCTTTGGAAAAATGCCTTGCCGCGCAGGATATCGACCCTAGGTTGAAAAAGAATGCGCTGCTGTCCCTTGTAGAAACGGCGCGCGCAACAAAAGACCTCCTCGTTTTAGAAAAAGCGCTCATCCTGATGAAGATGGAGTTTCCGCGCGATGAAGAGACGAGTCGCACATTCCTTTTGCATGCAGAGCTCTGCAGAGAGAATAAAGAGTGGCAAAAAGCGCGCATCAGCCTGCAGGAACTTCTCGAGATCGGCTCGGAGCACCCGCAAAAAGAGGCGATCCGCTATGACATCGCCGCTTTGTTGTCTGAAGAAGAAAAATGGGAGGAGAGTGCGGCGGCTTTTGAAGACTTTTTAAAGCGCTTTCCCGAAAGTAAGCATAAGGCTAAAGCCCTGCGCGCTGCGGTGCATTGCCATCTCGAAGCGGTGAAAACCGCCTCGAATGAAACTCTCCTCATCAAAAAAGGGGACTTAGCGACCTCTTTACATGCAGCGCTCGAGGAAAAGGATACCTTCTCCTCCGAGGAGAGGAAAAAACTCCAGTACCTCCTCGCTCAAACCTATTTTGCCCTGGCTAAATACGAAGAGGCAATCGAGGAGATGTCCAACTACCTCGCGGATTACCCTGGCTCTGCCGACTGCTACCTCCTCCTCGCCTACGCCTACAAGGAAGGCTCCTCCGATCTGATCGAATTTGCGCTCAACGCAGAAAAGGCATTTGGCTTCGACACGGAGATTCCCGATGCTGCCGATTTGCACCTGACCCTATTTAACACCTATCTGACGCTTGCAGAGAGAGCACCTGTAGATGAGAAAGAGGATCTGATTGCCAAAGCGGCCGATCACCTTTTTTGCGCAGGGGATCAACCGATCAAAATTGAAAACTTGCGCTGGCTCGCCGAATACTATTACAGCCAGTTTGAGAAAGGGAATCAGCAAGCGGGCAGACGCGCGACGATTGTCCTCGAAGCGATGCTCGGCATCGATGAGAACGTGATTGCTCTTGGCGATGCGCAGCATCCACTAGAGATGGAAGCGGAGGCGATTAAACTCGCCAACCTCTATGCATCGCAAAAACGGTTTCAAGAGAGAAAACGGCTCCTTCAGGCTCTCGCTGCTGAGCATCACCACCAGCCCGATGTGCTCTGGAACTACTGCCGCCTTGCCCTCTATGAACTTGCCAAAACCCACTTAGCTCTTGGCGAGCATGAATACGCAATCGATATGTTCGATGCGCTCATCACCGCTGCGACAGAGATGCCCTCCTATTTTGCAACGGCTGCTGAGTTAGAAAAAGCGAAGGTCCTCTATTCGCTTTTAAAGCCGGAGGAAAAGCGGGAAGGTTCTGAGCAAGTAGCTAAAGTGTGTGACGCGCTCAAAACGGTCCAGATTCGGCGCAAACTCCTCTCTGAACCCCTCCACCTCGAGGCGGCTCTTGCCTATGTCGATATCAAAACCGATCTTGCAGAGAAAGAGGAGCAAGTGAAACGGCGCCTTTTCCTCCTCGAACAGATGCGCGAGAGTTTCACCTCTGAAGAGGATCCCCTCGTAGAGCAGTATCTCTCGGCAGCGGAGCAGTTTCCTGAGAAAGAGAAGCTCTACCAGCAGTACCTGACCTTCATTGATGCCGAGATGCTCCTCTTAGAGGCCAAACTAGAGGAAGGAGATCAGGCTCTGCAGCTTCAAGAGAGCGCGAAAAATCTTCTCGAGACTCTTCTTGTAGAATCGAAACACGACGCGTTGACCCATCGGATCCAATCGACTATGGAGGCACTGCAAAAAACATGAGGAAACTCTTAAGCGTCTGTATTGGGGCGTCGATTGTGCTTCACATTGCGGTGCTGTGTCTATTTTTCAGCAGTCCGCTCCTGTTGCACCATTCCCTGCTCTCCCTCTTTGGGCTCTCCTCTCCGACACCTCAAGTCTTAGGCGAAGAGATCGCTGCAGACAACCAAGATAAAAATGCCCTTCTCGAAGAGGCGTTCGATCAGATCCTCGTCCTCTCGCCCCATCTGCAGCAACCGCTCGATATGGTTGAAACGCCGCGCGGCACGCCTCTTGCTCCCTTGCACGAAGAGGAGATCGCCCACGTTCAACCCACTCAGCCAGATGAAAACCTCCTCTCCGATCTTCCCTTCCTTGCCACGCAGACTGAGATCCCCGAGTATCGCGACAGCGAAGAGGCGGATCTCCTGGCAGCAGCCCCTGTCGAAGCGATGCCGTCCCCTCAGCTGCAGATCGACATCCCCCTAAGAGAGCCCCATCTCAGCGCCCTCCCCCAAGATACCGACTTTGTAGATGACGCCCCAAAGAGCTCAGTGACTCTCGCTGCCACTTTAGAAGAGGCAGATAGCCTGCGCCTGATTCCCGGCAAGATCCAAGCAGAAGTGAATTTGGGCAAAGTGGGCTCAGCCCCCTTGTTGCCAAAGCTCGAGCAGGCCCCTTTCGACGAGGAGTATGCGAGCTCCTCTCTTTTCGTCCCTGAGTCCCCCAATTCCTTCCGCGAGAACCAAGGCCTCGCTTGGGGAACAGGTCTTCCCGATATCGGACAATACGAATTTCCTGTGGAAGCGCAGGCGCAGAGCTGGAATGATGACTTCGCAGCCGATGTGGTCTTTGCTCCCCATCCCGATGGGAAAGGGTACATCTTCTCCGTCGCAATGCGCCCCAATTTCGATCTAGGACAATATGGTTTGAAGCAAAACATCTACTTCATCCTCGACCGCTCGAGCTCTGTCCAAAAGCACCGCTTCTCCGTCTTCAAACGCGCGACGATCAAAGCGCTTGCGAGTATGCAACACGGCGATGCATTCAACATCCTCGTCATCGACAAAAAAATCACCCGTCTCAGCCCGAAAAATCTCCCTGTCACTCTGAAAAACATCCAGACTGCCGAGGAATTTCTCGAGAAACAAGAGTCGGGCGGGCTCTTTACTGCAGGCGATGTCTATGGCTCTCTTGAAAAAATCCTCGCCTTTGTTCCCGATGACCACGAAGCGCATACCGCCATCTTGCTCACCGATGGAAAAACGCAGCACTCTTCAGAGCGCAAACAAAACATCCTGAAAAACTGGATCGTCAAAAACGACGGAAAAGTCGCCCTCTACGCCGCTGCGATCGGCAGAGATAACGATCTCCTCACCCTCGATCTCTTCAGCTCTCTCAGCGGAGGAAAGCTCCTCTATTCCGATACCCATGCCGCCTTTCCGCGTAAGCTTGCAAAACTCATCCTCGACCTCAAAGACCCTGTTGCAATGGATATCGTCGTCAAAACAACACCCCACAATCCCCACTCCCACATCGAGTTCTATTCTCCCGGAGTCCACCGTCCCGCACTCTACGGCCATCAGCCCTATGTCCTCGTCGGGCAGATCGATAACCCCTGCTCTTTTGAGCTCCTTCTCCAAGGGCGCCACCGCGAAGACTGGGTCGCCATCAAAAAGACCATCTCCTTCTACGAAGGATCAAAAGGGGACAAGTCTCTAGAAAATCAATGGCTCACAGAAAAGGCCAGCCTCCACTATGCGAATTTCCTAAGAGAAGGGAAAGGACAAGAGCTGCGCGAGGCCAAGGAGATCTTCCAGCTGACCCGCTCTGAGCTTGCATTCGAATGAGTCTACGGATCCTCGGCGGCAGGTTCCGCGCCCGCACTCTCAAATCCCCCAAGGGAGAAGGTACGCGTCCCACCCTTGCCATCTTGCGCAAAGCCGTCTTCGACATCTTGCAACAAGAAGTGCCAGAAAGTCGATTTCTCGATCTCTTCGCGGGATCAGGAGCGATGGGTCTCGAAGCGCTCAGTAGAGGCGCTCTGCACGCTACTTTTGTCGAGAAAAACCCCGCCGCCTTCCGCCTGATCCAAGAAAATGTCCGCCTCCTCTCTGTAGAAAATGAGTCCACCCTCTATTGTATGGATGCAGAGCTCGCACTTAAAAAAATGACCAAGGCAGGCGAGCTGTTTGATGTGATCTACATCGATCCCCCCTATGCCAAACAATCCCTCCCAAAATGGCTACAGTATTTCGACACATCGTCCCTTCTCAGTCCGGGCGGAACCCTCCTCCTTGAAGAGGGAGCCCCCTCTACTCTTGGACCTCTCGTCCTTTCTCGCCTTACGCACGTGAGCACGCGCACCTTCTCCCGATCCACCTTGCATCAATTCCGCGCTCTGTTGTAAACAAAAGTTGATGAAAACAGCGCTCTTTGCAGGAACCTTCGACCCGCCGACAACGGGCCATCTCAATCTGATCCAAAGATCGGCATCCCTGTGCGACCTCCTCTATGTCGCCATCGCCACTAACATTGAAAAAAAACCTTTATTTACCCCCCTCGAGCGTCAGGAGATGCTCGAAGAGATCTGCAAACCCTTTGCCCATGTCCAGGTGATCCTCTTGACCGGCCTTGTCACCCAGTTTGCCACCGAAAACCGCGTAGATTTTCTTTTAAGAGGACTGCGCGCGCCCAGCGATTTTGAAAAGGAGCTCAGCCTCTCTGTCGCCAACTGCGCGCTCAGCGGCATCGAGACCCTCTATCTCATGGCAGACCCCTCCCATGCCCATATCTCTTCCACCCGGATCCGCGAGCTTGGCCACTTCGGCGAGCGGCTTACCGGCTATGTCCCCGACCCCATTGAGTCTCTTGTCTTCCAGCGCCTTCAGGGTTAATACAAAAAATTACTTTTTATTTATTTGCGATTTTAACGTTCCATTCTGTTTACATTAAATGAGACCATTCTTATAATAACCGGCAAAAATAAGAGGTTTTTCAAATGGGCTCATTATTAAGCTGGTTTCCGCGGACAGGAGAAGTACTCAAATATGTTGCAAGCCAGACCTTCGGCCTTGCTGCTGCTGCAATTTTCTCTGATCCGAAGGACCACGAAATTGTCACTTTGACTTACCCAAACTGGAGTCAAGAACACCCCCTCTCTGCCCTATTCAAAAAGAGCCTTGCGCCCTATACCCCTAAACGAGAAGAAGAAGCACTCGCCCTCCTGAAAAAACTCTCGCCGACGCTACAAGATCAAGTCAATGATGCATGGGGCAATCGCACCACAGACAAACAAGCCAAGTGGGCACAACTCACTCCTGCCATTCGTCGCGTTGTTTCCAAGATTTTAAACAACGATCCAAATCCAGATGCAATCTACGGAGCCATCTACGCCCTTGCGGATAAACCGACAACGGACGATCTCAACTGGGGTAAAAACCACGCAATGGAAGACACGGCGCGCCTAATTCAAGCGATGCACGCCCACCACCGCTTGTCGCCCGATGAAAAGATCTCCCAATTTTCGGTTGATATCTGCAGCGGCATGGAAAAAAACCTGCACGATCACACTCACACCTTCCAGCTAAATTGGGGTCGCAAAGAGGTCTCTCAGGGCAAGATCGGCTACATCAATGGGATGAACTTTACTAAGCAAGATGCAGAAAATAATGCCGGAACCATCTCTTGGCACTGCGCAGACAACCATGCTTTGGAATGTGTCTATAGCCCCACCCAAGGGAAAATGATCGACCGGATGAACGCTCTCATTCAAATCAGCGGCTCTACCCTCAACCCCGCAACAAAAGAGCTCCTGCAAAACTGGATCCGCTTTTTCTATACACATCCGACAGAGCGCTATCTACAAATTGCCTATTCTAGAGGCGCCTTAGAAACCTACAATGCCCTCCAACTCCTTCCCCAGGAGCTCCGCGATCGGATCATCGTGATTGCAATTGCTCCAGCGCGAAATATCCCTGGAAAATTCGCTCACAAAGTCTACAACCTCTGTTTAGAAGGGGATCCAATCAAAGCATTTTCTTACCAAGGAATCAATGCGTGGAAGAGAGAACCTAAAGAGGACATTACGCTCTCTATCAAAAAATGCGCACCTCATCTCGAAGAGGAAGATTCTGAGATAGGGGGACGTCATAACCCCCACCACGCGGCCATGCGAAAAGTAGTCAGCGAGATCATCGACTCCTATCTCAAGACAAACGACTGCCCCGATCCCTCCGTGATCAAACAAAAGTACAAGGTATCCTTCAGTCTTGCGCAGGTGTTCCCGTTCACAGCGGCCATCCTCTCTGCGATTGCCTCTTTATTTCGCTTTAAGAAAAAGAGGAAGGCTCCCCCACTACTTCCTGTCACCGCGCCGACTGCTTAATAAACTATTATTTACTAGTTTACATTAATAACAAAACTGATTAAAATATAAAAAAACAAATCAGGTTGTTATTTATGTCTATTTTAGCAGAAGCAGCAAAAGCTATTATTGTTCATGCAGTTGGGTATGGCGCATCGCAAGTCTACGGAGACCAGCGAGACTATGAGACAAAGGAGTTTATCTGCCCCAATTGGGGAACAGAACATCCTCTCTCCCTCCTTTTCAAAGAAACTTTAGAACCCTGGTCGCCTGAAGCAGAAAAAAGAGCTATTCATATTTTTAAGAGGCTGCCCCCCTCTCTTCAGGAGCATATTGTCGCTGCAAATGAAGAGGATCCTAAAGACACCAAGCAACTCCAGTGGCAGCATCTAAACGAAGCGATCAAGACCGTTGTCTGTGAAATTTTAGATCGCAAGCCCAAGGGAATCTATGGCCCCATCTATGCTCTTGCAGGCAGGCCCGCCACGTCAGATTGGGACTGGGGGAAAACCCATGCTAAAGAGGACATCCTTCGCCTGATTACCGTCCTAAATGCCCATCATCGTTTAGAGACAAACACCCCCCCTCCTTCATTTGAGATTCAAGTGTGCAGCGCGATGGAAAATAATATGCTAGAGCGCGCTCAAACCTACCTTCTTTCAGAAGGACGCACACCGGTCCACAAGGGGAAAATTGGATATATCAATGGGATGAACTTCACCAGAAGGGAAGCCGAGAATGATGCGGGAACCCTCTCTTGGCATTGCGCAGATAACCATCAACTCGAATGTGTCTATAGCCCAACGCATGGGAAATTAAATGACCGCCTGAATCTGCTCGTACAAGCGAGCGGTTCCGTTCTCACACCTACTGTAGGAGTGCTGATTCAAAACTGGGTCAACTTCTTCTACTCTCACCCTACGGAGAAATACCTACAAATTGCCTACTCTCGAGGAGGCCTTGAAATATATAACGCTCTCTCCTATCTCCCTCCCGAATGGCGCGAGCGCATCATCGTCATTGCGATTGCTCCAGGATGCAGTATTCCCGGAGAGCTGGCTCACAGAGTGTTCAATCTCTGGGTAGATGGGGATTCTGTCAAATCGTACGCTTACAAAGGCGTAAGCATTTTGTCAGAGGAAGCACCTGAAGACATCACTCTGAAAGTGGACCATTCCAACGAATCAAAGAATTTACACAGCCCCAATCACCCGAACATGCGCGCTGTGGTCAGTCGTCTCGTCAGAGAATATCTCGAAACGAATACATGCTCTGAACCCCTTGCCATCAAAAGGGAGTACGGTGTACCTTCTGTGCCCACTGAAGGAAATAACTTAGCACTCCATGTGGGTGTGGGAGTATTGGCCTTCCTGGCACAAAAGGCGGTATTATGACAGGATATAATGCGCTTACCTCGGTCATTTCAGCTGTCGCCTCTACTGCTTATTTGCTGAGCCGTGAGATGGAGCCGCAGCCTCTTTACTTTTTCAAAAGCCCTCTCCAAGATCTTTATGAGAAAGCGTGCGATCCCTATGTTTCAGATGAGGCCCTAAGATTCTCACAATTCGATACCGAGATCCCATCTGAGGTGCGCGACCTATCGGGAGATCGCAGCGCTCTTAAATCCAAGATAGAAGAAATGGCTAGCCAGATCTTATATAAGCAGCCAATCGAAACCCAAAACGCCGTCTTTGGTCTCATTTATGCCCTTCACGGTTATCCCCAGACGAGTGATCCCTGCTGGGGTCAACACAACGCACTGAATAGGCATGATCTGCTCCTTCGCGCACTTCAAAGAGCGCACTGTCTAGGGCCTGCAAGCCATACGATCCAAGTGGATGAGCATTGGGAAGCAAACTGCGTTTCTAAATCCTGTCCCTACACACTAGGAGACAGAGAAAATCTAGAATATGGGGAGATTTGCTACATCAATGGGATGGGATGCTCCTTTGATAATGCCCGCAGGGACGCTAGAAAGCTTTCTGATAACGTCGGGCTAAATAAAAATTTCCAGTGCGTTTATAGCGCGACTCAGGGTTTTGAAACCGATATCAAGCAAGCCATCCTAGCAGACGGAGGAGTTGTCACCCGTGCGATGCGGATTCTTGTCGAAAGGATGCAGAACTACTTCGACAGAGAAGATGGAAATTTCCTCCTTATCTGTCATAGCAGAGGGTCTGTCGAGACCTATCAGGCGCTGAATATTCTGCCAGAAGATTTGCGGGGGCGCGTGATCGTGATCGCTCTAGCGCCTGCCAAATTGATCCCAGAACATCTAGCCCGAAAGGTCTTTAACTTTGGCATCCCACAAGACCCTGTCTTTGGATGCTTAGGCGGAAGTGGGAAAAAGATATGTCTCGATACGCAACCTGAAAACCCTCACAACCCGCATGGCGAAAGCTTTAAAAGCGCCGTCGCCCCTCTGGTTAGATCCTATATCGAACACAACGACTGTTAGGAGACCTTTTTCCCGTGGTCGTAGCGCGACTCGGTGACCTTGCCGTTTGCATCGTAGCTTTTTTTCACGCCATGGAGCTCGTCGGCAACAAAACTCTGCATAAGGCGCGGCTTGCCATCCTCATAGAACTTGTTGAACTTTCCGTGCCGTTTGCCTAAGCGGTACTCTCCCTCAAAGGTGAGCACGCCCTGCTCCGACCACTCCTGATAGATCCCGTCGATCTCTCCATCTTTGTAATAGACGGATTTGGCGAGTATGCCAGAGGGATGATAGGTCTTTTCCTCTCCCTCCTTCCGATCCTCGCTATAGGAACCCTCGCAAAACACCTTCCCGTCGGGAAAGTACTCAATCGCAGGGCCGTGGCGCTGATCGCGGTGGAATGTGAGGGTCATCATCACCTGACCTTTTGGCGAGAAGATCTGCGCAACTCCCTCTTTCATCCCATCGACATAAGGCGTCACGCCGACCTTAGCTCCCGATTCTGCATACTCGATGGCAAGCCCCTCCGCTTTGTCATTGACGAAGTTCACTTCGAGCGCTTTCACCTTTCCAAAATACTCGTGTGAGGGATAGTAGATTTCATGAAGCCCTTCGCGCCGATTATTCTTGTAATGGAAAACGACCTCTCTTCCATCGGGGGTCCTTTCAAAAAAGCGCCCGTTTAGCTTTCCCGTATCGTACCAAGCCTCTTCGAGAAGCGTGCCATTTTCATCCCACATCCCCTTCATTCCGTGCAACTCCCCCTTCTCATAGGCGATCGAGGTGTGAAGCGTGCCACTTTCATAATAGGTCTTTTGCGTCCCATGAAGCCTTCCCTCTGCATCATAGAGAAATTCGCGCGCGAGCTGCTGGGGCTTCTTTCCCTCTTTGGCAAAGTACTCTTTGTGCTCACCCGTAGGGACTCCCATCTTAAACTGCTTCACCGCGCATAAAGAGCCATCCTCAAACCACGTCTTGACGTTGCCATCGACCTTATCCTCTTTGTAATCGACCACCGCTTTGAGCTGCCCATTGGGATAGTACTCTTGGTCTTTACCCTGCCTTTTCCCCTTTTCGAAATGGATCACTTGCTTGAGTTGATCCTTTCCATACCATAGCTTCGCAACGCCCGTCGGAAGATCCTCTTCGTAGCGCACTTCGACAAGAAGGGCGCGGCTCTCATCCCATTCCCTGTGCCACCCTTGCTTTTTCCCCGCTATAAAATCCCCTTGGAATTTCGGTGCGCCATTTGGGTGCCACTCCTTGCGCGTCTTGTCAAGAGCCCCCGCTAAAAACCCCTCTTCGAGTTTCTGCTGCCCCGACTCAAACCACTCAGAAGAGAGTCCCTCTTTCTCCCCATTTTTCATCTCGATGCGCGCGGCAATTTGTCCATTTTCGTACCATTCTTCATAGAGCCCATCGCGCTTTCCCTTGCAGTAATGCGCTTTTGCCTTCAGCTGCCCATTTGCGTAGTACTCCTTCTGCTCCCCTTCGAACACCCCTCGTACATAGTGATATTCCACCTGCGGCTTTCCATTCGGATACCACTGGCAAAAGACCCCATCCCGCTCTCCATCTACCACGCTGTACTCTAGGGCGAGAATACCCTCTGGCGTCCACTCGCGGATCGGCTCTAATAGAGAGCCGCTCTTGTCATAATTTGCTGTAAAGAGGATCTGCCCCGTCTCAGCTGCTCTCCAATGCTTGCCGACAGGTTTTCCCTCATCATATTCCCCTTCGCCGAGGAGTTTGCCCTCAACGCTGAAAAACTGCTCCTTCCCGACCTTTTTCCCCTGTTTGTACTGTACCTTGTAGCTCTCTTTGCCACTCGGATGGTAGATCACATGCATCCCTACAGCTTCTCCCAAGCGGTAATCGCGCACCTCTTGAATCGCGCGATCTTCTCCATACACAATCCATGCGGGGTTCTTTCCATCGGAGTGGAGCAGCCCATTTTGATAGCGCGCGCTTGATTTCAAAGCGCCACTTTCATACCACTCCAGGGCGCTGCCATGCGGCACTCCATTTTCATGCGGGATGAGCGCGGAGCGGCTCCCCTTAGGGAAATACTTGACCACATCGCCCTGCACCTTCCCCTCTTTGTAGTAGGCCTCTTCCGCCTTTGCTCCCCCTTCATAGTAGGAGATCATCTCCCCCTCGCGCTTTCCCTGGTTAAAGCTGCACACCCCGCGCACCTTCCCATCGAGATAAAACGCTTTGAGCTCCCCATGCATGATCCCCCGATCGTAGAAAGCGATCTTTTCCGGCTGTCCATTTGAATAAAACAGGATACTCATCCCATGGGGGACAATCGTCGATTGCCACTCTTTGGCGCCAGGGGATCCCTCTTCCACAACCGTCAGGTCCATCTCGCTCTGAATCTGCCCTCCCCGGAAAAAGAGGATCTGCTTTACAGGAGCCTCGCGCTCCTCGCCAATTTGCTCATAAAAGAGAACCCGCAACGGCTCCCCTTCAGGGTAGTGCTCTAAGACAAGAGGCCTCCAGTGGGGTTGCCTAGGCTTTAGTTGGCTTGCAACCGAAACCGGGGCAGCCCAAGCGCCCCCCACGAATAACAGGCCCAACACCCACATTATCAACATCTTAGAGCGCATTTCCCTCTCCTGACAAAAAGTTTTTAACCACCAGCATACCCCATCGCCTCGTTTCCAAGCAACCCCCTCATCTCCAATCAAATAGACAAATAACTACCATTAACTATTTTATTTGATTTTCAAATCAAACTATGATATACTTATATTATAATATACTAATACAGGCGAACAAAATGAGCATAAGTATTCATGATGTAAGCACACGCGATAGCCTTTCAAATTTATTTTATAGTGCAGTAAGGGACGGCTATCTCACAACATTTAATTATGAAAAGCTCAAACTGGCTCTTCAACGCGGCATCGAAGAGAATGATATCAAGAGCTTGCTCAAAAACCGCAAGTTACTTAAACTCAACTTCGATTCCAGAGATAGGCATTTTACTACTATCAGTTCATCTTACCAAAGCCTGACCGCAACCAGAAAATGCGCCCTTAGAGTCCTCAGTTCATTTTCCAATACAGAGTTTGGAAGATACGAGAAGTTCCTAGAACTGAAACCAAAGATGCAATCTCTTCTCGAACAATATAACGCAGCGATAGCAAGCCACAACATCCAGGAAAAAGATCTAAAGCGCATGCGAGCAGATGCGCGCATTGCGATTGCCTATCAATATAGCAAGATCCGTAACCACACGCACGAAGGAATTATCATTACCCGCGCCAAGTCTTATCAAGAGAAAGAACGGTGGCTTCTTGGAACTGGCAAAGCACTCGTAGAGATTGATCATTCATTCTCGCCAATTGAACAGGGTGGTGCTAAAAAGGGATATCATGCCTATCGCATACATCAAAATGGCCGAGAAGCGACCCCTACCTTTTTCTTCATGGAGCCAATAGCGAACGATACTTCTCTTGATGAAGCCAACATGAGCCATGCGATCCCCGCTGAATACTCCACACAAGCGCTCTGCGCCTTTCGCCGCAGAGGAGAAGAATTATTTGTTTTATATCCAAATAGAGCGAAAGGCGACTTAAGTAAAAATAGATTGCAAGACCAAGAGGTCCTTCAAGCGACAAAGCATCTTTTAGAAGGAGCTGTCGCATTACAAAATGCTAATATCGTGCATGGAGATATCAAACCTAAAAACATTTTTGTGGACAGTGATAACCGCTGCACTTATGGCGATTGGGGAACTGCCAAAAGTAGCGAAAACTCTGATATAAACGGGGGAACAATCTACTTCATGGCCCCAGAATCGTATTCTGACGAGCACCCTGGTTATTTCGTTTCAACCCATAAAAGCGATATGTGGTCTCTTGGCGCAACCCTCTGCGACACATACTTTCATACAACACCCTCAAATTATAGGACCCCTTTTTTCCAGCAACATCGCAAAGATGAATACAATCCGTCTAAAGTTGATATCGATGCATATTTTAGCAACCTGTTCTCATCACCCATGAGTGAGGAATTCCATGATTATCATCTTGTAAAAGAAGACGATACTGACAGCCTGTCCACATCATCAGTTGATAGTGTGCAAATTGGCAACGAGTGGGCTACTGGTTATTCCCCACAAGAATATGATGATGCTGTGAAAGAAAACGATACTGACAGTCTGTCCACATCATCAGTTGGCAACAAGCAGTTCTCTCATGATTCTCTACAAGAAGATGTCAATGCATATCTTGACACATTGTCCAAAGATGAAACTGATAACGATCAGAATTACTGCAAGTTCCTAAAAGCTTTGCTGAATGTAAATCCAGATGAGCGCGCGGATGCTAAGACAGCATTGGCACTATTTAACAAGCTTTTCCCCGATGTCTAGCGCGATCTCTTCTCTTACCCCCACCACGCTCCGCGCTCTCTATAAACAAGAGTGCGCCCATGGCAATCTGCCCTGGCCTGATCTCAGTCTGTTTACTTTTCCCCAAAAAGAACTGACGCCTACAGAGCTTTTGGAAAAATACAAATTGCTCAAGCTCCATGTCGAGCCAAGAAAGCAGCTCACCTTAGAGAGCGCTGATGAAATCGACATGCTGGAGACAATGGTCCAACTCCTGGAAACCTATGAGGGTTTGGTCAGCCCATTCAAATCATCCCGTAATAAAGCCGAGCGGGTCGCTGCTCGGATAGAAATTGCCAAAAAGTTCTGCCAAGAACGCTTCTTTGATCGCATGGCAATTACAATTATACCCACTCTAAACCTTATTGCGACAGGGTCTACGCTTCTAAAAATCGAAGCCAATCAAAGGCCGATTGCTGAGGGAACCTTCAAAAGGGTCTATCTGGCTGAAAATCTATTAGATCAAAATGCTTCCTACGTTCTACTCGCGCACAACCCACATAAATTCCACACTGTTGAAATGCATAACAGTGACCTCATACGCGAAAAATCGTTCAGCGAGCGTCTTTTAGAAAATGCGGCTCAAATCGAATGGATTTTCAGATTTAATCGAGTACCGTCTCTATTCGCTATTGCCCCCTACTTTAGGGGTGGGAGTTTATTGGATTACATTGATGGGAAACGGGTAAAACCCAAAAAAATCACTCGTAAGAAGTGGGCACATGACCTGATTCAAGCCGGCGTGGCAATGCAGCGGGCAGGGATAATCCATAGAGACATTTGGCCTGGCAACCTCCTTCTGGATGGCGATCGCTTGCTTCTGACAGATTTTGGGACTGCAGTAAACCACGGTGACAGGGTCTCCAAGGTCGTGCGTGGAGTCCATGGCTACCAGCCCCCAGAGCTACCTCGTACGGCGGATCAACCCTCCCATAAACAAGACATATGGCCTGTTGGAATCGTTCTCTGCCAGCTTCTCTTCATGAAATACCCTTGCACCATGCAAGCCCTCTTTGCCCAATTTAGATGGGTTAAAAACGCCTACGCAGGAGGGCGGCTAACCATTGAGCAGGTCAGCGATCAGAAGAGATGGGAGGGGTATTTTTCTCAGCTTCTCAGAAATGTCTTTGACTCAATCCCCGAAGACTCCCCCTATCTCCCTCTGATCAAGGCAGCTCTAACGATCGACCCTGCAAAGCGCCCTGATGCTGAGGAGATTGCGCAGCTGTGGACTGCAATCTCTTCATCTACTTAATAGTCAGCGACTTACAAAACCGCCCTAAGTGCTTCAAAACCATGACTTTCTAAACCACTCTTATTCTGAGAGTTGCGCAGATAATATTATCTCTTATATGTCTATTATGTTTTGATAAACTTATTAAATTATGATATAATTATAAATAAAGGGTTGTAAGGATTTTGATATTTTATGACTAATATTAAGAACATCTCATGCACCGATGATCACACACTGATTGGCTTCATCAGCTCAGCAGATGATGCCCAATACGCCGCTTTGTCAAAAACTATCAACAAGCTTAAAGCTGAGATTCTTCTTGAAAAATGCACACTAGCACTTAATGACGAAAGATCAAAAATTACTTCTGAAAAGCTAGCGTACAAGGAATTTAAGATAATCCAGCTGGAAAACATCCTTTCTGCAGGAAAAATTCGCAACCAGAATGCTGCCTATTATGAAAATACATTCTTTGGAAAAATCACCCTCTTCTTTTTGAGACTATTTGGTCGTTGTCCCGATCAAGTTTATCAGAAAACAATTAAAGAATTTAAAAAACCACTCAGCTCATTCAAATTCAAGTCTAAATCAAGGCTTAAAAGGAATGATGCTCTAGAAATACGCAAACAGGGCCGCGCTGAAATCGCCCGGGATATGATTGAGGGGCTTGGCTCTATACCCATGGGAATTACGATTAAAAAGGCGTCAACGGCTCAAACGATTATTCCTGAAGAATTCGTCCTTTCGACTGGTGAAAAAAAGCAGATTTTGATGATCCATGCCCCACATGACGAAAATGTTGGCAAGGGCGGATCAAAATGGGTCAATTGTGCGCACGATTTAAAAACATTTGAAGCGCACGCATTTATTGCTTCAAACCTATTCAGATCTATAAATCAATTCGGATGCGAAACTTTAATTAGTGGTTTTAACAAGGAAATCTCACACGAAAAAGAAAATACGCAAGAACTTGGCGAAGGGTTTGCGAAAATCCAAACACTAATTAACATAAACGGCCTTATTTTCGGAATTACGAATTTTTACCATGAGCGCGATCTGCATGTCTTAATTAATAAACGCGATCTCACACTTGAAGAAAAAGATAAAATCGCAACACAAATTATTAATTCCTTGGCAGAACTACATGCGCAAGGGAAACTCCACAATGACCTAAAGCTTAACAATATATTTATGCAAAAGGACCTCACAGCGCATATTGGGGACTCCGGTTCCCTTTGCGAAATCGATCCCACAGCACCTCGAGCTGACACAATTGTCCCTACTATCCCTTACGCAGCACCTGAAGTAACTGTCCGAGATCTAAGCACTTTTTCAGAAAGAAGCGATGTTTGGTCCCTCGGCGTTCTCCTTTATTTCTTGTATCACACAGCTTCTAATGAGGAAAGGATTGCCGTGGATGATGCCGTAAGGAGAACAATGAAACCTAAAGGCGAAGGCATGACCCAAATGGATTCTGAGGATATTTTTAAGCTTGATACGAACAATCCCCGAGATCAGCTCATTCGCAAGATGCTGACTGTTGATAAAGAGCAGCGTCCCGATATGAAAGCGGTCCTTGCGGAATGGAAAGCCATTTCAGCGCAATAAGGACGCCAAGGCCTCTTTTTGACTCTGGTGTGCGCAGGAAATCACCGCATAAATCCATCCAAAACCAAGCCTGTGGACGGAAGTCTATGATTCTCTTGAACATGGCTATTTTCCAAGGCAAAAACAGTTAAGTTTTGGTCGCATTACAACCCAAAACTAACAGATTTTTGGTCGAATTCCAAGGTAAAAAGGCCTGAAGAGGGTCTTCAGGCCTTAAGAAGAGATCGATTAATGAGCGAAGAAAGCCATGTAGCAAAGGAGTACGCCCCAAACGAGTGGGATGAGTCCTTTTCCTTTTGCGTAGCTTCCGCCACCTGTGGAGCACTTCATCAGAACTTGTGGGAAGAACAGAACCATCACGCCGCGTACGAGCTGCCACCAGCCGAACAGGGTGACGAGAACCGCTAAGTTCCACATCCAAACGTTATACTGAGAAAGCACAGCCAAACCGATGATCAGATTGATCATTCCGCCGAGGCAGAAAGTTGCTGGGTTGTTTTTCAGCGATGTGCATACTTTCGTCACGTTGTCGTGATAGAACAGCATCCATAAGCCCATCAGTAATAAATAAGGGCCAAAAATGCTGGCCAAGCCCATTGCAGATTGCATCATTTTGCCTCCAAAAGGTTTTAATGCCCGACTTTTACTTCCCCTGAAGCAAAAGCCTAGGTGTTGTTAAACACTAATTGCCACCTTAAAGAGTAAATAATTTGTTTGTCAAGCCCCCCTCTCATATTTTCCCATCAAATGGGCCTCTGCGAGGATGTGTCCTTCCATGGCGTGGAGCACCTCTTTTTTGGTGCTGCCAGGAGGCAGGGAAAGGGTGCAATCGAGGGCGTAGAGCTTAAAAAAATAGCGGTGTTCCCGGTCGGGAGGACAAGGGCCTTGATAGCCGAGCGAGCCGCCTGTATTGCGTCCTGAGATCCCATTAGGGGAAGCATTTTCAGGGATACGAGTTGTCGTGGGAGGGAGGTTGAAGAGGACCCAGTGGTCCCACATCTGATCAGCGCGCACACTTTTGGGGACGTCGGGATCATCCATGAGGAGGACGAGGCTTTTTGCATCTTTAGGGACCTCTGCGATGTGGAGCTCTGGATTAATATCCTTGCCGTCGCAGGTGTAGAGGGAAGGGATCTTCCCTTGGCTAGTAAATGCGGGTGAGGTTAGTTGCATACGACCTTTTTGAGTTTAAGAAGGGGTTGCATTTCGATGGAAAGAGCATTTTGCTCGTGGGAAAAGAGTAGGGTTCCCGTGGGAGAGATCTCTCCCGTGCCAGGGAAGGTGAAGTGGCACTCTTTTACCTTTTTCCCATTGAGATCGAGGGTGTCGACATGGCTTAATGGGACGGGGTCTTTATGGAGCTGGTGATTTTTGAAGGGCTCATAGGTGTCGAAGCGGTAGGAGAGGGCCCCCTTTTGGGAGTAGATGTCGAGGGTGACATCGGTCTGGTAGGTGGCGGAGAGGAGCTGGGCCTCTTGGATCCGGATGAAAAGGGATGAGACCTCTTTTTCAAAGCGGTAGGTTTGGATGAGTTTATGGATCGGCACGGCGATTACGCCTGCTAGCAGGCTGAGGATCGCGATGCCGATAAGCATTTCAAGGATGGTGAATTTCTTAGAGACTGGCTGCGGAATTGAAAATCGGCCCAAAAGAAAGCTTTGTTGCGTAAATGTTCGAATTTTACCACAGAGATGGGAAACCACAGAGAAGAAATTTTCAAATTGCCCTCTTGAACCTATCCCAGTAAAAAGTTTCTGTCGATTTTTTGGTTCTTTTGAGCCATCTTTCGATCCATTTTTTGGGGTCAATATGCTGGTGTCGATATTGACCCCAAAAAATGGATCGAAAGATGGCCAAAATAATCCAAAAAATCGACGAAAAATTTTACTGGGATAGGTTCTTAGAGATTGCTGTCGGAATTGAGGTTCCATCGATTTAAAATATGAATTTCCTCTCTGTGGTTTCCCATCTCTGTGGTAAAACTTCCTATTTATGCAACAAAGCCTCAAAAGAACCCGAAAATCGAGAGAAGCTAATTTCTCAGCCAGTCTCTTAGTCCTCAAAATCATCGTCTTCGTCGAGGTCACCGGTTTTGCCGAGTTTGGCGTTTTTCTTTGCTTTGTAGGCTTTGAGCCTCTCCGACTTGACGAGGATCTTATCGGGAGAGGTCTCGCTGAGGTAGACCTGAAAGGGTTCGTCCCACCCATCGTTTAGGAACTTTTTGGGGTTCTTCACAAGGCCTGAGTTAGCGAGATAGGCTTCCTTCTTTTCGATCACTTCATGAGCAGGGGTGCCGCGCGCTACTTCGAGCATGAGGACATCTTTGATCTGCTCAATGGCTCTTTCTGTTTTAAATGCGCGCCCTTCATCGAGGCTTCCTTTCATGTTGACGCCGATCACGCTCCCGATCAGGCCGATGAGCATGATGACGATCATGATCTCGAGGAGGGTTAGGGGTCTTTTTTTTCTCTTCATAGGTCTCTCCGTTTATTGGTTGATGAAAGAGCCGACGTCGGTCAGTGGCAGCAGGATAGATAGAACGACGAGGCCGACGATGGCTCCAAGTAAAATAAGTAGGGCGGGCTGGAGGAAGGTGGTGAGCTGGGCGAGGTGTTTTTCGAGCTCCTCCTCATAAATGACTGCGAGGTTGTGAAAGGCCTCTCCCATCTGCCCTGTCTCTTCTGCGAGCGAGAGCATGCGGAGGACAAGAGGGGGGAGGTGGGGGGCGTCTTTGAGTGCACAGCTCAGCCTTTCTCCTTGGACGATCCTCTTTTCTGCTCCAGCAATGGCGTTTTCGAGAAGGGGGCTTTTGACGACAGTGCGCGAGAGGGTGAGCGCCTCGAGAAGGGGAACTCCGCCGGTAAGGAGCATCGAGAGAGAGCGGAAGAAGCGGACGAGGGCGCTATGGAGGAGGAGAGTTTTGACGTAAGGGGTCTTGAGCGAGAGCTGACTGAGCCAAATCTTCCCCTGGGGGCTGCGCATGAGGTAGATCCCGCTGCAACACGCTATGGCAAGGAGAGTGAGGAGGTGGGTGACATGGGTCGTGGCCCACCCGCTGATGCCGAGGACGAGCTGGGTGATCGGATGGAGGGATCTCCCTTCAAAGAGCTCGCGCATCGAGGGGATGATGAAAAAGAGGAGGCCGCAGGTGATCAGGCCGCAGAAAAGGGCGAGAAAGCTCGGATAGATGAGCGCCGAGGAGAGCTGCTTTTTGAGTTTTTGCTGGCGCAGGAGGAGCTCAGAGAGCTCCTGGAAGACGTGGGCGAGGTTGCCGCTTTGCTCAGCGACAGAGACCATCGCGAGGTAGATCCGATCGAAGGTGGAGCTATAGCGGCGCAGGACAGTCGAGAGGGAGGAGCCCTCTTTGAGGTGGTCGCAGAGGTCGAGGAAGAGGGGGTGGGCTTTATGGCGGCGGTATTTTTCTTCGATGGTGAGGAGGCTCTCATAGAGAGGAAGGCCCGCTTTGAGGAGCTGGGCGAGCTCCCGGGTAAAGGAGAGTAAAAGCGGAGGAGGGAGGTGGAGCGCATCCTCTTTGCTTTTGAGGAGAGTGACCTCGGTGATGAGGATCTGCTGCTTGCGGAGGCGCTCTTTGGCGACAAGGAGGGAATCGGCATCGATGACTCCTTTGGCCGCTTTTCCCGCTGGTGTGAGCGCTTTATACCGAAATAGTGGCATCTTTTCCCCTTACCCCTCTTCGCAGCCGCGAGTGACGCGAAGCACTTCGCTCGTCGAGGTGATCCCTTGGATGGCAAGGAGCGCTCCCTCTTTGCGCAAAGAGGTCATCCCCCCATCAGAGGCCGCTTGGTGAAGCGCCACTGCATCGGCACTGATCAGCAGTTGCTTTTTGATTGCAGTGGATAAATGCATCAGCTCATAAATCCCGTGGCGCCCTTTAAATCCCGAGCCGAAACAGGCGGGACAGCCGGCTCCTTTGTGCAAGACCCCCTCTTGCAACTCCTCCCTTTGGATGCCGAGCTCTTTGAGCTCTTGGTCAGATGGCGTATAGGGCATAGAGCAGCTGGAGCAGTTGACGCGGACGAGGCGCTGAGCTAGGACGCCGATCACAGAGGAGGTCAAAAGATAGGGCTCAATCCCCATGTCGACCAGGCGGGTGAGGGCGGAGGGGGCATCATTGGTATGGAGCGTGCTGAAGACGAGGTGGCC
>JAFEGI010000029.1 GCA_018240135.1 Verrucomicrobiota bacterium
CTCTATAATGCCGACTGGACCCACAACGACGCCATCTTGCTCCTTCTCCAGACGATTATGAATGACTTTTACAACTACCTCTACCAAAAGCAGCTGCTGGTTGCCTACCAGTCGAATGTAGAAACCGCCGCTCTGACCCTCGATGCAGCCACCCTTGCACTCGACACAGGGGTGCGCGATGTTTCCGACATGTTGCAGGCAAGAACCCAGCTCCTCCAGTACCAAACCAGCTGGGCGGCGCAACAACAAAATGTCGAAAATAGCTACACTCAGCTACTTACCGATATGGGAATCCCCGCCAATGCCCAAATCGCCGTCCAAGATTTGCCGACCACCTTTCCCGAAACGGATGTGATCCCTCCGCTCGAGTCCCTCATCGGAATTGGACTCCAAAACCGCCCCGATCTCCTCGCAGCAGAGGCCAACTTGCGCTCGAAAGAAAAACTCCTCCGGGCTGCCAAATCGCAATTTTATCCTCAGCTCAACTACTCGTTTAACATCGGCAAGGACTATTTCAACGAGGGGCTAAAAGACAAATACAACTTCGAAAGCGTCCTCACCCTCTCGATGCCGATTTTCCAAGGATTTTACTACCGCAATGCGATCAAAATTGCTGAGGCCAATAAAAAAGCCGCCGAAGAGCAAGTCGCCCAATCGGAGCTCCAGACCATTCAGCAGATCACCTCCTACCACCACAACGTCCATATCGCCTTCGAAACACTCCAGTTCGCAAATGCCTTCTTGGCGTCTGCAAAAGAGCAGTTCGATATCTCGCTTGCCCAATATAAAGAGGGCACAAATAGCATCCTAAACGTCGTGACCGCACAAAACTCCCTTGCTGATGCCCGGGCGCGCCAAGCCAATGCCATCCAGCAATGGTTCACGACACTGGCTAACCTCGCCTATGCGACAGGCCTACTATCCCCCAAATCCCTTGCTCCTTTTGAGGAGATGACATCACAGCCGGAGGAGACCTTACATGAAAATCCGTAACTACCTCATCTTAGCGCTTGCCCTCACAAGCTGTGAGAAAAAGGCAGCGCCGCCCCCTCCCCCCCATGAGGTCACGGTCGTGCAGCCATCTGTCTGCGATGTCCCCATCTATATTGACTACATTGGCCACCTCGTTGCGAAGACCAGCGTCGAAGTGCGCTCTCAAGCATCAGGCAAGATCATCGGCCAGTACTTTGTCGAAGGACAGGAAGTAAAGCAAGGAGACCTTCTCGTCGTGATCGACCCGCGCCCTTATGAAGCGACTTTAGATAAAGCAGAGGCCGCCCTTGCTGAGACCTATGCGTCGCTCCAATATGCCAAGGAGACGACCCGCCGCTATACCCCCCTTGCCGAAGAGGATTTCGTCTCCCAGCTGACCTTCGATCAGTATGTCACAAACGTCCTGACCTACGAAGCCCAGCTCGCACAAAACCGCGCTGCCCTTGAGACTGCAAAAATCGATCTCGGCTACTGCTATATCACCGCGCCAATGAACTGCGTCACAGGGAAGCTTCTCGTAAAAACGGGCAACTATGTCGATGCCAATGCCGACACTAAGCTCACCCTCCTCAACCAAATCCAACCGATCCTCGTCGACTTCTGGGTTCCAGAAACCGACCTTTATGCCATCCAGGAAAAGCAACGAAGCGGCGAGCTCAAACTGATCATCTATCCAGAGCCCACACACCAAACTGGATATGAAGGAGAACTGACGTTGATCGACAACCAGGTCAACACGAATACAGGAGCCATTCTCCTTGAAGGAACCCTGTCCAACGATCAAAAAATTCTCTGGCCCGGCCACTTCGTCGATGTCCGCCTAATTCTCACCGAAAAAAAGGGAGCGCTCATCCTACCCAGTCAAGCAGTGCTCGTCGGCCAAAAAGGGCATTACCTCTACGTCGTCAAGTCCGATTCCACCATCGAGATGCGTACGGTCAAAATCGGCCAGCGCTACGACAACAAATACATCGCAATTGAATCGGGCGTAGAAGCGGGCGAACAGGTCGTCCTCGAAGGTCAGCTCAACCTCTATCCCGGCATGAAAGTCGCCATTAAAACCCCGCAGGAAAGCTCATGAACTTATCGGAGATTTTTATCCGCAGGCCCGTGATGACGATCCTCGTGATGGTCACCGTCGCCTTTTTTGGAGTCCTCGCCTATAGAGCTTTGCCCGTTAGCGCCCTTCCCGATGTCGACTACCCGACAATTACGGTAAACATCAGCTGGCCTGGTGCCGATCCCCAGACCATTGCCAATAACGTCGTGGTTCCCCTCGAGCAGCAGTTCACTACAATCGAAGGGATCAATACCATCTCCTCTACGAGTTATTTGGGCTCTGCAACCGTCGTTCTCCAGTTTAGCCTCGATCGCAACATCGACCTCGCCGCTCCCGATGTCCAAGCGGCGATCAACGCAGCCAACCCCCAGCTTCCTAAAGACCTTCCCTACGCACCGACCTATACCAAAACGAATCCCACTTCAACCCCCATCCTCTATCTCGCCGTCACCTCCCCTAGCCTCTCTCTTGGAGATCTCTATAGCTACGGCTACTCTGTACTCGCGCAGAGGATCAATATCGTTGAAGGGGTCTCTCAAGTACAAACCTATGGATCTCCCTATGCGGTGCGCTTGCGCGTCGACCCTCAAAAGATGGCCGCTCGAAATATTGGAATTGACGACGTCGGCATGGCGATCAAACAGGCCAACGTCTACCTCCCTGTTGGAACCCTTTTTGGGCAGGAGAGGGAATATGTGATCGCCGTCGATGGTCAGCTCATCCCCGCAGAAAAATACGATCCCATCATCATCAAAAACGACAACGGCTCGATCACCCGCTTTCGAGATATCGGCCATGCAATCGACAGCGTGCAAAATGATAAACTCTATGTCCACTTCTTCGAAAATACCTACAGCGCGCCGACAATCGTCCTCGCCGTCCGCAAACAGCCCGGCGCCAACAGCCTCGATGTCATCCAACGCATCAACGACCTGCTGCCCTCTTTGCAGGCGCAGATCCCTGCCTCTGCGCGGATGGTGCGCATCTATGATGAATCGGAGTTTATTTGGGAATCGGTTCGCGATGTGCAGCTCACCTTGACCATCGCGCTTATCCTCGTTGTCGTCGTGATCTTTTTCTATCTAGGCACCTTGCGCGACACGATCATCCCCATCGTCTCTATCCCTCTCTCCGTCCTCGGAGCATTTGTCGTCATGCTTTGGATGAAATTCACCATCGACATCCTCTCTCTTCTCGCGATCACACTTGCGATTGGATACCTTGTCGATGATGCGATTGTCGTTTTGGAAAACATCGTAAGGCACGTTGAAGAAGGGGTCAAGCCACTCACCGCTGCTCTGCAAGGTTCCAAAGAGATCTCTTTCACAATCCTCTCGATGACCCTCTGTCTTGGAACTGTCTTTATCCCCCTGATCTTCATGGGAGGGATCGTCGGAAGGATCCTCCACGAATTCGCGATGACGATCGTGGTCACTGTCCTAATCTCGGGGGCCATCTCCCTTTCTCTAACGCCCCTAATGTGTAGTCGCCTCATCCCTGAACGGCATACCGAAAGAAAGAAAAACCCGATTGAAAAGATGTCGGAAGGACTCAATGCCGCAATCTTAAAAGTCTATTCCCCCACGCTCGAATGGGCTCTAAAACACCGCTTCCTCGTCCTCTTAAGCGGTCTACTTAGCGTAGCGCTCTCTGTCCTTCTCGCCGTCGTCCTCCCTAAAGACTTCCTCCCTCCCGACGACTTAGGGCTCGTCGAAGGATATATCCAAGCAGCAGACGGCACCTCTCCATTTGAGATGCAGCGCTATGCAGAAGCCCTCGGTAAAACTCTACGAGAAGACCCGAATGTCGAGTCGGTGATTGCCGTCGGCGCTAATCCCCAGGATAACCAGGGCGTCCTCTTCATCCGCCTCAAGCCGATCCATGAGCGGCTCGCCCTTCAGCCCCTGCTCAAACACTTCAAACCCCTCGTCAACACGATTCCCGGCTGTGAGGTCTTCCTCAAACCGCTTCCCCTTCTCAACCTACAGGTGGGAACGACAGAGAGCCAGGCCGACTACCAATACACCCTTCAAAGCTTAGGCACTGAAGATCTCTACCACTACACCCCGATCCTCGTGAACAAGATGAAAGCGCTTCCCACCATCAATTCCGTCATCAGCGACCTCTTCATTCAGGAACCCCAAGCGCAAATCGAGATCCTACGCGACAGAGCTTCCCAGTACAACATCACCGCAGAGCAGATCGAAAATACGATGAACCTAGCCTACGCGACGAGCAACCTCTCCCCGATCAATACGCCTAGCTACCAGTACTACGCCATCATGGAAACTTTCCCCCACTTCTACCGCAACCCTGGCAACTTAAGTCAGATCTGGCTCCGCTCCACAACAAATGAAATGGTGCCCCTTACCGCAATCTCGCGCATCTCAGAAGATTTAGGGCCCCTGACAGTAAACCATATCAACGGCCTTCCGTCTGCCACCATCGCCTTTAACCTCAACGCAAACACCCCTTTAAGCGCCGCACTTAAAGATATCCAAAAAGTCTCCTCTGACACATTGCCCATCGACGTCACAGGGCAGATCCAAGGATCCGCCAACGTCTTTCAACAGTCTTTTGCAAATATCAAGTTCTTGATGATCATCAGCATGTTTATCGTCTACATCATCCTCGGCATCCTCTATGAGAACTTCTTCCCCCCGATTACTGTGATGTCGACCCTTCCCCCAGCTGCCTTTGGAGGCCTGATCACCCTCCTCGTCTTTGGTCAAACCCTCTCTCTCTATGCGATTGTCGGGATGATTATGCTGCTTGGGATCGTGCTCAAAAACGGGATCATTCTCATCGACTTCGCCAATGCCTCGCGCGAACATGAAGGGAAATCGATCCACGACGCGATCTTCCACGCCTGCATGGTCCGCTGCCGCCCGATCTTGATGACCACCTTCGCCGCACTCATGGGAGCAGTTCCCATCGCCCTCGCCATCGGCGGCGCCACGGCGAAAAGCCGCCAGTCCTTAGGCCTTGTGATCGTCGGCGGCCTCCTCTTCTCCCAGGTGATGACCCTCTACCTCACTCCCGTCATCTATACCTATATCGAAGAGCTCCACGCCAAGCTCACGCGCAAAAAAGAAGCTGGGAAAGAATAACGCGAAGGGGCCTTGTTGCGCAAATGTTTGAATTTTACCACAGAGATGGGAAACCACAGAGATGGGAAACCACAGAGATGGGAAACCACAGAGAGGGAACTCATACCTTAAGTCGAGTAAGAAGGCAATTTGAAAATTTCTTCTCTGTGGTTTCCCGTCTCTGTGGTAAAACTATTTATTTGTGCAACAAAGCCACGCAAAGACGCATTCCGACTTGGCGTCTCTGCGTTTTTCCTCTGAATTACGGCCTGGGGTGGAAGGTATGGAAGGAGGTGCTCAGGTGCTGCTGGCTAATGTGTGTGTACCGGTCTGTCGTTGCTACGCTCGCATGCCCTAACATCTCTTGAATCACGCGCAGATCGGCTCCATTTTCGAGCAGATGGGTGGCAAAGCTATGGCGAAGCGTATGGGGAGAGATCTTCTTCTGAATGCCCGCTTGCTTCGCATAGAGCTTAACCCTTCTCCAGACCTGGGTGCGGCTTACGCGCTGGCCTCTACTCGTAACGAATAGAGCCTCCCCTCCCTCCCCGCGAAAATGGGTTAAGTAGTGATCGATCGCAGCGACAGCGACCTTTGCAATCGGCACGATCCGCTCCTTACCCCCTTTGCCCTTCACGCGAACGACCGCATCATCCACATCTTGTAGGTTGAGTCCGCAGACCTCAGAGACTCTAAGGCCCGATGCATATAGCGTCGTGAGAATTGCATGGTAAAGAGCCCCTACAGCTCCTTCAGGACTTGGAACTTTGAGTAGGGCATCCACTTCAGCAAGAGTCAACACTTCTGGAATGAGTTGCCACATCTTTGGCGCATCGAGAAGGGCTGTGATATCTAGTGGAATGACCCCTTCTCGCTTGAGAAAACGGAAGATCTCCTTAATGGCGACAAGCGCCCTGCAAATCGAACTGGTGGCAAACTGGCTCTCTTTGAGATGCGCCAAATGGGCAATTACATCCCCTTCTGTTGCATCTTTTAGGCTTTTCCCCTGGAGCGCTCCCATAAACCTTTCGATGTCAGATCGGTAGGCTTGCAGGGTATTTTCCGCTAGCCCCTTTTCCGCACCAAGATAAGAGAGAAAATCTGTAAGATAGGAGTCCCTTTGCACATCTTAGGGTTATAACACTTTCCGCTCAATTTGCGTATAGGGTTTATTTGCTATCCAGATGTAGCAAAATGCGTTCACAGCTAGCCAGGAGCCGCCAAGGACCACTGCGACCACAATAGGGGCAATCCCTCCCGAGCAAACACAGGCAAACACCGTACAGGCAATCGCCGCTACAGAAGAGGCAATCAGCAGCACTTTATCCCACTGCCCCGGTTTAGCACTTCCTAGACCCTGGATGAAGCCATACGTCTCGATGCAAAGCCACGCCACAGAAGTCACAAGCCCAACCGCCGCAAAAACAGTTAATGCAGCAGGACCTGTAAAGACAAATGCTGCAACTGCGCAGAGAATGGAAATGCAGGCCAAGCTTAAAGAAATCCCACTTAAGACGAGTCCCTCTAAGTTCTGATCTAGCACTTTTGCGACCACTTCTTTAGCAGATTCCATCCCCTTTTTCTGAAGGAGCTCGACACATTCTTTTGACGATGCGCGCGCGATAGATGCCTTTTTCTCTTCAGGTCCAAAGGTGACTTGCTCCTTCAAGTAGCAAAATGCCTTCTTCTCCCGCTCCTCTTGCGAGAGGTTGGGATCATTCAAAATCTCCATAAGAGCGCTTCTGAGCAGCCTGCCCTCGTGGACTTTAAGACTATTGCCAATGATCGATAAGAAACTCGTGATCGCAGATAGGCCGCTACCGATCTTTCCAAGAACACTCAAGGCGACATGGGTAAATCGAGAAGAGGTAAACGAAGTGGAAAGGGAAAGGGCGATACTCGGCAGCGCGATCACTCCCAAAAGGGTATTTCCGCACCCACTTACCACCTTGATGGACCCCAAGGATGCGCCCCAAACGTCATTCGCTTTTCCCGCTTCCTGTATTTGCTGAATTCCCCCTTTAACAGAGCGGGGACCACTGAGTAAGGAGACCATCGAAGGGACTGCAAATGCCTGCATCGAGTGAGAAAATGGCGCCTCAAGCACACGTAAACCCAATCGGTATACCGCTCGCCCTGAGCTAGTACAGGCTCCTGCTACAGTGAGTCCATCCAAAGCAAATCCCGATAACGTCTCGCGCGGATCGACAGGGGCTATGGGGCACTCTGGCCTCAATCGGGGCGGAATCACCGAAGGAACGGGTTTAATCTGAGGAGAGGGCACCATGTGCGGCCGCGGTAAAAGCCCCAGTTCATGCGCCATCAATAGATTCATGGCTTACCCCCTCCACTCCATGTACTTAATGCGGGCATAAGAAACCGCATCCACAGTGAGCCATACCCCTGTCACTACAGATCCACAGACGATCGACTCAAGTCCAGGAAAAAATAGGCACGTAAAAGCTAAAGAGGCGACGACGCAGACTGCAGAGGCGAGAAGAATCCATTTATCCCATTTGCCCGGGTCTGTCGCGACATCCACCTGATGCAGCTGATAGGCTTCCGATCCAATCCAGATCAGTGCAATGACCGAGCCAAGCGCTGCAAGCGTAATAGTCGCAGCAGCTCCGCTGAATAGGAATAGGGAAAGCAAAGAAACTGAAGATACGATAACAGCAGCTACCGGCAAGCAGATATTAATTCCACTAAGGAACATTTTCTTTCGGCATGCGCTAAGGGCCTCCTCGAGAGCGCCGGGCGCATTTTCTCGAATGCGCTCTAGACAGGTGCGCGATGTCGTTTGCATGAGCATGTCACTAGAAAGCTCCTGGAGATAAGCAAGCGCTTTTTCCTCTGGTCTTTCAGGATCCCTTAGAATCTTCATTAGCTTGCTATGCACAGTCCAACCCGAGCAGAGGCGCTCATAATTAGCGGCAAGCCCAGAAGAGGCGACTAAACCATTTATTTTATCGATGATCCAGATGAAATCCACAGGCTCAGACTTCGTAACTACTTGATATCTAGGAACAAAAGGAGCAGGCTTGGGTGTAGAAATAGGAGTGCAAGAAGAAAAATCAACTAGCTCGTAATAATACAATTTAGATAATTGCATAATAATAACACCGCCGTGACGTTATTATATCGATTTGCAATTATAAAATAAATAACATGCTTTCTTTTAATAAAGCAAGAAAACTATTTATTTGTTGCTTGCTAGCCAAGCCTGGTAGCGCTCCTCTTTCTTCTTCACCAAATGGAGAGAATAATAAGAAAAACCAAACGCGACAATTGTGGCGAGGATCGCTACAAATGCTGGGAGAAGAGGGCCTGATAGGAAAAACGTAATGCCGATGGTTGCAGCAAGGGAAAGAACCCCAAACACCATCCCTGCAATGATAAAGTGGCGATCGTACTTACCAACAGGACCTTCGAATATCTCTTGCATCTTCCAAGTTTCAAGACCGATGCGCCCTGCCCCAATTGCAAGTGAAAGCCCGCTACAGATTAACGAGACTAATGGCACGACACGGCCAAACTTGAGCAGGATAGAAAGTACGGTGATACACCCTAAGCCAAGGGACATTACCAAGGAAGAGGAGTGAATTGTAAGCCTTTTTGTACTCTCTGCCTTCACCCGGTTGATTAATCCAGGAACATCGCCTATCTGTTGCTTTGTGGCAGCCTTGAAGAGCACATCATAACAATTTTCCCCTAAAACCTTCGTAAATTTCTTCTCCTTTCTCGCCTGACTTTTTTCGATTTCAATCTTCAATCCCACAAGCTCTAAAGTGGAAAGGGTGCAGTTGGCATCGAGCTTGAGGTGCTGAAGAAGCTCGTTTCTTAGATTGGATTTATCTCGATATAGGGTTTCCAGAGATTGAGCCTCACGTCCATCGAGCCCAAACTGGCGCTCACAACGAGAGTTATGCAACGCAATCGCATGGCTGAGGAGCTTTGCCCTATAATTCTCATATTTGTCTAATTTGCGCTTTGCCGTTGCAAGCACTTTTCTTTCCAAGAATGCCACTTTATCCTCAGCACGCCACAATTTATAGCGAAACACCGTTCCATTAATCAAAGCCCTCATCTTGCCGAGCACTGTAATAGCGACCATCGGCATAGTGATTACATTCCTTACAGAGGCGCATAATTTATCAAGGGTCTTACAGAGAGGAGAATTTGAAAAGTAATCAACAAAATTAACAACTTTCTGAACATAGTTGGATATATCGCTGATCGATAATGAAATGGCATATCCCATTTCTATGAGAGAGTCTCTGACTTCGCTCCAACTGAAATTCTTCCAATTTGAGAAAAATTGATAGGTTGCGCGGCACGTGTTCATTGCACTTGTAATCACTGACGTAGTCAGCCAAATGGGAGAAGCATCGCTATTTCCAACGCCGAATCTCTGGCTGGCCGCCTCATCCAACACAGACGTGATATTGCTGACGGCGCCTGTAATCCTACCAGCTCCTATCCCATAGGATATTAGGCTAGCTCGAGGTGCCTCTTTTTGATCACCTGGGCAAACATCTTTGAATGACAAAAAACCAGGAAGCGAATTGGAATTTAATGTCATATAAATTACACCTTGTTAATTTAATTATAACACAAAATAATATATCAGTAAAACGAAAATACAAAATCATAACAAATTAATAAAATCGCCCATACAACTGAATATCAGTGATTTAAACACATTAAAATAATTGATAATTATTGATTTGTTAACTTATTTATGTTATAAACAATACAAGTCAACACATTAGGGCTTATTATGCAAACAAATGCAGCAACAGGAATGACTGTCCTCTTCTCTTTTGGGGGCATTACCTATGAAGCGAAACCATACCTAACAAACCCTGATGGCTCAAAGACTTACATCTCAAACCTTCCGGCCCCAGATGCAGAAAAAGTCAGAACCTACACCAGGGCACTATTAGGAGCACATGAAAAGCAGCACGCTCCTGCTGAGGCTCCAAAACACCTAGGAGCTGCAGGCCTCACCCTCCTCAATGACTCCATCCTATCGCACGACTTCGAGGTGGATCCCACCAATCCAATCTACAAAACGGGCTTAAAAGCCATCGACATCTGGAATTCGCTGGAAGCGGCTGCCAGGACCGCGCCTCCTATTGCACCCACAGTGCCAGCGCCCAAACCCTTGGCCCCTTCTGCCCCTGCAGACCTCGACCTAAAGGATTTCGACTTTACAGACCCAAATTGGTATGACAACCTCCCCCTCATCCAAAAAACCCGCGCATTGGATGAAATTTACAATCAGCGCGCCATTCTAGGTGGGGTCCACGAAAGGATCTACAATTATCTGAAGGAGAAACATCGAGAAAACCTGATGAGTTTCCTTGGAACAGAACTACCGCAGCTGAAAAAACAGTGCCAAGAGACCTCCACCTCTCAAATTCCTCAAAACCTACGAAACAAAGCGACTGACCTCATTGACCGGTTCTATACGATTCATTTGCAGGAGCTTTCCGACGGGATCGCTTACTTTATCGATGAAAAATTTGAAAAGAAAGAAGAACTTCTGCGCTTTTTCCAAGAACAAGCTGAAAGAGATGGGGCCACCTTTGATCTCAATGATCAAGTCGCCCTTAAGAAATTTTATAATGCCCATCGCCTTAGCTTTATCTACGCTCTATCCCGTTGGATAGATAATATCTAAAATTTTTACTTCCCTACACTCTTTGTTTTAATCACTTAAATTAATTAAGAGTATTGAAATATATATCCCGAGGTAATTATAATAAGACAGTACTCGTGAATAAAAAGATAATTAAATTCCTCGGAGGGAACATATATGACAACAAACGTAGAACTTAAAAGTGTAGTTGGTGCTCAGTCTGCTGATATGGCATCTGTAGGTGGTTGTGGGGCTGAACTCACATCTACACCAAATTGGTTCAATAAGGTTGTAGATTACTTTAAAAAACCTGTTGAAACAGATGTTAAGCCTGCTGTAACAGAGGCTCCTAAGCCTGCTGCTGAAGTACCACCAGCAACGCAGACAGCTGAAGACGTAGCGTATAAAGCTCTGACCCAGACTAAAGCGGATGCCCGCTATGAGTCGATGGTACTCAAAGCTTCTAATTCGTTTACGCAATTTCTCGGATTTGCAGCGTACTATCTCGCTTTCTGGTCCCTCATTAGCACATGGCTAACAGACAGAAAAGAGAGCATCAAAATTCAAGAATTTAAAGATGCTACAGACGCTCTTGTACAAATCACAGCAAAGCGCGAACTCATGAAGATCGAGCTTGCGAGCGGCTCCGTAAGAAATGAAGCGGATAAAGCAAGCATGGTAACATATAAGCCAGAAGTAGGCGCCAAGAAGTATGAGTTTACCAATGAGCAGTACTTAAATAAAGTTGCTTCTGCTTACAACTCTTTCAAAGCACGTGTTTCTGACTTAGGGATTTCAGCTGACAATCCACAGTTTGCTGAATATGCTGCCGCAATGCAGAAATTCGTTGCAGTTAAGCTCCACGCTTATGCAAAAGTAGGTGGCGAAGAGGCTAATGCGAAAGCAGCTGGCTATTCTAAACCAGAAATTGCAATCACAGTACGTGCTGAAACCACAAGAATCCTTCTCAGCCAAGAGATCTATAAAGATCTAGTGAATGGGTACGTAAGCCAAAACCTCGCGCTGGTAAATCAAGAGAGCTTTAACAATAAAGCTCAAGTGATCTTCACTCTCGTAGGACAAGACCTCAACATGTCCCTTAACGATGTGAAGAACGCTCTTCGCGCGACACTCTTCCAAAGAAGAGAAGCCGATCTCCGCGCTGAGATGACTGCTTGCAAAACTGATGAGCGCTTGAATGCTCTTAAAGCCTCTTTAAAAGCTGGCTACGAAGCAACAGCGAAGGCTCTTAATGAGAAACTCGAAAGCGATATGAAGCGCTTTGAAGAACTGACAGGTCGACACCTGGATGGTGAACAAAAGAACCACGGTCTCGTTCACAACTTCTACCATGGAGTAGAGGGAGTCAATGAGGGTGGAGTTGCAAAAGCAAAAGAAGAACTGCTTAAAGCTGCTAGAGCGTATAAACTCGCTCGAGATGGCTATGCTAGCGCTTCTGCTCTTGTACTCGGTGAAGATGCTGAGTTCGCTGCTATCAAGAAAATGCTAGATGACATCAAGCAGGCTCGTGATAGTGGTGCTTCTATTGCAGGTAAAGATGCCGATACAAAAGTCGCTGAAGCTGAAAAAGTCCTGTTTAACGCAATGGATAAGTACGACAGAGTCCACGCTGCTTTCAAAGTGCTTCTTGATGAGCAAGATGCTCTTGGAAAGTTTCAGGAGAACTCTGACGCAATGGTCTCTGGTACACTACTTGAAGACAAACACGAAATGGATAAGAACACAGCTCGTGCAAATGATGATGCTGGTCTTACGCAAGAAGCCCGCACACAGTTAACTACTGCTGCGAAATTCTACTCTTCTCTCTTAGCGGCTCCTAAAACAGCCGAACAAGAAGAAGAGGCAAAACTGCGCAGGCAAGTGGATATCATTGAGAATCAAAAGGCACGTGCTCGCCTCTTTCAGAAAGAAAGACTAGCCGTTCAGTCCAGAAAGACAGCGGAAGCTCCTTTCTAACCAGAGCCTCAAGATCTTAAGGGTCCAGGGGATTTAAGCCCCTTCCCTTAGAAGCCGCCCCTCGGGTAACCCCGAGGGGCGGCTTTTTTTTTACACTAACTCTGTAGCGACGGCATCGTAGAAGAGCTGCCCTTGAGATGTCAGACGCAGGGTCTCTCCTTGGCGATAGAGCCAGCCCCGCTGGATCAGCTGGTCGCATGTAGCCTGGAGGTTAAGAGGGAGGCTGGAAAAGGTCGATAGATTGACGCCGCATGTGAGACGGAGAGCGATGGCTAGAAGCTCGCGTAGGGCCTTTTCTGGTGGGAGCGTCTCCCGGAAATCGACCGGAAACGCGCCGTTTTGAAGAGATTCTGCATATTTTCCCAGATGGGACACATTTGAAAACCGCTCCCCTTCCCAGTAGCTAAAGGCAGAGGGACCCAGACCGAGGAAGGGCCTACCAACCCAATACCCCGTATTGTGGCGCGAATACGCCCCGCTGCGCGCAAAGGCGGAGATCTCATAACGCTCCAAACCAATTGCAGTGAGATGGGAGATCGCGCTTTCGAGCATGGTTAGCCTTTCTTCCTGAGGAGGCAGGCGAGGAAGGAGGGCTTTCTGCTTTTTAAAGAATTGAGTATGGGGCTCAAAAGTGAGATTGTAAAGGGAGAGGTGCGCGATGGGAAGTGTGGTGAGGCGAGCTAACGTGCGCTCCCAACTGGCCAGGGTTTGACCGGGGAGCTCAAACATGAGATCGATCGAAAGGTTGGAGATCCCGGCACCTTGGATGGTCTCAATGGCAGAGAGGGCTTTTATTGCGGAGTGCTGCCTTCCGAGGGTTTGGAGCTCTGCGTCGTCGAGGGACTGCACCCCCATGCTGATGCGGTTAATTCCTAGTGATTTAAACTCCTGAATCAGAGGGAGAGAGACATCTTCAGGGTTGGTCTCGAGGGTGATCTCGACATCGGAGCCAAGCGGAGGAAGGGCCTCTAGGATCGATTGGAAGGCTTTGGGAGGGAGTTTGGTCGGAGTACCACCCCCAAAGTAGATAGAGACGATCTTTTTGCCTTCAATCAGGGGCAGGCGCAGCGCAAGCTCTTGATGAAGCGCTTTGACAAATTTTTCCTTTAAATTGGCCTGATCGGGAAGGACGAAAAAGTGGCAATAGGGGCACTTTTTTGAGCAGAAAGGGATATGGAAATATAGACTGATCTCACCAATCATTCGCGTCAGGGTCTTCGAGAATCCCTCTGCGCCAGCGATTGCGATCGCTGTAGGGATCCTCTTCTTCCTCTTCCTCAGCACCCGCTGCTTCCTCATCCCCTTCTTCGCTCTCTTCGCCACTGGCAGTCGTTTCACTTTCAAAGGGTTCTGTCTCCATATCGAGGCCCGCATCGGTGAATCCCTCTTCGGCGATATCGATATCGGGAAGGCTTTGTGGCTCGTGAACAGCTTGGCGTCCCGCTTGGCGCTTAGGAGCGCTAAACTCTTCTACCTCTCCACTCTCTTTGAGGAAGCGGAGGCGCTCTTTCTCTTCAGAAATGCGCTCATGGAGGCCTTTCATCTCTTCTTGGTGCTTCTGCATATCCTTTTTGGGGACAAGGCCGAGCTTGAGCCACTGAGACAGATCTTGGAGTTCAGCTTCGAGTTTTTTTAAGCGTTCACTTTTGATGTTCATCCTACCCTCTGCGATTGAAAGGCTCTATTTAGCGAAGCCCTTTTTTTTATGCAAGACCCGAGAGAGTATGATCTGATCCAGAAAAATATGCAAGGGATGGATTGGATTGATTTAAATATTAAATTTGGTAGAAGGAGGGTATGGATTATGCCAACTTGACCAACTTGTCGGAATTGGAGAGCCTTTATCAGCGCTTTCTTCAAGACCCCACCAGCGTAGATCCTTCGTGGCGCTATTTCTTTGAAGGGATGGCGCTTGGCGCTAGTAGCATGCCCTCAGCCGAAAAAGGGGGCAGCCCCGATCTGAGAATCTACCTGCTGATTGATGCCTATCGAAAATTTGGCCATTTGATGGCGCGGTTTAATCCAGTAGAGACCAAAGAGCGAATAGAGCCAGAGGAGCTCAAATTGAGCGCCTTAGGATTTCAGGAGTCGGAAAGACAGCTTCCCTTTCCCACCTGCGGATTTTTGCCCGAAAAGAGCGCCCCCTTGCAGACAATTGTGGATGCGCTGAAAAAGACCTACTGCGGACAGGTGGGCTTTGAATACATGGATCTTGCGAATCGGGAGATGGAAAAGTGGATCCAAAGTCGCATTGAACCCTTTTTTCCCCTTCAGCTCGATGGCAAGGAAAGGCTAGAAATCTACAACAACCTCAATCGCGCAGAGCTTTTTGAGTCGTTCTTGCACACCAAGTATGTGGGGCAAAAGCGGTTTTCTCTAGAGGGGGCCGAGACGCTAATTCCGATGCTCAGCGCACTCATCGACAAGGGCAGGGAGCTGAGCATCCGCGAAGCAGTTCTGGGGATGGCGCACCGCGGGCGGTTAAATGTGCTCGCGAATATTTTGAATAAGTCGTATGCGACGATTTTTAGAGAGTTTGAGACGTTTTATGCGCCAGGGGAGTTTGAAGGAACAGGCGATGTGAAGTATCACAAGGGTTTTGTCGGGGATCTGCATGGACTGCAGGTGACACTTGTCGCCAATCCAAGCCATCTCGAGTCGGTGGATCCCGTGGTCGAGGGGATCGTCCGCGCTAAGCAGCAAGTAAGTGGAAGAGAGGCACAAAAGCAAGAGATTTTGCCGATATTAATCCATGGGGATGCAGCGGTTGCAGGGCAAGGGGTCGTCTACGAGACCCTGCAATTTTCTGGCCTCAATGGATATGGAACGGGAGGAACCCTCCATATCGTCATTAACAACCAGATCGGATTTACTACGCTACCAAAAGACTCCCGCTCGACGCGCTACTGCACAGAGATCGCCAAAGCCTTTAACGCCCCTGTATTTCATGTGAATGCAGAAGATCCGGAAAGCTGCGTGCGGATTGCAAAACTGGCAATTGAGATCAGGCAAAAATTTGGATGTGATGTCTTCATCGACCTCAATGGCTACCGCAAATATGGACACAACGAAAGCGATGAGCCGACCTTCACCCAGCCACTCGAATATGCGCTGATCAAGGGAAGAAAAACCGCAAGAGAGCTCTTTCTCGAGCAGCTTGTCAAGGAAGGGGTCCTCGATGCTAGCTCTGCTGCAAGTTATGAAAATGCGTTTAGGGAGAGTTTGGAGCGCGCATTAGAGACGGTGCAATCCGCTGCGCAAGGGGAAAGCGAACGCTCCGTCGCTAAAGAACCCGCAGCAAGTAAAGTTAGAACAGCTGTCGATGCAAAGACGCTCGTCTCTCTTGCCGAGCGCTTTTGCATGGCGCCAGAACAACTTCGCATCCATCCTAAAATCCAGCGTCTTCTACAGGAGCGGCTCGCGATGGTACGGTCAGATAAGGCCAGCATCGACTGGGGCATGGGGGAGATGCTCGCCTATGCGACGCTTTTAGAAGAGAAGATCCACGTGCGCCTTTCTGGACAAGATGTGCGCAGAGGAACCTTCTCCCACCGCCATGCGGTTTGGGTCGATCAAGTCAAAGAGGAGCGTTACTTTCCCCTCTCCCATTTAAGCTATTCCCAAGCCCCTTTTGATGTATTCAATTCCCATCTCTCTGAATTTGCCGTGCTCGGCTTCGAATTTGGCTACAGCCTTGCCTATCCTCAGTCCCTTGTGATCTGGGAGGCGCAGTTTGGAGATTTCGCAAACGGGGCTCAGGTGATCATCGACCAGTACATCGCCTCTGCTGAGCAAAAGTGGAACCTCTCGACCAATTTGACCCTCCTCTTGCCGCATGGGTATGAGGGACAAGGGCCGGAGCACTCTTCGGCGCGGATCGAGCGCTTCTTACAGCTAGCAGGGCATGAAAATATGCGAATTGCCAACTGCTCGACCCCCTCTCAGCTCTTTCACATTCTAAGGGCGCAAGCGCTTCTTGCAATCAAAAAGCCCCTTGTCCTCTTCACTCCAAAGGCGCTGCTGCGCCACCCTGCCTGCGTCTCAAGCATCCGCGATCTTGCCGAAGGGAGTTTTCAGGAGGTGATTGAAGACGGAGCTATTGAAGCAAAACGACTTCTTTTCTGCAGCGGGAAGATCTACTACGAACTACTCGCAGAAAGGGAAAAGAAGGGGCTGCAAAAAGAGTGTGGGCTAATTCGGATCGAAGAGCTCTATCCGTTCCCTAAGGAGAGAGTTCAAAAAGTCCTCGAAAACTACCGGGATGCGACCCAATTTTTCTGGGTTCAGGAGGAGCATAGCAACATGGGTCCTTGGGAATATGTCCGCCCCCATCTTGCAGAACTGCTTGGAGCAAAAGGGAGCCTCCAGTATATCGGAAGAGATCGGAGCGCCTCCCCTGCTGCAGGCTCCCATGCTCTACACAAAAAACAAGCGGATGAAATTTTAATGCGGGCCTATCCAACATGAAAGTCGAGATTAAGATCCCCACGATGGGAGAATCGGTATCAGAAGCCACTTTAAGCCGCATCCTAAAACCCAGTGGCAGCTACGTCAAGCGGGATGAGGAAATTCTCGAGCTGGAAACCGATAAAGTCAACCAGGTGCTCTACGCCCCTCAAAGTGGGAAGTTAGAACTAACAGTCCAAGTGGGGCAAACCGTCACAATTGGTCAAGTGATTGGCCACGTCGATACGGAAGGAAAAGTGGAAGAGGTAGCCCCTCCGCCGGCTCCACCTCCTACGCCATCCAAAGAGAGCGCCCGAGTTCTTGTGCCTGACTTTGTCGCTTCGATCCAAGAGGCACCTAAGGTAACCCCTCCCCCTCCTGCACCTGAAAGGGCGGGGCGAAAAAAAATGAGCTCTCTGCGCAAAGTGATCGCACAGAAGCTCGTGGAAGCGAAAAATCAAACCGCCATGCTCACCACCTTCAATGAGATCGACCTCTCTGCCGTGATGGAGATCCGCTCCAGGGAAAAGGACAACTTCCTGAAAAAATATGGCGCAAAGCTGGGTTTCATGTCTTTCTTTGTGAAGGGAGCTGTGGCTGCACTAAAAGCCGTTCCCGAAATCAACGCCTACATCGATGGGGATGAAATCGTGACCCTAGAGAGTTACGACATTGGCGTTGCGGTCTCAACTGAAAGGGGGCTGATGGTTCCTGTGCTGCGCGGATGTGATGAGAAGAGCTTTGGCGCAATTGAAAAGGATTTAGAAGCGTATGCCAAAAAGGCGCGTGAGGGAAAGATTGGCATCGACGACATGCGCGGCGGCAGTTTCACCATCACAAATGGCGGGGTTTTTGGCTCGCTGCTCTCAACGCCCATATTAAATCCTCCGCAGAGCGCGATTTTAGGAATGCACGCGATTGTCCGGCGCCCAGTTGCAGTCAATGAACAAGTCGTGATCCGCCCCATGATGTATGTGGCTCTTAGCTACGACCATCGGATCGTCGATGGCAGAGAAGCGGTGCTTTTCCTCGTGCATCTGAAACAGAGTTTAGAAGAACCCTCCCGCTTACTTCTGGATTTATAGTTATGTACGATGTTGTCGTAATTGGATCTGGACCTGGTGGCTATGTCGCAGCATTGCGCGCTGCGCAGCTAGGACTGAAAACTGCATGCATTGAAAAGCGCGCAGAACTTGGCGGCACCTGTCTCAATGTCGGATGCATCCCCTCGAAGGCGCTTCTCCACTCCACAGAAGTGTATGCCCGATTAAAAAAAGAGGGAAACGCTCTCGGGATTGCGTATGACTCTCTGCGCGCCGATTTCCCTCAGATGATGGCCCGAAAAAACCAGATCGTCGCCTCCTTTAACCAAGGAATCGCCGCACTTTTTAAACGGGGGAAAATTACCCAGTATACAGGCGTTGCGCAACTTAAAAGTCCCACACAAATTGCCGTGGGAGAAGAAACTATTGAGACGCGCCATATCCTCCTCGCAACAGGATCTGAGCCAATTCCCCTCCCCTTTCTCCCCTTTGATGAAAAGCGGATCCTCTCCTCTACAGGAGCCCTTGCACTAAAAGAGATCCCAAAACGCCTCCTCGTCATTGGCGCAGGGGTGATCGGCGTAGAGCTCGGTTCTGTCTATGCGCGCCTTGGGTGTTCTGTCACCTTCATTGAGTTCTTGGATCGGATCTGCCCGACCCTCGACATCGCCCTCTCCAAGGAGCTCCAGCAACTTCTGACAGCCCAAGGGATGACTTTTCACTTAAGTTCAAAGGTCACCTCTGCACAAATGACCGATCGGGAGATCACCCTTTCCGTAGGGGAAACGCAATTTTCGGCAGATGCGGTCCTGATTGCCGTGGGAAGGCGCCCCTATACACAAGGACTTGGCCTTGAGAGCGCGGGGATTGCTTTGACGCCCAAGGGATTTGTCGAAATCGACGGGCAATTCCGCACGAATATTCCCAACATCTTTGCGATTGGAGATCTCGTCGATGGTCCCATGCTCGCTCATAAAGCCTCTGAAGAAGGGATCGCTGTCGCCGAAATCTTAGCTGGTCACCACCCCAAAATCGAATATGCGGCCATTCCCAACGTCGTCTATACCCACCCAGAAGTAGGAGCGGTAGGCCTTACCGAAGCCGAGGCAAAAGCGGCTGGTTTTGGAGTTAAGGTAGGCACTTTTCCTTTTAAAGCGAACTCGCGAGCGCGGTGCGTCGGAGAGGAGCTAGGATTTGTAAAGATTGTTGCAGAGGAGAAACGGGGAACGGTACTTGGTATCCACATTCTAGGAGGACATGCTTCTGAACTGATCGCCGAAGGGGCCTTAGCGCTTCAAAAGCGCGCTACGCTTGCCGACATAGCAAACACCCCCCACGCGCATCCGACTCTTTCAGAAGCGGTGAAGGAGGCGGCCCTCGCAGCGGAGGGGCGCGCCATCCATAAATAAGTTAGAGACCTTCTGCGAAATTAGGCTTCGTCGATTTTCGGGATTATTTTGGCCAAATTTCGTTTCAAATTTTGGGGGTCATATTCGGAGAGTGATATTACCCCCAAAAATTGAAACGAAAATAGGCAAAAAGAACCCTA
>JAFEGI010000002.1 GCA_018240135.1 Verrucomicrobiota bacterium
CGAGGATGTGCACAATGTGGGGACGTTTGTTAGCGTAAGATAGGCAGTCCTGTGACCCAAGAGAAGAAGTAGAGAAGTTTCTCTAGAGCGGTAAAAAATGCGCTCACGACAGGGCTCCATTTGCTATGCAGATAAGAATAGTAAGCCGCCTCTTCACTTCGCTTCGGGTTATTGAGCAAAAGGCTCAGCTCGTCGGGTTTGTCATGGACCTTTACAGAGTACTCCACACCACGCGAATCGAAAGGACGGAATGCGTGCAGGTAGGTTCGGTCCCACTCCTTATGATTCGATACCGTGATATGAAACAGCTGGATAATCACATCGGGATGGGTGATTCCCCAGCCTAGGTGTTTTTCTCCCGCGTGAGGGCAAGGGTCCCCTTCGACCTGAAAAATTTGGATGTGGAGGGGCTCTTTGCGCCTGGGCATGCGATTTATTTCCTCAGCAAACTTCTCCGTTACGCCCGCCTCTAAACTCGGGTCTGCATAAAATCTGACGTGGCGCACGTGCTGATGATGCTCTGCAAGAAAACGCTGCGCGTGGACGCCGCCGAGACTATATCCAATCAGATCGATTTGCTTAAAATCGGGATCCTTCATCAGCGCCTGAAATTCCGCTTGAGCTCCCAACCATCCGAACATCCCGATCCGCGGTTGGCAGTTATTTAAAAACGCAGGGATTGCTCCCTGACCCGATAAACTAAACTGGGTCGGCCGAAACACGAGAAGAGGTCTTAGCGTCGAATCAGAAGCTGCAGGTTTTAAAGCATAGGCGACAAGCCCTTGCCCTTTATCAATTTTGCAGTGCACCTTGTAGTAATCAATCTGCCCATCTGTTCCCCTAACAGGAAGCAGCTGCCCCTTAATTAGCTCCTTATTGACGGTGACTTTAGCCATCCTGTCGGCCCACGCTTCAAAACTAATCTTCGCTGCATCAGAAAAGAGAATCTGTTTCTGCTTATCTATGTCAAAGGTGTCATGCAAAAAATGGGCGCTCATTGTAGTAGGCGTCCCCAAGACTGTCTCAGGTTCTGTGTAAGCTCCAATTAATGGGAGCACCTGTTTGCGCTCTATCTCTGCAGCGATCTGAGCGCGCGTCATCTCTTTCACATAGAAAATATCTTTTTTGCGCACCTGAGCAATCCCTGCACTAAACATTTCAATATGCTCTGGCAAAAGAGGGGATCCAGAAAGGCGCAATGCCTTGAAATTGGCATGGGATTGGTACCGTTTTTGGATCCAGTCGATCTTCTCTTGTCCTATCGTTTCCTGAAGCGCCTTTTCGAATATCTCCCACGTCCTCCGATGGGTCTGCTTCTCCTCCTCCGAAAAACTAGGAGAAAATAGCCCAAACCGCCTCTTAGGGAAGGGTTTAGACACGACCATGCCTGGCTCGCTACCAATTGAAATAAATTCTTTATTTTTTGAAAAAAAGGAGTTATTTGCAGCAACGGCAAACGAATTTAATAACAACAATGAAGACATGGTTAATTACTCTAGTTGCAACAAATTATACAATAGAGAAATAAAGATGTCAATTAAAGCAACAAAAACACAAGATACATTCTTCTTTGCGTCTTAGCGTTATTCCCCTTTTAAAAGGCCTTGCTGCGTAAATGTTCGAATTTTACCACAGAGATGGGAAACCACAGAGGAGAAATTTTCAAATTGCCCTCCTAGAGACTGTCGTTGAAATTAGCTTCTGTCGATTTAAAATATGAATTTCCTCTCTGTGGTTTCCCGTCTCTGTGGTAAAATTTCCTATTTATGCAACAAAGCCCTTTTAAAATGCAAAGGCGCAAAGAAAATGATTCTTGGGGCTAAGAGGTCAATTCCATATTGTGATAGACGACGTCGACATCGTCGAGGCCCTCTAGGTACTCGATGAGCTCGAGATTGAGCTTTGCCGCTTCGCCGTCGCATGTGACATAGACTTTGGGAATCATTTGGAGCTCCGCCTCTTCACAGGGGATTCCCATCTGCTCGATCCGCTCTTTAACAGAAAAAAGCGCATCGGGAGGTGTGGTAATGATATAGAGGTCTTCAGCCGCTTCGAAATCCTCCGCTCCCGCCTCTGTAACGGCTAGAAAGAGCGCATCTTCCTCAGCATGTTTTCTTAAGACTTGGATCACCCCTTTTCGCTCAAAATTAAACGCGACAGAGCCGGGGCTAGCGACTGTCCCTCCCTTCTTGTTGGTGGCAATCCGCATATCGGAGGAGATCCGGTTGCGGTTGTCCGTCATCACCTCTGCGATAATCCCCACACCGCCGTAGCCATAGAGCTCATAGGTCATCTCGACAAAATCGGCTTGGTCTGCACTCGTCGCCTTTTTGATATTGCGCTCGATGTTATCTGAGGGGAGATTCACAGCTTTGGCTTTTTGGATCGCCAGGCGCAATTTCGTATTTGTCTTAGGATCGGGTCCGCCCTGTTTGACAGCGCTAATGATCTCTTTGGTAGCGCGGGAATAGAGCTTGCCCTTGATGGCGTCTGCTTTTCCCTTCCGGTGCTTGATATTTGCCCACTTACTATGACCTGCCATAAAAGAACATCCGTTTATTTTCCTTCTCCCACTGCTTGGCAAGCGCGTAGTGAGCGAACCGTTTTTCCTGCTCCTTGAACACGCCGTGATGAATCTGATACCTCCCCCGTTTTGCTTTTACTGGAGGATGGACGCTGTGGAGCATCTCATGATACACCACATAAGAGATAAAGTAATGGGGAAAATCGGGGTGATCGAGCAGCCGGTGGATCTGAATGGTTTTTTTTTGAAAATGGTAAAGCCCTAGCTTGCGCGATCTGCGGCAGGTGCGGCTCGCATCCCCAAACCATGCGATGGTAAGTTTAAGCTCCCCATTGAAGTAGCCCTGGTTGATCTCTTCGTAAATGGCCTGAAGGTCGTAATGGTTGCCCATAGGAGGTGCGACTTTTTTCTTTTTAAACAACCTCTTAGAGATCTTTCTGCATAAAGATTTTAGCGAGATACTTCCCCTCCTCTTTGATGAAATGCTCTTGGCGGCCATACTCTTTAAAACCCGCTCTCTGATAGAGATTTTTCGCAGGGTTTCCCTCGTAGACCTCGAGGTGGAGAATCTCGATCTGAAACTTCTCTTTCGCATGTTGCATGAGGCGCGTTAGCAGATCCCCTCCCACCCCTTTGCCCCGCATCTCTTCCTTAACGATCACGGAAAAAAGGCAGGTATGCGCAAGCTTTTTAAAGGGCTGTATGTAGAGGTTCGCCATCCCGCAGACCTCCCCTTCCCAATCGACGGAGATCCCTGCCTCCATCCGGGAGTAACCGATCCATATGCGCACCGCATCTTCAATCTCGCGCGCATCGATCATAGGAAACCAGCGGAGGATTTGTGGATCTGTAAGCCACTTTGTCAAAGGCGCTGCATCCTCCTCGTTTGTAGGACGAAATGTAATGGGAAGCTTCTGACTCATGAGAGATCACTTTGGTAAAGGATGCGCGCGCGGTAGTTCCCCTCTTCTTTAACATAACGCTCTTGCTTTGCAAAGACGCGGAAGTCGTGTTTTTCAAGGACATGGATCCAACGCGCATTTCCCTCAAACACTTCAGTGTGCATCAACTCGAGGTGAAAGTAGTTTTTCGCGAGGTGCTTTAAGTTGCGCAGCAGCAAAGAGCCAATCCCCTTGCCTTGAAATTTCGGATCGACCACGAGCTTAAATAGACAATGGTGAGCCACCTTCCGGTAAGGCATCAAAAACAACGTCCCTATCGCGCAAGGGGTTCCATTTGAGGTGGCAGTCAAACTCGAGCTGTAGCGGCTGAAGCCGATCCAACACTGCACAGCATCATCGATCTCCTTCTGCTCTAAGACGGGAAACCAGTAACGCACTTCGGGGTTGCTTACCCAGTCGCGCAAGTAAGGGGTATCGGTGACGTAGGTGTAGCGGATATCTATCTCGCTCATTTCTTAACCGAACTCCTTCAGGTAGGCATTGATAAAATCATCGATCTCTCCATCCATGACCGCATGGATGTTCCCCACTTCATATTTGGTTCGGGTATCTTTCACAAGAGTATAGGGTTGAAACACGTAATTACGGATCTGCGACCCCCAGGCGTTGTCTTTCTTTTCCCCCGCCATCTCCTTGAGTTTGCTCTCCCTCTCAAGCAGCTCCTTCTCGTAGAGCTTAGCCCGGAGCATCTTCATGCACGTCTCTCGGTTCTGGATCTGACTGCGCTCACTCTGACAGGAGACGATGATCCCTTCAGTCAAGTGAGTAATCCTCACGGCAGAATCGGTTTTGTTCACATGCTGACCGCCGGCACCTGAAGCGCGGTAGGTGTCGACGCGAATCTGGTCGGGGCGGATTTCGATTTCAATGTCATCATCCACCTCGGGAGTGACATCTACAGAGGCAAAACTGGTATGACGGCGCGCATTGCTATCGTAAGGGGAAATGCGCACCAGGCGGTGCACGCCCCGCTCCGCTTTGCAGTACCCATAGGCGAAGGGACCGAGGATTTTGATCGTGACGCTCTTGACTCCAGCGACGTCTCCATCGACAAAATCGAGCACTTCCACTTTCCAACCTCTTCTTGCTGCCCAGCGTTGATACATGCGCGAGAGCATCTGCGCCCAATCGCATGCCTCTGTTCCCCCTGCACCCGAGTTAATGCTCAAAAAGCAATTCTTGCTGTCAAGCTCGCCAGAGAGCATCTTGCGCACTTCGAGCTCGGCTAGCACCTTGTCTATGGCCTGCAGCTCCGCCACGAGCTCAGCAAAGAACTCCCCATCACTCGCTTCATCGACTTCGGGAAGCAGCGCTTTGACATTCTCAAAACGCTCTTTGAGTTCTCGATAGGGAATTGTCCACGCCTTTAACGTATTGCACTCGGCGATGATCTTCTGTGCAGCGCGATTATCATCCCAAAAGGTGGGCGTTTCCATCTCTGCTTCGAGCTGTTTAACCAGCTCTTCTTTTTTTCCCAAGTCAAAGATACCTCATCATGTGCAAAAGGCGGCTTTCAATCTCTTTGATGTGGGTGGCAACTTGTTCGTTCATCGGATTCTCCTGGGACCTCATTGTAGCGCACCTAGGGCAATATGTCAAAAATTTACCGATCCTTAACCTTTCCTTTACAATAATTTTCATGACCTTATAATCAGTCAAAGTTTCAGTTGGCGCTCCTTTTTGGACAGCCAATTGGGAGCCTCGAAGAGGAAGATCAGAACGCAGATTTTAGCTTGCATGTTTTCTCTTCGGGAATCTAAACTCTATCTTTATCAGGAGGTCTCTTATGGCAAATGCAATTGGCACTACAAATACCGGATGCTGCTCTTCAATCAGCAACCACATCTACTCTGCTGCAAATTGGACTCGCAATACAGTGGGTTCTGTCGGCGGATTTTTCTATGACTGCGGCGCTAAAGTTGCAGAAGTAGTTAGACCCTATTTCGCGGCAGTAAGAGAGTTTGCAAGCGCAAACCAACAACCTATCCTCATTGCGGCTGTAGTTGTAGCAGCGGCTGCAATTGGCGGCGCTTTCTACTATGGCCTCTTCACACGAGGAACTGGCACGGAAGCTGCACCAGCACCAGAAGCCACTACAGCACCAGCAGCGGAAGGCGCACCTGCAGCAGCAGAAGGCGCAGCTCCTGCAGCAGCAGCTACAACAACAGCAGCAGCACAGCCTGCAGCTCGTGGCTGGTTTTCCTGGATCACTGGTTAATTTCTATGCATCTTGGGCAGCAGGTGCTTTAATCTGCTGCCTTTCATATTTCACCCTTCCATTTTCCATGTAAGCTCTTACAATCGTCCCGCTGTCTACCTCGATTCGCAGATCTCCTGAAAAAACGAGATCTTCTGCGCAAAACTCCCCATTTCCATGTAGGATAATCTCACAGCACTCATGGCGCGCAATCTGATTTTTCCAATATAGGTTCTCTTTAGAGAAGTCGATTCCCCTATTTTCGATGCGCACGTTTTTCAAGCGGCATTTCCCCCCATCTTTTAAGGGCAGCAAGGCATGAACCCTGAGCGATCCCTTCACTTCGAGATTCTCGATCTCCACATCGGCAATCTCAAGCTCTACTTCCGCTCCAGGAGATAAAATGCCCCCTCGGAGCTTTTCCGCAATACGCGCGTAAAGCGGGCCTAGGGCAGGGTGGTAGAGAAAAAGGAAAGTAGGACCACTTTCCACATAGTGCTGCGCAGTCGGCAGCTCGGGCACAGAAAACCCGCAGTAGCGGGTGAGGAGATCGTGCGCATTCAAGAGCATGTCGTAGAAGCACCCCTCTGGGGTCTCTAAAAGCGTGCCGCCCAGAAATTCCCTCTTCGTCGTAGAGATCGTCTTCTGCCGGGCGTTATAGGTCAAAAACGTCTTTGGATCCTCTGCATACCAAAAGCAGTCGGCAATATTTTGCATGGTCGACTCTAATCTGGCGACCTCGCGCTCAGCATGCATCTTTAAATTCACGAGCATCCCGGGAATGGGACACAACTTGACGGCCTCACGAATCGCAGCAATATCGGCAAAGAGGATATTGGTATTCGAGGGAAACTGGGAATAGGGACTCCCCTCTTCTCGAGGAGAATCGGCGATCCCACGCTTTGTAAAATCGCAGTATTCAATATTTGTAAGACAGCGGAGTCCATCCTCTCTCTCGATCGAGATATTCACCCCTTCTGCAGCCCGCACCAAACGGGGGCAGGAAGCAAATCCAAACCGCATATCGCGACCAAATCCCACACCGCAAAATGTCAAAAGACCGTGATCGACTCCTGCAATCGGATTATTGATTTGGCGAACCAGCAACTTGCGCTGGCCTCGCTTAAGAAGCCACACAAATACCCCTGCATCTTCAGCGACCTTCCAGATCACGCCATGCCCCCCCGGCTTCATCAGCAGCTTCATCGGAGCCACAGTGCACCAAACCCCATTTTGATCCATGGTGGGGACGACGGGTTGACGGAAAAAGCGGAACGCATCGCGCGGCCTGCCAAACCAGTCATTCTCCTCAAAAATGGCGATCACTCTCTGGTGATTTTCCTTTTCAAAAGAGGTCATCATTGCAATCGGTACAGTCACATGCTGTCCAAATCGTTCGTAATAGAGGTTCTCGCGCGCCTGCACGTCTCGAATGAGCCCTTCGAGGAGAGTACGCCCGCAGAACGGAAGACGCGCTGCAGGGAGCGGCTCTCCCGTTTCGGGATCGATGAGGCGCAACCGATCCGCCGTTCCTCCCAATGGGTACAGTTCTGCAAGATAGGGGAGATTCGCTAGCCCCTCTTCTGTGTAGGCCCGCACCTCAGGAGTATCGGATGAGATATCGATCCCAGAAGGGGGGGTGTAGACCTCTCTTCCCACCTGCCCCTTGCGAGAGTGTTTCATATGCCGCAGCATCGCCACGTGATAGCCGACAATCCCCCCCATCTCCTTATAAAATTTTTCAACGGGTAAAAGCGCCTCGATTAACTCAGAGAAATCCCCATCACACCCTTGGAAAAGATGCCCCTGACCGATTGCAAGGAGCGATTTGAGGATAAGATCCCCCTCCTCTGTTCCCGATGAAGGACAATCGAATGCAAAGGCGCTGAGCACGCCCAGCCGCTCTCCATCTGTGGAGCACCTTTGCAATTGCCTTGCTAATCTACTAGGAGTTTGTACTGCAAACATTACCGTAGAAGGTGCCATGCAAGAGTTTTTGAGTAAAGTTTTTTTCTCTCAAAAACCGTGGCACAACAGGTTAATAATCAGATCACTAAACCAGCCTCTCGAGAGAAATCGCCTGTTTTTAATGGAAACCTAGGGCGATTTTTTTTGACTATAAATTCCCTAGAGAGATACAAATTGACATTCGAGGAAACAAACTGTCCTTGCCTCGAGGCGGCCACCCGAGACGTATCTTGGGAATAGGCGCCCAGCGAATGCTATTAAGAAGGAGAATGTAATGGCAAAAGAGAAAAAATCCAAGTTCATGCAGCCGATGCAACTCACCGAGGAACTCACAGCAGTCGTAGGACGCGGTCCTATGGCTCGTACCGAAGTCACAAAGAAACTCTGGGCGTACATCAAGTCGAACAAATGCCAAGATACAAAAAACAAGCGCAACATCAACCCCGATGAAAAGCTCGCGAAAGTATTTGGCAGCAAAAAAGCTGTTAACATGTTTGAAATGACTAAACTCGTCAGCAAACACCTTTCCTAAGCTCTTGTTTGCAAGGTGCAGTGACCTTACGCTGCACTTTGCCCCGTTACTCTATGTTTACAGCTCTCCTATTAGCCGGTGGCCGCGGTACGCGGATGCAAAGTTCCCTCCCCAAGCAGTATCTCGACTTAAGGGGCCGCCCCCTTGCGCTCCACAGCTTTGAAACCCTTAAAAATTCTCCTCTAATCACAGACCTCATCGTCATCTGTGAAGAGGCTTACCGATCCCTATTTCCCGGCGCCCGGTTTGCAAGCCCAGGAGAGCGGCGCCAAGACTCAGTCTTTAATGGACTCCAGCTCGTCACGACAGAATTTGTCTGTATCCACGATAGCGCCCGGCCATTTCTACACCCGGACGACCTCGAAAGTGTCCTCCTTGCAGCGAAAGAGGGAGGAGCGGCTACCCTTGCCCTTCCCGTCCAAAATACGATCAAAGAGAGCGATTCTAAGGGGTTCATTCAAAAGAACGTCCCTCGTGAGAAGCTTTGGGAGATGCAGACCCCCCAAGTTTGCCGCACCGACCTACTCAAAGCCGGCTACGCCCTCTCTGAGGGAGAGTTAGTGACCGATGATAACTCCCTCGTCCAACTGACGGGCCATCCGATTCGGCTCGTTAAGGGTAGATCTACCAATTTTAAAGTCACAACCCCCGAGGATCTCCTCCTTGCCCATGCCCTGCTATAAGCTCACCATCGCCTATGACGGCACTCTATTTTGCGGGTGGCAGGTGCAATCTAACAGTACCTCGATCCAAACGCTCATCCAAAATGCGCTGATTACCGTGCTGCGCGCCCCTACCGACCTGACAGGCTCTGGGCGCACCGATGCAGGGGTACACGCCCACGGTCAAACCGCCCATTTTAAGACCGCTCTTCCCATCGACACAGCAAAAACCCTCGCCTCGCTCAACGGAATCCTCCCCGAGACAATCCGGATCCGCTCGCTTGAGCCTGTACAAGAGACCTTCCACGCCCGCTACAGCGCTAAAGGGAAAATTTACCACTATCATCTCCACTTAGATCCCGTCCGAAACCCGTTTAAACTCCCCTACGCCTACCACGTCTTTCATTCCGTTGACCTAGCACTTCTCCGCAAAGCGGCTCAAGCATTCGTAGGCACTCATGACTTTTCCGCATTTGTCAATGCCTCTGAGAGAAAATCTGCGGTGCGTACCCTCTACCGCCTCGATTGCATCGAAGAGGAGGGAGGGATCCGCCTAGAATTTGAGGGGAATGGATTCTTGTACAAAATGGTGCGCAATATCGTCGGCACTCTGCTCGCCGTCTCTTCCGGAAAGATCGCTCTTGAGGAGCTGCCAGAGATCTTCGCCTCCTGCGATCGCAGGCGCTCAGGTCCCTCTGCTCCCCCCCATGGCCTTTTTCTTAAAGAGGTAATTTATTGAGATGTTTTGCACCCAGTGCAAGACATTCCTTGACATGAGGCAAGTGTTCTGGGCAAACGAGGACGGCATCTACCCCTGCGGCAAGAAGCGCCTCGAGCCCTTTCTTTGTGTCCTCAAAGCCGATGATCCGATCGCCTGCCTTTCCCAAACGCTGGATCGCGTGGAGATACCCATCGGGAGCAGGTTTTGCCCTGGCATAATCCTCCCGCGTCACCCATAAAGAGATTTTCTGGAGCTCGGGAAGAGCGGCTTTAATGAGCTCGATCTGTTCTCTTGGCGAATTGGTCACAACAGCCCGCGGAATCCCCGCCTTCTCCAATTCTTCTATCAGCTCAAGGGCCCCTGGCATGAATAGAGGGGGACGGCTTTTTAGCATCTCGACATAAATGCGCTTTTTCTCCTCGTAGAGCATCTCACGGGTTTGTCCATGAGAGAACATCTGAGGATATTCCTTCTCTAGAGCATCCCAGATCCCCATCGCCTTGCCATGTGCGCGGTGACAAAACTCCTCAAAGTTCCATTTCCACGCGCACCCACGCCCTTCACAAAGAGCGACATACGCAGAAAAATGGGTGGGCTCCGTATCGACGAGGAGCCCATCGAAATCAAACAAAAAAAGTTGATATTCTAAAAGACAGCTATTCACCAACGGTATTTTCCCAAAGGAGCGCATTTTTATCTAGGCGATTGCAAATGGCATTGTGTATCTCCCAAATGTTCTCATAAGCCGCTTCATTGATGACCGTCACCTTCTTGTCTGCCCAGGTTGCAGCTAACGTAGCGGGGGCATCTCTAGCATCCCGATAGTAAAAATCAATTTGATCTGCATACTTGAGAAAAGTATCGGAAATCCTCTGCGGCACAAGGTCCCCTTTACTGCGGACATCCTCTTCCGTCGTTTGAATGAAGGTCTTATCCCGCTCTTGGATAGAATCCCAGCGCACCGAATCGGGAGCGGTCACGTGGATTAAGTGAATCTGATAGCCCGTTTCTTTTAGAAATTTAAAAAATCTCCACGTCTGATCACTGGAGCTCGTTGTTCCAAAGCGAAAAGCAATCCCTTCCCGAATCAAATTCCCCAAAATAATGTGATTTGCCGCATTGGAACCAGCGCGCCATTTGTCGTAGTTCGGCTCTTCTGATCCATATGTGGCCTCCATCTGCTTAAGACATACCGCATCGGGATCGATGTAAGCATAATTCAGATGGAGCGTCTCGAGCAGCATCGTCTTACCTGCGCCAGGCGCTCCCGCAGTGATCACTGCGATCTTCTCTTTGGGTGGATTTTTCTCGAGGATCCGATTCCAAATTCCCTGAATATCCTGGCAAAGCGCCCTTTGCTCCTCGTCTGTGTATTTCTCTTTGCGTCCAAAACCCAAACCTACTTGAAAGTTCTCGAGGATTGTGCGCGGCAAAGAATACTGAAAATCCTGATTATAAATCGCATCTAGATTGCAAACTGTTACAATGGCCATTTTCCAGACACCCCCTCGTGAAATTGTTTAATTAAGTCATACTTCTCTGCATCGCACACCGTGACTTTGCGATCATTCCAACCGGCAGCCAATCTCTGCATACCATCTGGCATCTCATAGTAAAAACTGATGGAATCCACTATGTTAGAGAGTTCAGCAATTCTCCCGTTATCATTAATATTTGCATCCCATAAGTTCTTCTCCCATCCCACACTCGGGGCGGCGACCTCAGGTTTCTCCGCACTTGGAGTCACATGGATCACATGGACACGGTAGTTTTGCTGCTTTAAAAACTTACAAAGGGTAGGAGCCCATGTGATCCACCCGAGATCGAGCTGCAGGGAATACCCTTCGCGGATTAAATGGGCGAGCACGATATGCGCTGCAGCCCGCATTCCAGGGTATCGTCTATTTACTTCATCCGGAAAGATCGGCTCAACGTGTGAGAAAAAAGTGGAGGCTCCTAAATAGGCGCCCCCTTGGAAAAATGCATTTAGGACAAAGCTCCTATTTGCCCAGTATGGCCCCAAAGCGACCACTGCCGTCCGCTCCTCTAAAGGAGCCTGGCAAACAATGTCATCATAGACGAATTGGGTGACGTCCCTTAGCTGCTTTTTCTCTGCATCCGTATATAATTTGTCGTTATCGTAGCCGTTCCCGTCTATGGCCCGATCCAGCATACGGCGTGTGTAGTAATACGTGAAATTCTCATTATAGATCGCACCCAAATTGGCAGTATTGCCTATCGTTGTCATTAGAAGTCCTGGAATTATCGTGTGAGAATTGCCGATGACTGGACTCGAACCAGCACCTTATTGCTAAGAGTAGAGTTTGAGTCTACCGCGTCTACCATTCCACCACATCGGCATCTTAAGAGAGGTTAAATCGTATACTGCCCTCCTAAAAAATGCAAGAATTCAGTACAATCGGGCTCCCATGCAACTCCATGCGCTTCTTAAAGAAAAATTTGGATTTGAAACGTTTCGCAAAGGACAGCGCGAGGCGATCGAAGCCCTTTTGCACGAAGGGAAGCTCCTTTGCATCCAGCCGACAGGTCACGGCAAATCCCTCCTTTACCAGCTCCCCTCCTGCATTCTCGGCGGCACCACCCTCGTGATTTCTCCCTTGCTTGCCCTGATGCGCGACCAAATCGACCAGCTCAAAAACCGGTTTCAGATCCCCGCCGCCTCAATTAACAGCGATCAATCGGATGAGGAAAACGCCCTTGCTATGGGCCTCGCTGCAAGCGGCAAGCTCCAGGTCCTCTTTGTCTCCCCTGAACAGCTCAGCCACATCGACCGCGCCCACTTTCTACAAAGCCTCCCCCTCACTCTCGTCGTCATCGATGAGGCGCACTGCATCTCCACATGGGGGCATGATTTCCGCCCCAGCTACCGCCAGATCCTCCCGTTTATCAGCAGATGCGGCCCTGACGTCAAAATTCTAGCTCTCACAGCCACGGCCGATGCGCGCGTCGAAAAGGATATCCAAAAACAGCTCGGCGACATTCCCGTCCATCGCGAAAGCATGAACCGCCCCAATATCCATCTCTCTGTCCTCCACTCTCACGGTTCTGCAGAAAAGCTCGCCCTCTGCAAACCCCTTCTAGAAGAACTCGATGGATCGGGTCTTATTTACTGCGCCACGCGGGAAAATACGGAGCTCGTTGCCTCCTACCTTGCAGAAGAAGCGATCTCCACAATCGCCTATCATGCAGGTCTCGACTCTGAGGAAAAGCGGCGGATCCAAACTGCATTCTCCAACGATCACTACAAAGTCGTTGTCGCAACGACAGCGCTTGGCATGGGGATCGATAAGTCCAATTTGCGCTTTGTCATCCATTTTGACATCCCCGGATCGATCACCTCCTACTACCAAGAAGTGGGAAGAGCGGGCCGCGATGGGCACAATGCGCGCGGAATCCTCCTCTATGATTCAGCAGATAGGAAGATTCAGCAGTATTTTATCGATTCCGCCCTCCCCTCGCGCGAGGATTTTGAGAAAGTTCTCGAAGCGATACGCACAGCGGAAGAACCGCCCCATTTTACCGAGATCAAAAGACTTACAGGACTTCATCCCACGCGCGTACTCATTGCACTTCATGAACTCGTCGAGCAGCAATTCTTAAAAAAATCGAGCGCAAAGGGCACCCAAAAGTATGCGATCGACCAGGAAGATCAGCCCCTCGATTTAAGCCGCTACACCGCGCAATACGAAGCGAAGACAGAAGAGCTCGAAAGCATGCTCCGCTACGCAACCCAATCCACCCACTGCCGCATGGCAATCCTCCGCGAAGCGCTCGGAGACATCGAACCCACATCCTGCGGCCACTGCGACATCTGCCTTGGCACCCTCCAAAAAAGAAACATCGCAACAGACGCCCTCTCCCAAGCCCTCCGCTGGCTCAATGAGCGCCCCCTTCCCATCTCCCCAAGCAAAACCCACCGCCTCTCAGAAGGAGTCAGCCTCCTCGATGGCAAACTCCGCACTCCCCTTTTCATCCGGTTCATGAAAGAGCGCGCCCACTCAGAAGAGTTTGATCCATCCCTTCTCCAGCTGATCCTAAAACAGGTCTCCCTCCTTCCTGGGCCCGTTGGCGCCATCATCCCTCTGCCCTCATCCACCTGGAAAGCAAAAGACCCCATTGCAAATGCCTTAGGCAAACACCTCGGCGCTCCCGTTCTCTCCTCCCTTCTTAGCTGGAAAACCCCTCCTGAAAAGCGGCAAGGAGAGCTCCTCAATAACGACCAGCGCAGCCACAACGTCGAAGGGAAGATGCAGATCGACAAAACCCTACCAATCCCCTCGGGGCCCTTGCTCCTCCTCGATGACTACATCGGCTCTGGCGCCACCATGAAAGAAGCCGCGCGCGCTCTCCGCACCCAAACCGACCAGCCCCTCATCCCCTTCACCATCGCCGCCATCAAGTGGCGCCTCGGCTCCCCCGGCTTTGTCTAAGAGACTGCCTCTTTTCCATTCTTGAATATGCGAACCGCCCTCCTTCAGGAACAGGTATTTTATTGGGAAAATCTAGCCTTTCAATCCCCTCGTCGAGACCATAGAACGGGTCCAATCCAGCGCTTGCTTCAGCAATGGCAGAACTCCAAACATCTATCAACTCTGCTGACACCTTTCCGTCATAGTAGAACCGAATGTAGAATTCGATCTTGTTATTGTCGATACCAACGACAACCGCTCTTAACTCTGGAGTAACCACATCCAAAAGGGCGCGTTGCGTTGCAAGTAATGCATCGGTTATTTCGTGCATATCGTACTCCGAGGCTTAGTCGGAACAATATGTACGCCATCGCCGGCGTAGTGTAGTTTGCCCCAAGAAGTTGCTAGCTTATCCCCAGTTTTAAAATCCACCTCATATCCGATGAATTCTCCAAAATCCACAATTTCAATATAACCAGGCCGTCCAGGAGTCTTATGACCAATTCTCAAACCTTTCCCTGCAAATTCATTTACTAGCCTTTGAGGATCAGAATGAATTAGAATACTCCTATTCTTAAATAACTCGTAGTTATTATGGTCGACAATATGCTTGCCTTGTTTATCCCATTGGATTTTCAAGTTGGCATGGCGTAGAACTTCCCTTCGAGCTTGCCCTCTCCTAATCGCCTCCAATCGTATTATGGACCGGTTTCGCTCGCTTATTGCCATTGCTTCAAACGTAAGCAGGTTGTTTGCCTTCTTCAGCTGCCTATACGCTTTCATTGCCTTTGTCAAACCAACTCCAGAAAAAATTTCCACACCATACTTACCGATAATATGCCCGGTGATTTCCCCTTTATCTTCATCTCCACATTCATTCCAGTTGTCGATTAACTCTTTAAGTTCTGGAACGAGGAGCGTTAGCGTTTCCCTAGGGGTGTGATCCTTAACAAAATTCACGCAAGTCCAGGCAGCCTGAGCAAGATCAATCGATATCTCAACTGGGTCACCCGCAAAAGCCCATAACCCTTGACCTAATCCCTGTAATGTAGACAAGCAGGAAGGAATAAACTCCAAAGTAGACTGGGTCCCTCCTCGCAAAGCGCCTCTTGCTAAACCATGTGAAAACGCTGTTATTTGGGCGCATGGCTTTGTATTTAGCTGCGACTTCACTCCTGATAATAAATAATCCTGTAGACACAATTCAAAATTCCCTAACTCGAAATAGGCTATCGCACGTTCGAAATAGGCCTCTGAATTCGTTGGATTATCATTGATCAATTCAGATAAAGTTAAGACAGCATCTCCATACAGACCGATTTCCAACTCCGCCTGCCCTTTCATAAATACTGCTTCCTTACGTAATCTCTCATATTCACCTGGCTTCAATCTTGACAATGCGGACTTAATTTGCTCTAAAGCATCTAAATCATTCCCTTCTAAATAATGGAAAAGACCACAGTTCACATATGCGAAAGGGCTGCCATGATTTTCAATGCACCAGTCAAGCGATGCCTTACATGCATCGACTGCTTCTGTTTCCTTTTGTTCTATGAAATACAAAATCTCAGCGTAAGATGATTGATTTTTCAGTTTGCGCTCAAGGAGAATTTGAGGTTTTACCTTTATGTCATCAAATACGCCTGACCGATAAACAGTGGCTCCTTTAGAAAGATCTACTACCCTCGCATCTAAAAACTCTTCATTTTTCCTATAAAAAAACTCAACATCTCTTTTTAATAAGTCAAATGCTCTAGGAACCGCTGCATATCTTCTTTGAAAACTAAAGACAGTATTCTCATGCTTCTTTCCAGAGACATTTGCGCTCTTACTATACTCTACTTTCCTTTCAACTCTCACTGGAAGATTTACATGATTTTGAGGGTATGCATAGACCCCATCTTCATTAGGATGTTTTAAGATTTGATCTTTAGGCCATCGGCATTCTTTAATTACATCCCAGCTAATTCTCCCTTCATATGGATAAGAATCATCTAATTCTTCTCTCACTTCAAAAGGTGGATAGAACTCAGCTGCAACATCTGGAAAGGATCCTCCCATCCATAGGGGACTTTTACGAATAGACAATTTCAACAAAAAAACTGCTCGCGCATAATCAACATCTTCATTCACAGTACCGCACAAGCACATCTCCTCTTCTTCTTCAGAATAGGCATGTATGGAAATGAGAAGAGTCATGAAAATCAACCATTTTTTCATCCAATTCCTCCTGCAAACAGATGCTTATTCCAAAGCAAAAATTACGATCTCAATCTCAAACTGACAGAATGTCACATTCAAGCCATTTATGAATATCGAATAATGCTAATGAAAAAACTAGTCTATGGGTTAGGAACCTGATCGTTACCCACAAGTCCCTTTTCAGAGGAAGGCGAGGCAAGAAGTTTTGCTGCTTCTGAGTGGCCTCTATAGCCGTAAGCCCTACGAGGGCCACTCAGAGGCAGCAAAACTTGAAGCCGCAGCCCCCTATGGAAAGAGGAGTTGTGGGTAACGATCAGGTTAGGAGCCTATCCGGACAAAATTTTTCGTCGATTTTTGGGGATCAATATACTGATGAACTCATCCCCGTAAAACGTGTGGAGATCAGGCACTTTATTCTCCGCAAGGAGAACTCCTCAATAACGACCAGCGCAGCCACAATGTCGAGAGCAAGATACACATCAACAAAACCGTGCCAATTCCTTCTGGAACCCTCCTTCTCCTCGATGACTATATCGGCTCTGGCGCCACCATGAAAGAAGCCGCGCGCGCTCTCCGCACCCAAACCGACCAGCCCCTCATCCCCTTCACCATCGCCGCCATCAAGTGGCGCCTCGGCTCCCCCGGTTTTGTCTAAGAGAATAGCTTGTGCTGCGCCCTCCCTCGGGATTTTTGACTAATATCTTTCGATCGACAAGATCTAGAATATCTCGATACGCAGTATCCTGGGAGCACTTGGTCATTTTCGCCCATTTCGTAGTGGTGAGTTTTCCCTCGAAACCATCTAAGAGACGACTTAGAATCTTTTTTTGCCTTGCGTTGAGAGGAATGCCAGCTAGCGTTTCCCAAAACTGCGCCCTCTGCAAGATTGCATCTAGGGTGAGTAAGGCCTCCTCGATAGCGCGCATCAGGCAGCTCAAAAACCATGTAATCCAAGCCGTGATATCCAAATTTCCCTTTTGGGTTTGCTCCAAAATGGCATAATAACCCTTCCTCTCCTTCTGAATCTGCGCCGATAAGCTATAGAAGCGGCGCGAGCTATTTTCTGATCTAGCAAGGAGCAGGTCTGCAAGTGCACGTCCAATCCGACCATTCCCATCATCAAAAGGGTGGATTGTCAGAAACCAAAGATGGGCAATTGCCGCTTTTAATACCAAATCGATGCCTGTATCTCGATTAAACCAGTCGAGAAAAACCTGCATCTCTCGATTCACGCGATTCGCAGCCGGAGCTTCAAAGTGGATCTTTTCTTTGCCTATCCCGCCAGATACGACTTCCACAGGACCAGGTCGCCACTTTCCAACTTGAATTTTTGAAAAGCCGCTTCTCCTTGAAGGAAAGAGGAATTGATGCCATTTCCATAACCTTTCTTCTGTGAGAGGTTGATCATATCGCTGCGTTGCATCGAGCATCATCTCGACGACTCCATCCACATTCTTATCGGCTTTACTTGCCGCAGCTATCTCAATTCCCAGTCGACGCGCCACAGAGGAACGAACAGAAGAGGGGTTTAAGATCTCTCCTTCAATTTCGCTCGACTTGACGACCTCCTGCGTTAAGTTTTCCAGGATGACTCCCTCGCGCACAGAAAAACCGATCGATTCCATTCCGCCAATGAGTCTTCCCTGCAGGTGGCGAAGCTGGATGAGCAGCTCAGCCAACCCTTTCTCATCCCAGGTAAACGCAGGCCACTGCTTGAGTTCGTGTATGTACATATAGGTTCAATATACCATCTAATCTCCGCATGAGCAAGCCTAATCTCCGCAAAACATGCGGAGATTAGGCGCTACATTCTCCGCACAAATTCACTATTCTACTTATATTTAACAACTTACGAAGTGCTTCATGGGCTCGCTGGCAGTAAGCCCCGTTTCATGCTGCTCTGGATACCACGCAGGGGTCGCTGAAAGAATCACAGTAATATCTCCCTGCCAATAGTATTTTTCCCCTTGAGGAATGAAGACCACATCCCCTTGAGAAAGCGCAACCTCCGTTGCTTCCGTAACCAACGAACCACAGCCTTTGAGGACATACCCGATTTCGCTGCATTTGTGGTTCACGGCATAGCCTGCATTTGGGTATCTCTGAGTGATTTCTGCAACGCAGATGTTCATTTCTGCATTTTGCATAGGATATTCGCACACATTACATTCAGGAGAATTCGTACACCATATTGCCGATTTGAGTTTTACATATTCCACGCCACCCTCCATTTTTCACTTGATGATCTGCCTGAGTACAAAGGGTAGGATCCCTCCATGGAGGTAGTAATCGACTTCGATGGGAGTATCAAACCGCGCGATGAGCTCCGCTTTATCCACCTTGCCTCCTCGGTCGATTTCAAGGACCACCTTTTGGTGGGGATGGATCTGCCCATCCAGTCCTGTGAGGGAAAACACTTCCGTCCCTGTGAGTTTAAGCGTCTCGAGCCCCTCTCCCTCTCGAAACTGCAGAGGAAGTACTCCCATCCCAATGAGATTACTTCGATGAATGCGCTCAAAACTCTTTGCCACAACGGCGCGCACGCCGAGAAGCGCCGTTCCCTTTGCCGCCCAGTCGCGCGAGCTCCCCATCCCATAATCCCTACCCGCAAAGAGAATGAGAGGGACTCCCTTCTTCGCATAGATTTGGCATGCGTCGAAGATCGGCATCTCCTTACCCTCGGGCATGAGCAGCGTAAATCCTCCCTCTTTGCCTTTCAACATCTCGTTGCGAATCCGCACATTGGCAAAGGTGCCCCGCATCATGATGTCGTGATTTCCACGACGGCTACCATAGCTATTGAAATCCTCCTCTCGGACCCCTCGCTCTGTGAGAAACTTCCCTGCGGGGGTGTTAACTTTGAAGGCGCCAGCTGGCGAGATGTGATCTGTGGTAATCGAATCGCCAAAAAAGGCAAGGGGGCGCATCCCCTTCAGGGGTTTTCTCTCGGGCAGATCGGTGTTAAAATCCTCGAAGAAGGGAGGACACTGGATGTAGGTGCTCTCTTTGTCCCAAGCGTACTGCGCTCCCTTTTTCACTTGGATCTTGCCCCAGAGAGGGTTGTCATCGAGAACATGGGCATACCGCTTTTTGAACATCTCAGGCTGGAGCGCTTTGAGCACCGTCTCTTCGATTTCTCTAGCAGTTGGCCAAATCTCCCCCAGGAAAACGGGTTTTCCGTCCTTGCCCATTCCAAGGGGCTCTTTCTCCATATCGATTCCGACCCTTCCTGCAATTGCAAAGGCGACGACAAGGGGTGGCGACATGAGGAAGTTCGCTTTGACTGCGCCGTGGATCCGCGCTTCGAAGTTGCGATTTCCGCTGAGGACACTCGCCGTAATGAGGTCGTTTTCTCTAATTGCGCGCTCAATGCACTCATCGAGAGGGCCGCTATTGCCGATGCATGTCGTGCACCCATAGGCGACGAGATTAAAGCCGAGGGCATCGAGATACTTTTGTAAATCGGCTTTCTCTAAATAGTCTGTCACTACGCGCGAGCCAGGAGCTAGGCTCGTTTTCACCTTGCAGTTGACCTTCAGCCCTTTTTCCACCGCCTTTTTCGCAAGAAGCCCTGCGGCAACCATCACACTCGGATTACTTGTGTTGGTGCAGCTAGTGATAGCAGCGATGACGACTGAACCGTGATCGAGAATAATGTCGCACGGGTGATGCTGCGTGTAGCCGGGGTTGATCACCTCAGGTGTCATCGGGCGGTTAGAGACCATCTCCGCTTCGCTAAAGGCAAGCGATGCCTTGTCGGCTCCCAGCTCGCGGGAGCCCCCTACTACATGCGGCTCATTGGGATGAAATGCCCCTTCCGAATGGACGCAGATTTGCATCGAACCCTCTTTCTTGCCATATCCTCCATCCGCTACAGGCGCCTTTAAAAGCTGGTGGAATTTCCCTTTGAGCTCCTTAAGATCGATCCGATCCTGTGGGCGTTTGGGACCTGCCACACAAGGGTGGATCGATCCCAAATCGAGCTCAAGCACCTTGGTGAACTCAATCTCCCCTTTGCGTGGAATGCCAAACATCTGCTGCGCCTCAAGATACTCCTGGATCTGTTTGAGCTCCTCTTCTCTTCGCCCAGTGAGACGCATATACTCCAACGTCTTATCATCCACAGGGAAAAAGCCCATCGTGGCACCGTATTCCGGCGCCATGTTTCCAATCGTTGCTCGATCTGCCACGGTAAGACTTGCTGCCCCCTCGCCAAAAAACTCGACAAATTTACCCACCACCTTTTCTTTCCGGAGCATCTCAGAAATCCGTAGCGTCAAATCGGTTGCAGTCACCCCCTCTTTGAGTCTTCCCTCGAGAAGAACGCCGATCACTTCTGGTGTCTGCATGAAATAGGGCTGGCCGAGCATGGCAGCTTCCGCTTCAATCCCTCCGACTCCCCATCCCACCACACCAAGGCCGTTGATCATCGTCGTATGGGAATCGGTCCCTACCAAGGTGTCAAAATAGAGCAGTCCCTGCTTTTCCGTGACCACGGTTGCGATATGCTCCAAATTGACCTGGTGGACAATCCCGATGCCTGGAGGCACCACTTTAAACGTCTTAAACGCCTGCTGTCCCCAATTTAGAAATTCGTACCGCTCCCGATTCCGCTTGAACTCGATTTCCAAGTTGAACAAAAACGCATCGGGCGTTCCTGCCCGATCGACCTGAACCGAGTGATCGACGACGAGATCCACTGGCACAATTGGCTCAATTTTTTTCGCATCGATGCCGCGGTGCGCTACCGCATCGCGCATTGCGGCCAAATCGACAAGCAGAGGAACTCCCGTGAAATCTTGCAAAATCACCCTGGATACGACAAAAGGCACATCCCCTTCATCCGGTTTTTTTGCATTCCATTTGGCGAGCCTAAGAACAGCCGCCTCATCGACCCTCTTGCCGTCGCAGTTGCGCAGGAGCGACTCGAGCATCACGCGGATCGAAACAGGAAGGCGTCCAATCCCCTTCCCCACCGTCTTTTCCAGTGCAGGAAGCGAGTAATAAAACCTCTTTTTGTCACCGCCGAGAGACTCAAGTGTGTCAAAGGGATTGATCTTAGGGCGCATGGAATCCTCCGGTTTCAAAAGCCCACCATAAAATGCGGGGAATTCCGATGCAAATATTTCCTTTCCCGGCGAAAGCCCAACTTTTCGCTAGATATAGACTTATATCCAGCGAAAACAAGGGAAAAAGTTGACTTTTCGCTGGATATATACCTATAATTAGCGAAAAGCAGGAGTCTTTATGAGTAGAGCCATCGTAGGCAGAGACGAAGAGCTCAAGATCCTCCAAGAAATTTTTGAATCCAATGAACCCCAATTTTTAGCCATTTATGGCAGAAGAAGGATAGGGAAAACCTATCTCATTCATGAATTTTTTAAAAATAAAGGGGTCTATTTTGAGATCACCGGGATGAAAGATGGTTCCACAGCGGAACAACTCCTCCAGTTTGCCTATGAATTTTCTCGTCAGTTCAATCGAGGTGAGCGCATGCCCCCACCCAAAAACTGGGCTGAGGCTCTGCACTTACTACATAGATCAATAGAGAAAGTGGAACCGACTAAAAAAGTTATCTTGTTCTTCGATGAGGTCCCCTGGCTCGCTTCTCGCCGTTCCAAATTTTTGAATGCTCTGGAACACTTCTGGAATCGCTACCTATCCAAGCAGAATAATGTGATCCTCATCATCTGTGGGTCCTCCGCCTCATGGCTCATCAGGAATATCATTAACAACAAGGGGGGCTTACACGGAAGGGTGACTCGAAAAATACGCCTTCTCCCCTTTACTCTCTCAGAAACGGAGCATTACCTCAACTCCAGACAAATTGAACTCGACAGGAAGCAGATCGCAGATCTCTACATGGCCATGGGAGGTGTCCCGAAATACCTTTCTTATGTTGGCAAAGGAAAATCTGCAGCTCAAATGATCAACGAAATCTGTTTTACTCCTAACGGAGGCCTCTATAATGAATTTGACAATCTTTATAAGTCCCTATTCGAAAATTATGAGCGTCACATCTCGATCGTCAAGGCTCTCGCAAAAGCACCGGCTGGCTTAACGAAAGAGGCTCTTCTCGATAAAGTCAAATTGGCATCTGGTGGATCCTCGAGCAGAATCATCGAAGAACTGGTCGATGCCGGGTTCTTGGTCTATATCCCTTCCTTGTTCAAGAAGAAAAAAAGCGGAGTCTATCGGTTAATCGATGAGTATTCTCTTTTCTATTTCACCTGGATTGCAGAAAATTCACACATAGGCCTAGAAAGCAGCGACCCAAAGTTCTGGATCAAAAAACAGGGCACTCCAAAGTGGCACGCCTGGAGCGGGTGTGCTTTTGAGGCTCTTTGTCTTAAACACATTCCGAAAATTAAGCAAGCTCTTGGCATTTCGGGTATTTCCACAGTGGAAACGGGATGGCATTATCTCCCTAAAGCATCTGCCCAGACAGGGGCGCAGATCGATCTCGTTATAGATAGAGCTGACCGGTGCATCAACCTTTGTGAAATGAAATATAGCGACTTTGAATTTGTCATTGACAAAGCTTATTTGGAGAACTTGCGAACCAAGAAAAGGGTTTTTAAAGAACAAACTGAAACAAAGAAAACCCTCTTTACCACCATGGTTACAACCTATGGCGTTAAAAAGAACTCTCATTACCACACCGCGATCGATAATCAAGTCACAATGGATGATCTATTTTAAACCTATCCTGCCAGTCTCTTAGACATACCAGATTGAGAATCCCTCTCTTGATACAAGGCATCGATTAGTCTTGCAAGCAATTCTAAATCCACATTCTGCTTATGATCTAGAGAAGGAGGAACTCCGTGCAGAACATCTTCAAAATCTCGTAAAATTAAAGCATTTTCAAAGGATGACACAAATTTATCTAATAGATTTAGAACGGGCTGCATCAGATCATATTTTTTAGAGCAAAGGAGAATTTCAGTGGTCTTCATATCATATTCACTCCCAAGATAATGGAAAATCCTGAACCCTAAAGAAATCAAAGAAGAAGAATTCTCATAATTAGAAAAGTTGTCAAAAAATCGCACCTGCATTATCTCTTTTTCAGCTCTATTATATTCCCCAAATGTGGGTTCTGAAATGCTTCTTTCTTTTAGGTAAGCAATCACTTCATCTTTGGGATGAGCGAATGGTATTTCTTCCCTTGATTCGAGATCCCATTCAGTAGGATTAAAATAGGGAGAGAACGCCTCGATCACCTCTTTTTCTGTACAAATTGCTCCAAATTCCTCAACACACATTGGTCCTCTTGCATGCTCGACTCTCTCATGCATTGAAACAGGCCTATTTAAAATTGCAGTTTTTTCGAAATCTAAAATAATATAGGAAATCTCACCACCGCTCTCTTCTACTATAATATTCCTAGGAGACATGTCCCCCCAGACAACTCCATTTTGATATAGAAACTCCAGCAATAAACGCATATCCTTAAGATAATTTTTTCTTCTTACGGCGTCTCTTTCAACGAGCAGAATTTCTTCAAGGGTTGTCCCTGACTGGAAAAAGGTTAAGGAATAGAATTTGGAAGAATCTCCCGATGAAAAAACCGCAAAAGGGGAGAGAACTTTGATCTTTATATCTCTACATGCATCATCTTTAATATGAAGACAATCCGTCTGGTCCGAAATCCCAAGAACGCCTTTCAACTTTTCTATGTTTTCTTGCTCTCTTAAAAACCGCCCTTTTTTTGCAGGGTTATTTTTTTTTGCTATGATAACCTGATCGTTAAATTTGAACTTCTTTATAAGTCCTTTGCGTACAAGAGAGCCTCTCCCAGGCAGATCAAAATGATTGTCGATAAATAGATCTAGCTGATTTTTTGTTGCTCTCAATAACTCCAAAAACAAATCTTTGTTTCCAGAATCTGCGATATAAGCAGAAATGTTCTGTGGATTTTTAAAAATATCTCCAACTGATTCTGCAAAAACAATTTCTTTTTGGACTGATGTGTTGTTCCTGAGAAAATCATACATGAAAATGTCTTCTAATGTGGAATTTTCATCATAAAACATTCGCTCAAATTCTTTATCTTTGAAGTATAAGCTCTTGAGGTACATCGCTATCCAACGAAAATCCTCGCTTTTATAGAGAGACTTAATTTCATCTAGGCAAAGCCTGATCTTATTTTCATCATCGAGACAGGAATATATTAATTCGGAAAGCCTTTCTTTGATCTCTTTATTCTCGTAATATTCAAATGAATCGTTTTTCGTGAAAAACAACATTTCATAAATTTCTTCTAGAGTGTGATTTTCTGCAACGCTCTTGAGATCGGCAAACACGCTAGTGAATAAGAAACTTAATGCTAAAACCGATAGACGAATGTATGCAATCATCACTTAAACTCTCCTTGTTAACTAACTTTATGAGACATCAAATTCTGTATATTTATCGCTGCGTCCCTTGCTTTGTTCGACGGGATATTTTTTGCAGATTTCAGAAAGCTTGTGTTGAGCTGCTTGATTAAGATCGATTCCAAGGACCTCCGCAAGATGCAATAAATTTAAGAAAACATCTCCAATTTCATCTCGAATTTTACTAAGTTTTTCTGGAGATGGAGTAAAACTTTGGGATTCGGTCACCCATCTAAAATGTTCTACAAGCTCGCCTGTTTCTGTTGTAAGACTCATTGCAAGGTTCTTCGGAGAATGAAACTGGTCCCATTCCCGTTCAGAATTGACTACCTGTAACCGGCTCAGTATCTCTTTATAGGGCGATGATGCAATTCTTGAGACGCTTTGATACATCTCTTCATGAATCTCCATCCATTCGATGGGCTTTTCCAGTTTTTCTGCACAAGCAATCTCTGCTGCCACCCCTTTAGATTTCTCCCAACCTGTTAGCTTTAATACAATCAACCGATCACACCTAGAGAGCATCGCATGATCAAAATTTTTCCACGCAACCCAATCTCCATGAATACCTAATCGATCAATAGGTAAATTATGAGTTAATGGCGAGTAGACCATGGTTCCCTGCCGAAGCAAATCAAAAGCAACGCGATTTACAATTGCATGACGCGTTTCTTTAACCAAAGGGTCTGGGTCGAAGTATGGACAAGAAAGATAAGCAACACTCATATTTGCTCCGGATTCTGATGGATTTGGATCTTCTGGGATTATACCCTCTAGAACAGGTTTGGCAATTCTTGGCTCACCAAGCGGAGTTGGCTTTGCGACCTTTGCGAGAGCTTCCACTCTCGCGACAATAGAGTCCATGTGTGATAATCTCGCTGACGAGGTTGACACGTACTGGCAAGCAAATGGTCGAAACAGCATTCGGATAGCAAGAGACAACATAATCTCTCCTAGATTTTACAATTTTGATTGAATGGCAGATGTTTGACTAGGTCCCCCTGTTGACTCTAAAGAGTCATCAATACGAATTCGTATTGCCTCGAAAGGGTCATCAACTACCAAATCTCCATCACGATAGACTTCTCGTAAAACGGACAGGCTACTTGGATAGCTACCAATCGGAGCAGTTATATATTTACCATCTTTCAAGAACAAATCTAAGCGTCCTTTCCTAGATACTTTGCCTGAATCATGGATGGGCTGTTTATATACTACACTCCAAAGACCACCGATTTCTATAGCCGAACACTTCATTGCCCAAGAACAGGTGTCGCGGTCAATTTTTTGTAATAGCGCACCCCCCATTCCAAAACCCACATTGTCCGCACTGTACCCGTGGGATGCCAGACTTTCCAGTATTGCATTGATACTCTCTTCGTTGACTCCATCTCCCTGAATGACGCGAACCGAAGGATGAAGAACTTTAAATCCTTTCGCATTGACGGTGGATCCGAAGTGTTTATCCAGCAAGATAACAATTTCTAAAATCACCTTGATGGGATCTCCACTATCTGGACGGACAAAAAGAGTGCCCCCTTTGCTAATAATTAGTTCTTTTAACTCTGTTCCAATTACATGCACCGCTTCATAAATATTATAGGAATCGCAAACCATGACGTAGTTTTTGCCTTCTCCTCCAAACGTTTCAATCATTTGACGAAATCCGTGGAGATTTTCTCTACGGCATTCAATCGATACGCAGCGGCTTTAGCAGTCAGTCCCGCGTTTCGTCCCTCCTGCTCCAAGTATATGATCATGCCAGATCCATTCGAAATTATTGCTAACTTTGCTGCCATTAATTGAGGGCCACAATCGCACATTACACTTCCAAAAGAGTCACCAAAACGACACAAGGAGTGAATACGCATTAAGACAGGCTTTTCTCTATGAGCAACCAATTGATCTAATGAAATTCTCGAAAGATCAACAACATGATCCAAGCTAGGGTTATAAATATAAACAGAGTGTTCCTTAACTGCTGTTATTTTTTTATCACTTAAATTGTTTGGATCGTAAACTTCTTCATTCTGAACGATAGCAAGGTGAATCCAACGGCCTTTATTAGTCTCCAGATGATGAGGGTGGCTGATAGCACTGATTGTGTTGATTTGTTCATTTTGTTTGTATATTAGTGATGTCATGTGATTGCTTCTGTCCCATTTTCAATTTCAACTCATCCAGTCGTGAACCCTGCAATAACTGCGGGAGAATTCACGGCGCGCGAAGGTACCAGCATAGCTTTTGTTAGTCAATGAAAACTTTTCAGCACCTCAAATATCTAGGAGGTATAAACTGTGACCTGCTACACTTTCCGCATTTCAACCTTAAATGGGAGTTTTCTATGGCGCTTAAAACGATGGGTCTTGTCTGGATTGTGGTGAAAGATCTCAAAAAAGCGGTCGACTTCTACACGGAGATCGTGGGGATGAAGCTGCAGGAAATCCAGGAGCAGTGGGGATGGGCAGAACTCGAAGGACCAGAAGGGGGTAGCCGTCTGGGGATTGCGCAGATGTCCCCTGAATGTGGCGATAAGCTGAAGCCAGGTCAGAATGCCGTGATGACCTTCACCGTGGAAAGCCTCGCCGAGTCTGTAGAAGAGATGTCAAAAAAAGGGGCAGAGCTCGTAGGGGCAGTCGAAGAGGTTCCCGGCCACGTTCGCATGCAAACGATGCTAGACACCGATGGCAATCTCTTTCAACTCGTAGAACTGCTGGACTGCTGTGGCTAGCAGTTAAAAGCGCTTGTAGCAGTTAAAGGCCTTTTGCCAGGAGTAGACCACCTTTTCGCCTAAGTCGCGGTCATGGCGGACCTGGATCGCTAGGTAGGGGTAGGGATGGCGGTTGTCAAAATCGCGCCCCTCCCCTTTTTTGTAGAGCTTGATGAGGATTTCGTGGTTGTACCAGGGTGGGGTCGAAACGTTGAGGTTTTTGGGCTCGAGCCGGACAAACTCCCGGTAGCCTTTCTCTTTCATCTCTTTGTAATATTCGATGAGTAGCTGCACAACGGCTTCTGGCTTTTGCTCCCATCCTTGGACGTAGAAGTCCACCTCAGCGCCGATCATGTGCTTGGAGTTTTGGTTGTAGGGAGAAGGGTCTGCATAGGCGTTATGGGCGGGACATCTGTATCCACAAGTGATCACCACCTTAGCGCCGGTCTTATCCTGTAGGTAATTGAGAAGGTCGATGAGGATGGGATAGATAAACTCCTTATCCCCTTGGATGGGGAGGGAGTGCTTCTGGAATCCCCCGCAATCTAGGTAGTTTGCAGGGCGAGCGGGATCTTTATGGTCCACATGGGGAGGATTGAGACTCGAGCCTTTGCAGCGGAAAAACTCCTTGGTGATTTTGGGGTGGTGGCTGGAGGAGGCCTTTTCCCAGGGGTAGCGCTCTCGAACCCGGTGTTTTGGCACTTCAAGGGGGTAGGCGATCTCATCTGCATTCCGGTAGACGAATTCCCCTCGGGCGTTCGAGCGGCGGATTTGCTCCTGTTCCGACTGCTCCATCCCCGTACAAGCAGCAAGAAGCAGGAGCAGGCTCACTTTTAAGACTTTTGTAAAACTCGCCATTGTCTATAATCCAACTTGTGGGGGGAAAACATTAGGATATCCCCATTTTGTAAAGTCGTCAATTAGAGAGTGGAATGGATAGCGAAGAGTTTCTCCTTCTGTGCCCTACCGACCGCAAGCAGATGCTGATTGCGGAGAGCCAGATGATGAAACAAATCCTCGCAGATGTCGCCAAGATCGCGCGGAGCAACGCCTCGGTTTTCATCACAGGCGAGTCAGGCACCGGTAAAGAGGTGATTGCCCATGCCATTCATAGCCAATCCCTGAGAACGGCTCGCCCTTTCATTAAGGTCAATTGCGCAGCCATTCCCGGGGCGCTGCTTGAATCGGAGTTTTTTGGCCATGAGAAAGGGGCGTTTACAGGGGCCATCAACCGCCGTTTAGGGCGTTTTGAACTAGCCGACAAGGGGACCCTTCTTTTGGATGAGGTCTCTGAAATCCCCCTCGAGCTCCAGGCAAAATTACTCCGCGCTGTCCAGGAGATGGAGTTTGAAAGGGTGGGAGGCTCAAGGCCTGTACAGGTGGACGTCCGCCTGATCTCCACCTCGAACCGCACGATGAAAGAGGCGGTTGAGCAGAAGCTTTTTCGCGAGGATCTCTACTACCGTCTGAATGTGGTGCCCATCAACCTCCCCTCATTGCGCGAGCGCAAAGAGGATATCCTCCCCTTGGCAGAGTACTTTTTGCGCTCGATCTGCGAGCAGGAAAAACTGGAAGTCAAGCACTTTGCCGAAGATGCAAAAGAGGCGCTTCTCGCTTACAACTGGCCCGGAAATATCCGCGAGCTCGCCAATGTGATCGAAAGAGCGGTTGTGATGAACCAGACCGATCGGATCGATGCTGCCAATCTCTATTTAGAGTCCTCGTCAACGCCAAAAGAGAGCCTCCCCGCCGGAATCACCCTCGAGGAGCTGGAAAAAAGACACATTCTAGAGACCTTGATGCGGGAAAACAACAACCGCACGAAGGCGGCAAAGGTGCTCGGCATCAGCCTCCGCACCCTCAGGAATAAACTCCAGAAATATCAGAAGTCATAGCGCGCGCTGAGCGTCACTCCCGTCAGGCCCAGATCGACGTGGTCTTTGTAAATCCTTCCCGTCATATCGCTCGAGCCAAACTTGTTAAACCGGGTCTGGTTGAACCAAAAGAGGTATTCCCAGCCAAGTGTCACCCCGAGATGGTGACGATCCTTGTCGAAGTTGATGTCATAACGGAGACCGAGCGCAAGGTCGAGATTTGCGGTGACGGCGTGGGTGTTATCCCGTGCATCAGTGAGATTTTCCTTCCCTCCCGTCATGGGGACAAAGGTCTCGTGTGTCGTCACATGGAAATAGCTCCAGAGGAGGGAAGCCGCGAGCTCCCCAAAGAGGCTCCAATGTCTTCCAAAGTCCCAATCTGAGCCAAACCCTATCCTAGGGCCTACTGCCAGATACCGGTTCGTGTTGTCGATTCTCTCACGCGGTGTCACATAGATGACAGTCGGCCCGAGGCTCACTTGCTCGAGGAAGCTGACATTGTAGTAATTGACATCAAATTTTTGCTCGATCCATGCGCCCCGTAGTCCTAGGTGGGGATGGAGGGAGAAGTGGTTGCCCACCCAAAAGTTGCGTCCTAGTTCCCAATCGAGCGTGTTGTAGGTCAGTTTGCGGTGGGCTTTAGCGCTATCGGCATTCACGACGAGGGCGTTTTGCCCTAGGACGGTAAAGAGGGTCTGAGTCGTTGGATTGATCCCTCTTTTGGAGTTCCCATTTGTGCTGTAGTAAGTCCAGTTAAAGAGCATATCCCAGCCATCGCCGGCGAAGTTATAGCCAAGCCCCACTCTAGCACCGACGTTCCAGTCGTAGCGGGCATTAGCAACATGGGCGTTATGTCCGGGGGCAAAGTTATAGGGATAAGCATAGCCGGATGCACCGGGAGGAACATAGTAATCACCTGGACCTTGATGATCTTTGACAGCATAGGCCATTCCTTCATCACAGGCTTTCCAGTAGAGGAAATCGGCCTCCAAGAAGAGGTTGGCATGCCGCTTTAACCCATATCTGGCCAGCGTATTGTAGGATTCTTGCGGATCTGCACTCTGCAGCGAGGCACACGCCACGAGGGGAATCGCCAGTACCGCTCTCATCTTCTTCATTGCACTCTCTCCGCCAAAATAGGTTGATCTAGAACTTCAGTCGCATGCCGAGCACAAGCCCAGTTAAGCTTAAATTCGAGGCTTCTTTATAAAAATTCCCGCCAGCTAGCACATTATCAAACGTGTCGAACTGGTTTTGGTTAAACCAGATGTGGTATTCGTACCCCACATTCAGCGCCAAGTAGACGCGTCTTTTCGCTAGATACCAATCCCATAAAAATCCTGCGGCGAGGTCGAGATTGCCCCGAATCGCCTGGTAGTCATCCTTCATGTGGACAAAGGTCTGGCTCTCAGAATGGGTCTTATTCGACTGATCGAAATCGCCCCAAAGCAATGACCCCATCGCATCGGCATACAAGTTAAAGTGTTTACAAAGGACCCACCGCGTGTCGAGCCCTGCCAGGATACCCAGTCCCCAAAAATCGTTATCCTCATAGACGTGAAGGGTGGGGATAGGAGAGGGAAGGCCAAGCTGCTGATTGAGTAGAGAAACGACATTTTCATAGTTTACTTTTAGACTTTGCTGAATCCGCGCTGCGCGAAGGCCCATCGAAGGGCGTATGGAAAAGGATTTATCGACCTGAAACGCTCTACCAAAAGAAAAATCGAGTGTATCAAAGTGGAGATGCCAGGAGGATTTGGCACCCGATGCGGTGTTCATCAGAGCAGAGGGAAGCGAGCGAGAAGGGAAAAAGGTCTTTTTGGAGGGATCGATGTGGACATTTTCCGACGCCTTGTCCCCAAAATGGGTCCAATTGAGATCGAGGTCCCACCCATCATAGGAAAGATCCCAACCAAGTCCGACGCGCCAGCCAAACTCCCACTTGGGATCGATCTCCTTAACGCGTGCACTACGGGTCGGAGTTGTGGAGCTTGGGGCATGGTCGACAATCCCGACATTCCACCCATCACTCGTTGCAGTCCAATAGAGCATATCGGCATAAGCAGTAGGGCCAAATCCCCTTTTGACCTCGCACCGATCCGATTGGTTGTAAATCTTCTCAGGAACAGATTCGGAGGCCATCAGAGAAGCTCCAGCGAGTAAGCACAAAGTTGTTACATAGGTCCGCATCTGACGTTGCTCCTTAAGTTAAAAATCGATTCTCGCGCCAAACGTCCATCCAGAAAGGCTTAAATCTCCTTGATCGCTCGAGAAGACACCATTTGCCGCTGTATCGGCAAAACGGGGAAATTGATTAAAATTGAACCAATTGATCAGCTCCCAACCTGCATTCAGCGCCAAATGGATTTTCCTTTTCCACATATAGCATCCCCACATCAGCCCGATGGAGCACTCTGCATTTGACTCAACTTCCCGAAAGACGCGCTTTAAATCGAGGACGGATACGTCACCGAGCAACTTCTCCTTCGACTTCACATCAAAAAACGAATAGAGAAGAGAGTAGGAAAAATCGCCGTAGAGACTCCACGAGTTGCAGAACGCAAAATTGCCCTTCAGTCCGCCGCGCAAACCCACTGCACTCAAATCCTGATCCTGGCTTAACGACACCTTGGGAAGGATGGTTGAGCTTGGGGCCTGCTGCACTCCAGATGCGCGCTTGCTGTTGGCATTTGTATAGGTCACATCGAAATCTTGCGAGATCCATGCGCCACGGACGCCGAGATAAGGGGTCAGGGCGATCCAACGACTGACTCCAATAGAGCGTCCGAGAGAGAGATCGAGCACGTTGTAGTGTAAATCCCAACTCGCTTTGACGCTCTCTGCATTGTTGAGCAGTTGACGGGGATCAGCCTGAGTGACGAGGAGCGTCTTTTTCAGAGGATCGGGATGGCGACTTGCATGCTTTGCGTGATTGAAATGGGTCCAAAGTAGAGAAAGCTCCCACTTTCCATGGGGGATATTCCATCCACACCCTGCGCGAAATCCAAATTGCCAATCCATTGCAAGCGTCTTTACACTCGCTCCGTTCTGGGGATAACAATCCCCTATCGGATAGGTATTAAGACCTGAGATCGAAACCACATCTGTCACAGGTTGATCGCTGATCACAGCGTAATCAAGCCCCTCCTCTCGGGCTGTCCAGTAGAGAAGGTCGCCGCGGAGGTAGAGGTGTGCGCCACGTGAGACATCGATCCGATGGGAAGGACTGTGGTACACGGCTGGTGTCTGAGAGGGAGGAGGGGGTACGGGCGACGCATCGGAAGTAGAGGGTTCTCCCCTACTCGGCCAGTACAGCAAATCCCCGGAAGCTATGTGCACATCGGCCTGAGCGCACACGACACTCAACAGTGCAATCGCAAGATACGACTTCTTCATCGACCCCCTCGCTATTTAAAGGGTCAAATGTACGCGACTAGAAAAAATTGTATCAACAAAAAAATTCCAGTTTGATAGCTTTTTTAGAAAAAACTGGAGCTTGTATGCTGAATCTTCTAGTGCTTGCCTTAGCTACTCTGTTTGCGCCTCTAGTTGCCGACGAATGGGAGCTGGTGTGGAGCGATGAGTTCACAGGGACTATTCTCGATCCCACGAACTGGACGGCGATCTGTGAGATTGGTGCAGATACGGGAAATGACGAGCTGCAATGTTACACTCAGAGAGAAGATCCCTCAACTGGGAACTACTACATCGACACCGTTAATCAACAACTCGTTCTCGTTGCGCGCTCAGAACCTGGATATAACTGCTGCGGCACGGGAAACATCTACAACTACACTTCAGCAAAACTCACGACGAAGCTCGCTTGGCAGTATTGCAAAATTGAGATCCGCGCGAAGCCGCCCAAAGACCAAGGGATCTGGCCAGCGATTTGGATGCTTCAACCCGGCCTTGTCGATCCCCATAGCGGTGTAAGCAATGTCTATGGCCTGTGGGCTGCTGCAGGAGAGATCGACATCATGGAAACGATCAACCGGGCCGCAGATTTCCCCTGGTTTGCATCGACTCTGCACTTTGGTGGAGCATGGCAGCCCCCTGGGGATCCCTATGGACAGACCCAAGCTCCACAGGAGCCGAATAACTTCTATTACGTCGATCCCAGTTTCTTCGATGATTTCCATGTTTTTACCTTTGAATGGGACGAGGATCTGATGACCTTCTACATCGATGGAGTGCAAACGGTTCAAGTGAATGCCCTCGAGTGGTTCAGCTACAAAGTCGCAGGCGAGCCAATCCCCTGGCATGCAGGCGCACCCTTCGATGTCCCCTATAGCTTAATTTTCAACATCGCAGTCGGTGGAAACTTCCCTGGGCCTCCAGATGGTAGCACCGTTTTTCCTCAGTACTTCTACGTCGACTATGTCAAGGTGTATAAGAAGTCTCTACCCAATATCCAGAGGGGAAATAACAGCAGCTTCCAATGATGGGCGCATGATCTCGATCTCTTCCAAGAGGATCTCATGCCACTGTTTCCATTTGAGGAGGGCTTTTTGAAGGGGTGTCCCATCTGGTAGTGCGTGTGCTACAACGCGGTTTAGCGCGATCCCCAAAGCGGGGAAAAGGCACTCAAATGCCTTTTCCTCTTGAAAGTCGATCTCAAGAATTGCGAGCTTTCCCGTTGGATAATCGAGCAGACGCGTTTCGATCCGTTCGAGCTCTTCTAGAATCGCCTCTGCAATGGACAGAAGGCGCACTAGGCTCTCGTAAACTTCTCGGATTAGGAAGGAGATTTTTTGTCCTGAAAGGGGGATTTTACATTGGATGATCGCACTATGGACAAGTGCTCGTAAATCCTGCTGCACAGTGAGCTCCCTATCTGCTACCTCTCTTACGCCTTGGTTTGGAATCCCCTGAAACCCTAAGCCCCCTTCCGACACGTTAAAAAAACGGGTCTCTGGATGTTTTTTTGCATAATCGGCAATGCAATCTGCCTCCATCACCCACTTCACAAGGGTGTGGACCTTCTTGCCTCGGATATCTTTGCGCATCAGGTGCCGTTCGGGAGCTTTGACCTCCCCTTTTACCTCGTGCAAATCGATCTCTGAAGAGGGCATCACCCCTCCTGAGTACCTGCGCAGTCCGGTATAGGCTAGGTCGATACCGCAGAGAAGAATCGGATTGCAACCGAGTTCTACTGCAAATGCAATTGCAAGTGTTGTAATCGAAAGCGCCTCGGTGCCAAGCTCTGGGCCAACAGCAACCTGATCAATTCCCATCTCTTTTTCAAAATAGGTCTCGCATGGCCCTCCCGTGTGGGTCACGAGATACCCCCTCTCACCGCTGCACGCATCTAAGACATCGGGCTGTAACCTACTCGCATAGATCAAAGGCACCTCGTAGGCCGATGCGCTCTTCAATCGGTCGAATTCCTCTTTGTTGGGATCTACGGCAAGGCCAAAATGGGGGTGCACGCCTCGGTTGGTGAGCGCTGCGAGAGTCGACCCCCCAGCAAAAAGGAGCGCGCGCTCTTCAAGCTCCTTTAGAAGGGGAAGACTCGCCTCTAGCGAAGGACCTGCACCACAGATGAGGGCAGGAATCCCGCGGAATTTCCCCTTCAAATCGGCTGCAAAAAAGGATCCTGGCCAGCGCGCGATGTTTCTTAACAAATTCGGCAGGAGTTTATGGGCATGAAGTGCTTCAGTCATCAAAGCTTGAGCCACGGCGGCCTTTCTTAGGATCTGCAGGCGGAGCGCATAAAACCGCTTCCCTTCTAAAGAGGCGATCGCTCCCACTGCAATTCTCTCTGTGGGAAATTGGGCAATCCATCCGTCTATCTGCTCATCCGATGTGAAAAGTTCGAGCAGCACCTGAGAATCCTCCAAAAGATCGGGAGAGTGCTCCATAAGAAGGGCAATGACCGCAAGATCTTCCTCTAAGATAACAAGTCGCCGCTCCGGACTTGCATGAAGCCACGCCCTAAGGGCTCTATAGTGGTGGCCAAGTCCTGCTCCGTAGAGATAAAAAACTGTGACTCCATCCAGAGGGTGTTTATCCAAAAAGCAGTCGATTTCCTGGGCAATCTCTTTTTGGTGGAGGAACTTTCCGTCCCGGCAGGCATTTTGCTCTCCGCTAAGAAAGGTATAGGGCCGGTAAGAGGCAAACTGCAGCTGAAAAGCAAATTTGGTGTAGCGATCACTTAAAGCGGATGCGAGATCCATCCCAGACTCCCTTGCGCATCAAGGTGCCCTCGGGGAGACCATAACGCCTTTCCGTATAGGTGAGGTCGGCCGCATGGACGCCTTCGAAGAGCAATTTTCCAGCAAGATCCCATTCCCGTCGATCCAATCGATGCGGCTCATGGTAAGTGAGCTCTTCTTGCACCTTATGTCCAGGAAAGTAGTGGCGATGAACCCCGATCGGTTCCCCTGCCCGGTACTCCCCTTCATCGCGCAGCTCCCCCTGCTCACTATATAGGCGGTCCCACCCCTCACGGAGTCCTTCTAGATAGCAGATAGAGCGCTTGAGCTCCCCATTTTCCCAGTACAAGCGGACCTCACCCGAGAGCTTTCCCTTGGAAAAGGGAAGCTGGCTTCTTAAAGCCCCACTCTCATAGTAATACTCTTGAACGCCTTCCCACTCCCCATCTTTGAAGCGCTGCAGGCTCGATAGACTTCCACTGGGATAATACATCTTCGCCTTGCCAATTCTCTTTCCGTCGCAGTACCATGTTTTAGCAAGCAGCTGTCCCTCCTTTCCATAGACAATTGAGGGACCATGTAGTTTTCCATGGAGGTAGAACATTTCAGCATGGAGCTTTCCCTCTTCAGAAAAAAGGTGACATTCCCCGTGGCGCCTGCCGTCCAGGACACAAAACGCAGCCCGCAGTTTTCCTTCCTGATCCCGCTCCTGAACGGCGCCTACATACTGTAGGCCTAACCGCGGCAGAGAAAAAGGGAGCGAAAGAAAAATGCCGAGCTCTTCGTCTTGGATCAGCAGCTGGTCATCAGTCAATGCATACATGAGAGCTCCTGAAGTAAAGGTCCGATTGCGCTCTTATGAAATAGAATTTGGTGCACATCTCTTGCAAAAGGATGGGATTCTTTTCGGAAAATCGGATGTTTCCAGATGTTCCAAAGGGGCTCTAGAAAATAGCGCGTACAGACCTCTTGTTCCATCTCCACCTCCAAGAGCGCATACTCCCCCTTCTCTTTAGGTGAATGAGGATAGGCCTTCTCCCAAAGGGAGAGTTTCTGATCGCACAGCTCAAGGCATTTTTGAGCACTTGCGCGCAAGGTTTCTATCCCTGTTACGCTCTCACACAAGGGCGCATTCTGAATCGCCCCATGCAAAAGAGCTGCGAGATCGTAGTGTGTCTCAAATGGGATATCTGCGAGCTCTTTGCACTCAATTCCCGGTAAGGTTCCATCGGAGGCATTGATCCACTCCACTTCAGGGTGTGCATGGGCAAGCCCACCCATCCACTCCGCGCTGAGGAGCCAATCCATTTTGGAAAATCTCCCTCCACCTGTAGGAACGAGAGCATCTCGGTTCTCTTCTCCCGCAATTTTTCCCGCATAAATCCCTTCGCCACAGGAAAAATCGGTCCCTACAAACACGATGGGATTGCAACCGAGATGGAAAGCAATGGCGGCGCAAAAGTTCGCAACGGTCCATCCGCTATCCAGCCGCTCTCCTCCATGAATCCAGGATTCCAGCGGGCAACTTCCCGATCCCGGCATCCAGACCAAGGGTCCATGGACCTTATCCAAAATCTCTGAGGAAAACCTCGCCTGATAGAAGAAAGGAGTCTCGAAATTCTCCTGCTCTAAAAAGCGGTGGATGGGAGGCTGCGGATCCAATCCTGCAGAAATATCTGGCTTGACCCCATATTTTGTGAGAGCCGTCAGTGCACTGCCCCCTGCAATGACAAGCGCGCGTCCCTCTAGACCCTTGAGATGCTCCGCGACTTTGTCAAGCGACGGCCCTGCCCCACAGACCACTGCCGGAATCCCCTTGCATGCCCCCTCAAGCTGCGGGCCGAAATGCGCTCTCGGAAGGTGGCGCAAATTGTTGAACACATTGTGCAAAACCCGCATCCCCTGCTCTTTTGAGTCAGAAGCAAAGACATTCACATAACGGTGAATCTGCTTAAGGTGTGCAAACTGCTCTTCTTGCTCTGGTAAATACCCAAAGCGCAGCAGGAGAAACTCCCATGCGATCTGCCTGAAAACCTTCTCCTCTTGCCCTGCACATAAAAAGAGGCGCACCCTCTCATCCTTTCCGAGAGGCCCCTCTTTTGCCCGTGCAAAACTCTCTGCATCTTTTTCGATAAAAACCAGATAGCGCTCCTCCCCTTTCTTTAACCAAGAAGAGAGAGAGCCATACAGAGTCTCCGATATGCCACAGACACACACCACATCCACATCGGCAAGTGCTGCTGCATCCATTACTGCTGTAGCCACTGAATCAGCTCCTTAAAAGTGGGGACTTTGTCTATCCACCCGGGTTTCTTCTCTGGTTTAAAACACACTCTAGAAAGGCTCACTACAGCGAGAAAGTCCGCACCGACATGGTGATTGTATCCCGCGATCTGATCCAGAGCATGCTCTCCGAATGCTCCCTCTTTGCACTCAATGAGCAGCAGAGGGCGCTCTCCTGCGTAGCACAAGATATCGATACGCCGGTCGGGTACACTCCGCCCTGCCAGATGGGGCAGCTCCGCGAGGCTCTTTTCCACTGCGATGCGCTCTTTTGGAAATCCGAGCGCTCCCGTCAAATACATGAGCCAGTGCTGGCGCACAATCTCCTCAGGGGTAGCCCTAACCCAACACCTCCGAATCGGATCGAAGATCTCTTTTCTACTCTGGCTGGACGAGCCCATAGTGCCCATCGGTGCGCCTGTAGAGAACCTTGATTCTCTGGTCTTCTTCCGCACGGAAAATGAGGAAGTGATCCCCGGAAAGGTCCATCTTCATCACTGCTTCATCTACGCGCAAGGTCTTAAGGGGCTTGGTCTCTTTGCCGACGATCTCTGGAGGGCGCAAAGTCTGCATTTCTCGCACCTTGTTCTCCTCTTCGATTGCCGCATTGGCCTCTTCCGTGTCGATAAAAGGGCGCTGGAGAACATTAATTTGCATCTCGCTATGGGACGCTCTTTTCTGGTGGTAATCCTGAATCCGGCTCTTATAGCGAGAGAGCAGCTTCTGAAGGCGATCGATCGCGCGGTCAATCGAGGCATACATATCGGAGCTACTCGCATGAGACTTCACTTTGAAATGATCGAATTTGGCGATGATGGTACACGCATTTTCCATCTTGTGGATCTCGAGCGTGATGTGCATGTACATGATGTGGCTGTGAAACCGTTCAATTTTTGAGATTTTATCCCAAACGTGTTTACGGATCGGTTCTGTAACCTGGAAATTCCTTCCAATGACGTCGATCTGATAACCGAGCGCTTCCTCTTCTGCAAATTTCTTTTTGTCGACCATAGCTAAAAACCTCCAAGCGATGAAAGTCCTTCACTATACTGCTTTCTAAGTAAAATATTCAAGACAAGAGAAGAGCGCACCGAACAGGACTTGAACCTGTAACCACCCGGTTCGAAGCCGGGTACTCTATCCGATTGAGCTATCGGTGCAAAAAAGACACCACAGGATAGCCCTTCTTCGAGAAAAAAACAAACCCTTTTTTCTTAGGTTCTCTATAATAAGCCTATGGAAAATGGACAGACAGAGGGGATCATTCTCAAGAGCCTCGACTACAGGGAGCAAAGTCGCATCATCACCCTTTTTTCCCCTGAGGGGCTCATTAGCCTGATCATCCGGGGCGTCTCCCGTAAGATCCCCTTCACAATCCCGTTAAACCGGATCGAGTGCCACTACCGAAGGGGGAGATCTGACCTACTCTCCTTCCTCGATGGCACCCTGCTCGATGACCACCAAAGCCTGCGCACCTCCCTCGCCTCGCTTCAGGCCGCAGGAACCCTCTCCTCCCATATCCTCCAGACCCAGCTGCCGGGCAAGCCCTCCCCAGCCCTCTACGCCCTCTATAGAGCCTACCTCAAGCAAGTCCCCCATTTCCCAGACCCAGCGCCCCTCATCGCCAGCTTCCAACTCAAGCTTCTCTGCCACGAAGGGCTACTTCACGAAGACTACCACCCGCTGGCTGCAGTCCAGAGCTTCACCGCTCTGCGCACCCATGCCTGCCCCCCCGATCTCTCGCGCACCATCAGCGCCCTATTCCTCAGCAGGTTGACGCACCCCTAGTGCTTCCCGCAACATATCGCGTGCTGCAGGAGCAACTATCCCACTAAAAACTGCTCCAATGATGCCCGCCTCGATAGGATGATCTCTTACGAACTCTATCGACGCATTATAGGCTTTCCTACAAGGCTCTGGCCACATGTAAATCACAAAACCCCCTACTCCGACAATTGCCGCGCCCGTTAGTCCCAGTTGCATATTTCTCCGGGCAACAATCTCTTCCTCTTGTATCCTTTTCCGCTCTCTTACAGGTTGCTCTAACAATGCGATGGTATCGTTATATCTGCTAATGTCTTTGACAGCGGCCATTTCTCGATTGGCCTGCGCTAGCTGCAGCGGAGTCAGTCGCGATCCGCTCAATTCTTCTGCAGGGGCGCCATTTTCCATAAGCCAGCTCACCATAGCAGATTGACCATGCCTTGCGGCAAAATGCATCGGCGTATTGCGTCCACAACGAGACGTCTGTCCTAGAAAAGCTTTTCTCTCCTCCCCTGGCCTTGATTTAAGAAGGGCTTCTGCCACAGCGAGCTCTCCGCGAGAGCAGGCAATATGGAAGGGCGTCAACCCTTCTTCGCCACATGGCTCATGGGATGCATCCGCAGCGAGAAGGCATTTGACCATATCTAAATGGCCTCTTTCTGAGGCAAAAAAGAGGGGGGTATACCCTTCCCATTTCTCATTGGGATCTGCTTTCCTTTCGAGTAGGCATTCCACTGACTCAAGGTTACCATGGACTACGGCATGATATAAAAGCGTCATTCCCCGTTCATGACGCGCATTAATGAGCCGCTGATTTGTCTCCGACGCGGGATCTCCACCCAAGCCAGACTTTAAATTTGCGATCCAACCATTTTCTGCAGCTTCAAATAACTGCTGAGGTGGAGAAAATCGGGGCGCTGCCCCCCTCCCTATTGCCTGACTACTCAAAAAACCCCCAAATTCCCTCGTCTTGGTTCCGCCGCCGATCCTCTCTTTCCACTAGCGCTTGCATCTGGCGTTCTCTGTCATGCCCTTGCAACATGAGACCCATCCGATACATTGCCTCCGCACCCTCAAACGAATTGTACCATCGAGCTAAGTCCATAAACCTCTCCCTTACCCAGCGCGTCTGGCTTGGAAAAATCAGAGAAAGGGTGCCTCCTATCGCAACAAATGCTCCCGCCCCTGCGAGATAGGGAAAATAAGATCGAATCATTCTCTCGATATCCATCGCGTCGCCTTCGATCCCCGGCGCCCTAACCATCTCATCGCCTACAGGCTGCAACAAAACGATCACGCGCTGATGACCAAAATTTTGCGCAATGTCGACTGGAAAAGCTTGCATCGTATTTCTCAATTGCCGGTCTGCCCCCTGGTCGAGAAGCCAGGTAACCATCCCAACATGACCCCCACGCGCTGCATGGTGTAAAGGGGTATTTCCCGTCCCCGATCGGATATCGATGTCTCCCCGTTCCATCTGATCTCTGATGCAACTAGCCACATCGATATGCCCTTTTTCCGCAGCGGCGTGGAGCGGAGCGCTCATCTCATCTCCCGAAAGGATCTTGGGATCTGCTCTCCACTCCAGAAGAAGGGCGCATACCACGACATGCCCCTTTTCTGCAGCCTGGAAAAGGAGCGTTTTACCATTGTAGAGGGCATTAATCTGCGACTTAACGAAGTCTTTACCTCTCAGCAATTCTTCGAGATTTGCGTCCGTAACCGCTCTCTGAATCCCATCTATTGTCATCTATCCCTCACCACACTACAAAATTTGGCAAGCAGAAGGCCACCAGCTGCTCGGGACTTCCTGCAGACCGGGCTGTGGCGGAGTTGAGGAGCTACTACTTCCCGTCTCCGGTGTAGCAGCAGTCGAGCTCGTAGAACTACTTGAAGTAGAAGATGAGTTCGATTCTGATTCTGAACTAGACCATAAATGGGATGAAATCCCAACCAATATAAAGGCGCCCCAGACAGCTTCTTTAATTTGTCCGACTTTCATTAACGTATGAAAGAGGGGTTCTGCCCATGGCTTCACCCAAGGAGTAGCGGCATCTTTTACATAGCCTACACATGCCATGGCACCACCGGGGTACATCAGATAGATACCACCACCAATTACAGCAAGCCCCACGATTCCCGCAGCGAATTTTTTCCAATTCTTGCGCACGCATCCTGGAGGAAAGATGTTCCGGAGATATTCCGAAGGATCGGGAACTCCCGCAAAGGGAGACTGCCTAGGCACTGACGGGCCTGTAGGCTGCTCTCCTGTCTGGACCTGAGCTGCTGTTAAAAGCGCAATTACCTCATGATGCCCAAAAGCCTGCGCGATATCGCTTGGTAAAAGATTAGAGTTATTGCGAATCATGCGGTCAGCACCTTGATCTAGCAGCCATCTCATCATCGCTACATGCCCCCCACGCGCTGCATGATGCAGCGGCGTTGCCCCATACCCGGAACGGACATTGACATCTTCATCTTCAATATGCAATCGGATGATAGTTGCCAAATCTGTATTTCCTCGCTCTGCAGCCACATGGAGCGCAGCGCAATTTTCATCTCCAGAGAGCCTATTGGGATCTGCTTTCCATTCCAAAAGCAGGTGACAGACGAGAAGATGTCCTTTATCCGCAGCACGGTACAAGAGGGTTTTCCCCTCCTGCTGCGCATTGATCCACTGCTGGGCGAGCTCTTTATTTTCTACTAATTTTTCAATCTCTCCTTGTTCAACAGCTAGCACAAGGATGCCTGGCATCCCTGTGGAGCTACTACAAGATGAAGTAGATGACATATGAATCCCTATTTTTATAAATTATAAAATCAATTTTTTCTGAAAACAGTTTCTTAGTATATCTGTTCTATAATTAAACCAAAAAATTGCAGTACCAAGCAAAGCACCCCCCATGAGTAGGGCTGTACCGACATGGTGGACCTTAGCCACCTCAGCACTTTCAATAGACCTACCAATCCGCAGCTTAGATTCCTCGTTCAAGGATGTAGTCTCATTCAACAAGTTTCTTGCAATAGAGTGATGCCCACACGCAGATGCCACTTCACAGGCTGTGACACCATCTTTGTTTCGTATATTAGGATCTGCTCCTTGCCGGAGCAGTAGATTAATTACATCTAAATGGCCCCCACGCGCTGCAAAGTGCAGCGCCGTAGAGCCATCGCCCGAGGTAAGGCCGATGGGGACATACCGTAAAAGAGCCTCGCAGACCTCCTGATGCCCCTCAGCTGCTGCATCATGCAACGGAGCTTTCCTCTCAGGACCAAAAAGGGATCTGGGATCTGCCCGCAAAGCAATCAGCCCCTCGACACAATCCCGATTCCCTAGCCGAGCCGCTAACGAAAGCTGCTTTGCATCTGGGATCCATGGTTCTGCAAATCGGCACTGAATGCTCTGCACTGAAGGCATCTTTATTCCCCTAACTTATTTTTTTCTATTATCCCTAGATTCTGAAATAACGATCCCAGCTAGAACCCCTCCTATCGCAGCTAAGATGCCGATAGCTCCAAATAAACCTACCTTCTTAGCTGTTGACATCTGATCGGGCAAGTCATTTGGACGGTCTGTCAGATTATAGAGCAGTCCATTCTTTACTTCCTCTGTAAGAACTGTGGTATTCCGTCTAAGACCCACAGCTAAATCTCCTCTATTGTTAGTGCATGCCACCTGAAAGGGGGTCATTCCATCTCGATTTTTCGCATTCAGATTTGCCCCAGCTGCGGCTAGTGCTCTTGCGACCTCAAGATGTCCTGCGCGCGCGGCAAGATGTAACGGCGTAGATCCATTACCCGAAAGGATATTTACATCAGCACCTCTCTGCGCAAGAAGCTCCCGAACAACCTCAATATGACCTGCCTGTGCAGCTACATGCAAAGGAACTAACTGCTCACCGCCACAACGGATAGTCGTACTTGCCCCATGCCGTAGGAGATCGCGTAAGCATTCTAATCTTCCATGTTCCGCAGCAACATGCAAAGGCGTAAATCCTGTTGGCGATAGTTCATTGCGCCGCGCGAGACTTTTTTCAGATCTTTCCTGACCGAGGATCATATGCAGATTCATTTGATTGCCCAAACGCACCGCGTCGTGTATCGTCATATTAACTCCTCCTGACCCTGGGGCTGCCCGTTCTAGCTTATCAGCCACATTGATATGGTTTTGTTGAAACGCCACTTGAGCCGGAGTAAACCCATCATTATTCTGATGTGCCGCAGACACGCTCCTACTAATCAGGTATTCAACCACTGGCAAGTGTCCGCCGCGCGCTGCAAAATGAAGAGCATTCGAGCCACTACCCGAAAGAATTTGACAGTTCTGAGAAAGAGCCTCACAAACGCGTAGATGTCCGCGTGCAGCTGCTTCATGCAAAGGAGCGCGATGTTCTGGGCCACATGAGGCGTTAACATCTGCGCCATGTGCTAGTAAAAGCTCAACACATGCTGTATGTCCATTTTGGGCTGCGAGGAATAAAGGTGTCAGGCCTTCTGCATCGCGGTGATTTCGGAGCGCCAGACTCTGGTTGCTATTCGCCTCGCCAAGAGCATGCTGAAGATCTGTCAGGTTTCCGTCTCGTGCAGCCTCATGAATCCCTACTGGCAGGGCTTGTGCTGCTGCCTGGTCTTCCTCATTCAACATCTCTACGACAGCACGATGTTGGTTCTGAGAGGCGATAGCTACTGCTTTAAATCCATCGTTATTTTCGATTGAGGTATCCGCTCCATTTGTCAAAAGAAAGCTCACCACAACAATATGTCCATTTCGCGCTGCAAAATGCAGAGGTGTAGAGCCATTTCCTGAAAGGCAGTTGACATTCTCTTCCGTGATCAGTGCACGCACGGCATCTAGGTGTCCATTTAAAGCGGCAATATGTAGCGCTGTGCACCTTTCATTTGAGCACTTGATCTCTGTACGTGCGCTACGGCTTAAAAGAAGTGCAATCACATGGTGATGGCCCGATTGCGCTGCAAGAAATAAAGGTGTCATCCCATTTTCAAGACGGTTGACATATTGCTCGCTTCGCTGTGAACCCGGAACACCTAAAGCAAGCTCCACGCCAGCCATATCACCACTAGCAGCGGAGCTGTGTAGATTCTCGGGGAGAGATTCTGGAGCCTTTGATAAGGCTGTAGCCACTACACCGCTTGCTTTAGTCGCAAGCGCGCCAACGCCAGCTGCAATCGCTTGCGCTCCTTCATATGCTAAATTAGCAGCATGAACGCCAGGGTTAGCACTATATGCATCCATTGGAAATCCCATATTCTCACTTCCTTTTTTTTCAATTTTAATGTCATTAGAATCGAAATCATTTGAACAATTTGCCAATTGCTTTGCCAGTTTTGACAAATGCATTGATCACGGGAGGGTAGTCGTGCTTTTCTTCCTTATGCTTCCCAGACTGTCCTTTTTTCCCCTTTCCAGATTGAATCGGTGCTGGCGCAGGTGCGGGTGCCTGAGCTGACGCAGCTGGTGCTGGCTCTGGAACAGGAGCTGGCTCTGGAGCTGTACCTGCAGGTGACGGTCCCGGCTGTGACAGATAATACGCTCCTACAAGAGCGGCAACAACCATCACCCCTGTTATGCCCCAAGACCAAGCGCTAGAAGAGGCCTCAGCGACGAACTCATTCGGATGCAGACGCCTTGCAATCGCCTCTGGTGTCAATCCATCGCAATTGAGGAGGGATGTAGAAGCCCCTTGCTCAATGAGCAGGTGATATGCATCTAGCGTCTTCCCTGAGGCTGCGAAGTGTAAAGGCGTGGATCCATTTCCTGAAAGCACATCACAACTTGAGTTAGAACTTCCAAGGATTGTCTGAATGACGAGAGCATGTCCCTTTTGTGCAGCAACATGCAGGGGTGTTAACTTCTCATATCCGCATTGAATTGAGGGATTAGCATGGCTGTCAAGTAATAGGGCCACGCATTCGCGTTCCCCCAGTTCTGCTGCGACATATAGAGGAGTGAGGTCTCCTTCTAACAGAACGTCGCAATTGACTCCCTCGGAGGATAGAATCTCACGCAATCTGTCGAGATCACCATTCCTGACCACCTCTGTCATCTGGCTAGCAAAATGACCGGATGAATTAACAACTGATACACTTGTCATTGTCAGCCCCAAAAAAATTATGTCGGGGCAGATTATACAAAGCGATCACATTTACACAAATGGAAAAATTAATTCACGCCAAGTAGTCAAACTCAAAAGTCGAATTCAAATGAAGCGACTCCGCCTTGCATCTGCAAGTTGCGGTTGTGAAACCCCTCGCGATACACTCCGCGCTGGAGCACGTTTTGATGAAAGAGCACGAGGTACTCCCAACCTAGCCGCAAGGTAAAGGACGTCTTGTCCCCTTTTGGAGAGCTCGTCCACATCAGGCCCCCCTCCACATCAGAAACCCAAGCGACGCGGTTGAGATGGCGATGCTGATTGAGACGCCGGTCCAGGTTGAAATTCTCCTCCTGATGGACGTGAAATGTCCCGTAATAGCCGGCAAACGACCCTTTCGCGTAGAGATTCCATCCTCCGGAGAGTTTCATCCGCGGATTGAAGCCCACCTTCACCCCGCCTCCCACATAATTATTGCGCATGTCGACGTAATCAATTCCCCCGGCAAAGACGCCCCCCTTGTACTGCAGGTCGAACTCCTGGTCGACAAGCCCAAGGGCGAGGGCCACATAGGGCCTTAGAGTGAAAATACTCGGCTTCCAAGTTCTACCGAATTCCATATCGACAAGATCCATGTGGAGCGACCAGTGCATTTTTCCGGAGAGGACATAATCATTTGCAGTCGTGCTGGGCCCTGTCGACCAGATGGGAAATCTCCCGTCTGTGGTGTTCCCCATACTGCCCCGGCTCTGTCTTGTATAGCCATGAAAATGGGTCCAGTTCAGAGCAACATCCCAATGGTGGTTACAAAAGTAATGACCAAAACCAAATCGATACCCATATCCCCATTCAAAATGGGGACCGACGGGATCGTTGTCGGTGAAATTTGTCGTCGATGCGAGCGGAGAGCGGTGGCTGATGAATGGAATGCTCTTTTCCCTCGGACAAAAATAGAGAAAATCCCC
>JAFEGI010000030.1 GCA_018240135.1 Verrucomicrobiota bacterium
TGCGATTTTGCTTTGCGCTCTGAGGCCGCGGGCTGCTCGTGCGCTTGTTCCCAGCCGGACTTCGTCTCGGTGGCTGGGGCCCTCTTCGCGTCACTCGCAGAACCAGGCTATAAATCCAAAGCCAGCCCCCTCAACCTGCTCTTTTTAGCCCTCAAAGAAGCAGATGGGTAGGTTTTGTTCCGGATTCCTATTAACGTACTGTGAGTGACGCGAAGAGGGCCCCAGCCACCGAGACGAAGTCCGGCTGGGAACGAGCGCACGAGCAGCCCGCGGCCTCAGAGCGCAAAGCAAAATCGCACCCGCAGGAAAGCCCGGCCAGGGCGTGGGGGAATCGTACTCCGTACGACCCCCTGACGAGGATGTGATTTGGCGAAGCGATATGAGGACCTAGGTGGTCGCGGGAGGTGTGCCGGAGGACACACCATCCGACATGTCTATTGAAACGGATCTCCAACGCCTATCCCTCCAACCAAATACGGATCTCCAACTTTTACCCACCTATCTACATAGAACTGTAAATTTTTAAGGGAGAGGGTAAATCCACTTGTGAATAATGGGGCTCGTGCTTTAAGCTTGGCAGTGCTTTAGTTGGGGCGCATAGCTCAGTTGGTAGAGCGCCTGTCTTACACACAGGTGGTCATAGGTTCGAGTCCTGTTGCGCCCAACACATTGCGGGAGTAGTTCAATTGGTTAGAGCACCGCCCTGTCACGGCGGAAGTTGCGGGTTCGAGCCCCGTCTCCCGCGATCCCTTTGTTGGGGGTTCGCAATTTTAAAAAATCTACTTTACACATTTTTGCATTTCCATGTACGTTTCAGAATAAAGGATTTCTATGCCTGCGTCGCATCATGTCTCAAAAGATTTTTGGCACCACGCGCGTGATTTCTTCTGGATGGCCCTTGGCGCCTTTTTGGCAGCGCTTGCAATCCGCGTGTTCCTCCTACCCAACCAGCTGATTGACGGCGGCGTCGTCGGTATTGCCTTGATTATAGCACGCCTTTATGGGGACACCTACCTCTCCTGGGCATACATCCTCCTCCACATCCCGTTTGTCTATTTGGCCTACATCTACATCAGGCGCACATTTGTAGCGCACATGCTGGTGGCAGTTTTACTGTTTGCGGGATTTTTGTTTGCCCTTAATACGATTCCCCCCTTCCATGGGGAGGCGCTCGAGATCATCTTCTTTGGCGGCGCTATATTGGGGATCGGGGTGGGGATGATTATCCGCCATGGGGGATGTACAGATGGCACGGAGATCCTCGCGATCATCATCAATCGGCGCAAGGGATTTACAGTAGGTCAGGTCGTCCTCTTCATCAACGTCTTCATCTTCGGCGCCTATGGTCTGATCTTTCAGGATTGGCACATCGCGCTCAAATCGATGATGACCTATGTCGTCGCATTTAAAATGATTGACCTTGTCATCGTAGGTCTTGATGAACTGAAGTCTGCTTTAATCATCTCCTCCAAACCCACAGAACTCGGCCATGCCATCATGAATGAGCTTGGCTTAGGTCTTACTGTGATGCACGGCAAAGGGGGCTTTTCTGGGGATACGCGGGAGATTCTTTTTGTAATTGTCGAGCGTCTCGATCTCTCTGAGCTAAAGGAGATCGTTCTGCGCGAAGATCCCACAGCCTTTATGGCAATCGAGGATCTGCACGAGGTGGTCTATGGGAAAAAGTCGTTTGTACCGAACAAAAAACGCCCCCGCGGCCGTCTATTTAAGAAGTAAGAGATATTGTCCGTAGGTGCTTGTCGCAAGGCGCTCTGCGCGCAGATGGAGTTGCTCTTTTGAAATATAACCCATCTGATACGCAACCTCTTCCAAACAGGCGATCTGCATCCCCTGTCTTTCTTGAATTGTCTTCACATAGCTAGAGGCTTGCTGGAGCGCCTCATGTGTTCCCGTATCTAACCATGCAAATCCCCTCTCGAGGATGCGCAAGTGGAGATCTCCCCTCTCAAGATAGGCGCGGTTGATGTCGGTGATCTCATACTCTCCACGCGCAGAGGGAGTGAGGTGGCGTGCGATCTCGATCACATCGTTATCGTAGAAGTAGAGTCCTGTGACCGCATAGCGGGATTTGGGAAAGAGGGGTTTTTCCTCAATGTCGATGACTTTGCCCTGCTCATCTAGTACGACAACCCCATAGCGCTCGGGATCTTTGACTTCGTAACCGAAAATAATGGCCCCTTTTTCCAGATGGCGGCAAGGGCTGATGAGGGAGGGCAGGTCGTGCCCGTAAAAAATATTGTCCCCCAAGATCAGCGCCACCGTATCGTCTTGGATGAAATCTTCTGCGATGAGGAAGGCTTGGGCAATTCCTTCCGGCTTTTCCTGAATCGCGTAGGAGAGTTGAATGCCGTATTCTGACCCATCGCCGAGGAGCTGCTTAAATCGGGGTAGATCTTCTGCTGTGGAGATGAGGAGAATCTCCCGAATTCCCGCCATCATGAGAACGGAAAGGGGATAATAGATCATCGGTTTGTCATAGACGGGGAGGAGCTGTTTGCAAACGCTGACGGTGACAGGGTAAAGACGTGTTCCCTTCCCCCCTGCGAGAATGATCCCTTTCATGTGTTACTCAGTATATTGATAAATACCTGGAAGGCCTCGGTAGAGCTCCTTATAATCTAAACCATAGCCGATTACAAAGTGATTTTCTATCTGAAAGAGCGTGTAATCGGGACGGTAGGAGGTTTTGCGCTTGACTGGCTCCTTGGAGAGGAGAACAAGAGAGAGAAGGCTTTTGGGCTGGAGGGCAGCTAGCGCCTCTGCGATCTGCGAGAGGGTTTCTCCTGTATCAAAGATATCATCCACAAGGAGCAGATCCTTGGAAGCAACAGAGAGGTTCTCCAAACCAGAAATGCGGAGCTCTCCGCGCAAGGTTCCCGCTGCACCATAGCTCTCTGCGCGGAGAAACTCAAGAGAGCAGGGTGTCTTCATGGCCCGCATGAGATCAGAGGCAAGACAAATAGATCCCTTGAGGATGGCAACGAGAGTGATCTCTCTGCCTTGATAGTGAGCGTCAAGCGCGCTTGCCACCTCAGCTACCCTCTTTCGAATCCTCTCCTCCGAGATCAGCTCTTTAAATCGAGTCATCCCGCCTTAGTTCTCGCGCTTGGGGATAAAATGGCAGCCATCTTGGATCAGCTGATCGATATAGGTGATCGTATACTCATTGCTTAAGAATCTGGGGTCATCGAGCATGTACTGGTGGAAGGGAATTGTTGAGTAAACCCCTCCAATATGGAACTCGCGCAAGGCGCGCTTTGCTACAGCAATTGCCTCGGCTCGGTCTTTGCCGCGCACTAAGAGTTTGGCAATCATCGAATCGTAATGGGGAGGGATACGGTATCCCGCATAGCAGGCACTATCGATGCGCACGTGGGGTCCGCCCGGTGGGATGTAGTGCTCAAGTGTTCCAGGCGAGGGCGCAAACTGATTTGCGGGATTTTCTGCGTTGATCCGGAGCTGGATCACGTGACCTTTGTACTCGATCTCTTTTTGTTTAAACGGCAATTTCTCGCCCATTGCAATCCGTATTTGCTCTTTGACAAGGTCAATCCCCGTTAGCTCTTCTGTTACTGTATGCTCTACTTGGATGCGGGTGTTGACTTCCATGAAGTAGAAGTTGCGCTCTTCATCGAGGAGGAACTCCACAGTGCCAACAGAGTGGTACTTCGCTGCGCGGACAATCTCGACCGCAGCCTCTCCCATCTTCTTGCGCAATGCGGGGGATAATATGGGGCTTGGGGCCTCTTCAATTAGCTTCTGACGGCGCCTTTGAATCGTGCAATCGCGCTCTCCGAGGTAAACATAGTTGCCGTGCTTGTCCCCCATGACCTGAATCTCGATATGGCGGGGATTGACGATCATCTTTTCAAGATAGACATCGGGGTTATTGAAGCTCACTTCCGCTTCTGTACGCGCCGCGGCAAATTGACGGACAAATTCGTCTGAGTTATAGGCGATTCGAATCCCCTTTCCCCCACCTCCTGCCGAGGCTTTGATGAACACCGGGAAACCGATCTTCTTGGCCTCTTTCAGCGCATCTGTGACATCTTCTACAATGCCTTCCGTGCCGGGAATCACGGGGCACTTGGCTTTGCGGGCCGTCGCTTTCGCCTGGGCCTTATCTCCAAGAAGGCTAATTGTTTCGGGTGAAGGCCCGATAAAATTGACACCGCAGCTGCCGCAGATTGAGGCAAAATTTGCGTTCTCGCTTAAAAACCCATAGCCGGGATGCAGAGCATCCGCCCCTGTGATCTCACAGGCGGAGAGGATATTGGCGATTTTGAGATAGGATTTTTGAGAGGGAGCCTCTCCAATGCAGATCGCTTCATCCGCGTGCAGGACGTGCAGCGCTTCTGCATCCGCTGCAGAATAGACGGCAACCGTTTGCAGTCCGAGGTCATGACAGGCGCGGATGATGCGGACAGCAATCTCACCGCGGTTGGCTATTAGAATTTTTTGCATATCCTACTCTATCAAACGATGCGAAACATCTTAGTTCCAAACTCGACAGGATGGGCATTATCGACGAGGATCTCCTTCACCGTGCCACTCACTCCTGCTTTTACTTCATTCATCACTTTCATCGCTTCAATCAGGCACATGACTGTGTTTTCATTGACGCGGTCTCCCACCTTAACAAATGGAGGGTCATCAGGAGAGGGAGCTGCATAAAATGTGCCCACAAGAGGGGCTACAACGTACTTGCCCTCTTTTTTCTCTCCCGCCGGCTCCTCAGCTGCTGCCTTGGCAGGCGCTGCATGGGCATGTTCGCGGAAAGCAGGGGGATGAGCTGGGTAGACAGGGGGGTGGTAAGCCATTTGAGTCTGAACCACAGGAGGATGTTCATCGGAGCGTTCCAAGTGGAGCTCCTCTCCCCCTTTTTGTTTTACAGTCAATTTCTTAATGTCAGCCTGTTTCATGGCGGCCATTAATTCCTTGATTTGCTTGAGATCCATGTTTAGACCCTTTGAATATATTCGTTAGTTTGTGTATCGACTTTTACGATATCGCCCGATTCGATAAACATCGGGACTTCAATTTTAGCGCCTGTTTCTAGAATGGCAAACTTGGTCGCATTCGCTACATGCGCAGCGGATGTCCCCTCCTCCGTTTTGACGACCATTAGTTCGAGAAACTGGGGCAGTTCTACGGAGAAAATTGCATTCCCGTAAAACATCGCCTTCAGCTCGATCCCCTCTTTGAGGAAATTAACTTTGTCGCCGATAATCGAGGCAGGCACGAGAACTTGCTCTAAATTGCCCACATCTAAAAACAGGTAGTCTTTCCCTTCTAGATAGAGGAATTCAATTTTCCTCTCTCCAAGAGAAACATCTTGTATGGGCTGGTTGAGCTTGAAATTTCTCTCAATCACATCTTCGCTGAGAAGATCTTTCAGCTTTGTCTTAATGAATGGGACGCCTTTGGGAACTGTGACCTTCACACACGACTCGACGCGATAGATCTTATCATCGATGGAAAGCGTCATTCCTGGGGTCAATTGGTTACTTGTAGCCATATCTATTTTCGTCTCAGTGTAAAGAAAAAGTCATCAATTCAGTTACAATCTTTTTGAGTTCGGGAAGCGCAGCGATCCGGTAGTCGACATCGCCTTGCCCTCCTCCCGCATACACCCCTCTGCCCCATTGCATTTGGACCGTTTTAAAGCCAAGCTCACGGGCTGGTGTCAAATCGACGGGAATCCGATCCCCGCAAACAAGCACCTGGGAGGGTGCATATCCTAGCCCTTCTGCTATGACTTGGTAGTGCATTTTTTTATTCCGCTCTTCTAATACGGCAATTTTACTAAAAAGCCCCGTATCTATACCAGCTTTTTTCAACTTTTCGGTTTGCCTCTCGGCGCTTCCAACTGTCACCAGGGCTAACTCGTGGTGCTTACTTAAATCTTGAAGCAGGTCCAGTGCGCCCTCGAGGGGAAATAGCGATAAACTCCCGCATGGAGTGTCATAAACTGTTTTGACTCCAATCTCTAAAAAACGGGAGTCTGCGCCTAGGATCTCGATAAACTCCGATAGCGAAGAGCGCGCACTTTCCGCATGACGATCTAGACGCCTGAGCATTTCAAGGGCCTCATCAAAGTGGGGAATCTCCATCCCTTCGCGGATCATCGCCTGGAGGGCTTCTTCCAACTTGTAGTGGGTAAGGCATCCCGATGTATCGACAAGAGTATCGTCTAAATCAAAGATGATTAACAATTTTCATTAACTCCTGCGCTAATTTCGTCGAGTCATGGCGGATGAGACTGCGCGTAATGAGATCTTTTTTGGGTGCAATCGCCGTATCACCGAGAAGAGAAGCGAGAATGACGCGCCCATCCTCTAGATCATTCTCCACGAGATCCCCCTCTTCCGCGTAAACCTCAATGAGTTCCTGCGGAGGCTTTTGGTTATTGACGAGAACATAGTCAAAAATATCCTCCCCTAAAAACCGACTCACTTCGCCTAAATAATGACTCACCTTAAATCCCGTCGTCTGCCCCTTGCGGTTCATCAAATTAACAACGAAGATTTTCTTTGCATGAGAGCTTCTCAGCGCGTCCCCCACTCCATCCACGAGCAAGTTAGGGATCAGTGAGGTATGTAGCCCACCCGGTCCTACGACGACCAGATCACTCGTCATAATTTCTTCAATCGCAAGAGGATTTGCCTTGGGAAAAGGTTCGAGATAGATGCTCTTGTACCCCTGGTCGATCTCCTGAGAGAGATAGATCTCTTTCTCTCCTTCGAGGAGCTTTCGATTGTTCAGGAGCATTTTGAGACGCACCTCATGAGTCGTAACGGGGATTACTTTTCCTTGAATCGAGAGGATTTTTCCCATCTCCTCGACCGCTTTTTCAAAACTTCCTGTAACTTTTTCCAGAGCGGAAAGGAGGAGGTTGCCAAAGCTGTGCCCGCCGAGCCCCCCATTTTCAAATCGGTAATTCATGAGGGATCGCATCAGACTCGATGAGTTCGATAGAGCAACGAGACACTGGCGCACATCACCGGGAGGGAGCACACCGAGCTCATCGCGCAAGATCCCCGTACTTCCCCCATCATCTGCCATCGAGACGATCGCACTCAGGTCTACTTCATACTCCTTTAGACCGCGCAGTACGGCAAAGTTCCCAGTGCCGCCACCGATGACAACCACTTTTTTCATGCACCACTCTTTTTTAATTTGGCGATAGCAGCCGCCATATCGGGCGCGCCGAATAGGTAATTACCAGAAACGAGCACATTCGCCCCCGCATCGATACACTGAGCAGCCGTTTCCGCGTTAATTCCCCCATCTACCTGAATGTCAAAGCAGGGAAGCTCTCCATTTTTTGCCACTTTGCCTCCTTTACCAATTTGCATCTTGTCGCAAAGCCCGCGGACAAAGCGCACCTTTTCGAGGACCTCGGGCATAAATGCCTGGCCCCCAAATCCGGGATGCACTGTCATGAGAAGGAGGAGATCGCACTTATCGAGATATTTGACGATCAGCGACTCTGAGGTCTCTGGGCAGAAAGCAAGGCCTGCCTCAATATTGCAGCGACGGATGTATTTAAGAGTATCTTCTACATCCTCTGTGGCCTCGAAATGGATCGTAAGCCGGTCCGCTCCCGCTTCCACAAATCGCTCGATGTAATCATACGGATTGTACATCATGAGATGGACATCGAGAAAAAGGGAAGTAGCGCGGTTTAAAGCGGCTACGACCTTAGGACCGAATGTCAAATTGGGGACAAAGTGGCCATCCATCACGTCGACATGCAAGGCATCGGCGCCTGCTTGCTCCACTCTCTTGGCCTCTTCGGCAAACCTGCCGAAGTCTCCTGAGAGGATCGAGGGGGCCACTTGAATAGGTGGTCTCTTTTGCATAGGCCCTCAGTCATAACCCTTTTAGAGGGCAAAAGTCAAGCCCAAATAGGAAAGCTCAAATACCTTTAAAGAAACGGTAAGCACCTCAGAAGAAGGAAGTTGCATAGAACTCAGCGCCTCTTTCTTCTCATAGGGAATCCATAAATAGGAATAGATTCCATCCCTTTTTTCCAGCCGCTCCTGCGTACGCAGCACTTCGAGAAACATCTCAAAAAGTGTTTTGAGAGCGGGCGCAGGGAAAACGCTCCGCTTTTCGATTGGAAAAATGGCATGAAAAAAGTTTTCCAGTAAGAGCTCTTCCCTGTCATCGAGCGCGCCGCAAAGCGCTTTGAGCGCGACAAAATGCTCCCGCTGCTTGGCGAGCATCCCCCCATTATAGTCGCGAAACTCCCCAATAAGCCTCTTTAGCTCCTCAGCAAGGGCTAGCCGCGCCTTAACCAGATCGACAGAGTGATCAGAACGCAAGAAGGGATGGGTAGAGAACTGGGCGCGAAATACGGTCGCTTCTTTCTGGTATTTCTTTCGAATCCACCCCACCATTTTAACCCGGTCAGGCAAAACCTTGAGAAAAGTATCCCCTTTAGACAAAAGATCCAGGAGCGGAGGATCCTTTTCCCTGAATACGCGGAGCCAGATGATTGTAAAACTCAGCTCGGCATCCCCCTGCTCGTCAAAGCACAGAATAACCTGGGGAAGGTCATTTATAAATTTTAATTGATTCGACAGCGTGATGATGTTGCGCATCACCTCCTCTTCATTCCGGGGCATGAAGATGGGGTGCATCCACTTTTCCACACTTCTTTGCACCTCTTCTGAAAGCCGAAGCTCCAATGCGCGCCGCTCTTTCAAAGGATAGTCCCCATAGAGCTCCAAATAGAGAAGCTGCGTTGCATCCTCTTTTGAAAAGCTGGAAAAATGGGAACCTGGAACCACCTCAGCTTCCGGAATGCACCGCTGCAGCGCGCGGATCAAATGCCTCTCCTCAAAAATCTCATTTAAATTCAGCAGATTCAGCCCAACAAATACACAGAGCACCTTCTTAGGACCAAAAGGCAGACTGAGATAGGCGCTCTTAAGACGCACAAATACCGCTCTTTGCCCTTCCTCGCGTCGCTTAATTCCCCTTCGGAACGCATCGAAAAGGTAAATGATCCGGCAAAGATCCCTATACCCCCTTCCCCTCTTAAACTCTTCTCCACAGGTGATTAAAAATTGTTGCATCTGCGAAAAGATCGAGTAATCGAGATCATGAGCACGCCTTTTAAAAAGAGCTAAAATCCTTTCTTGAATGAGAACCATCTTCTCATCTCCCGAGAGCCCTTTTGCTTCGAGTAAGCGATTCGCATGATACAAGGAGGTGAGGCCAAGACGCAGCTCCGCCTCAAAAATGGGGAGCCGAGACCGGACCCTTTCACACTGACTTTCGCTTTGGATCGTAAAAATTGCCTCGCAAAGAGTGCTCTCGATCGATGAGATAAAATCGGTAGCAAAAAATGCAGTCAAATGCAAATGACGGCCAGGAAGAAGCCACCTGCTCACCATCTCATAGAAAAATTTGACCGTGTTAACCCTCCGAGAGGCAACCAAGTAGAGGGAAAAATTGCCAGAGCCCCACTCTACCCACCTAAATAGGGGGAGCAGATGAGATAACTCTTCTACAGAGCCCTCTAGAAAAAAGTCACAGGGGAGGAGGCGGTGCAGCGCTTCAATCAGAGAATGGTTGCTTACGAGGCTACACGGCCGGTCAGAATCTTCAGCGAAAATAGAGCGCACACTAAAAGTTTCTTTCATCAGAAGGGAGTCATAACAAATATTTTTGAGGAAAGCAATGGAAGATCGCTATTGATTTTATTACGAATCTTTTGATAACCTCTCCCCTTATCTATAGAACCGTATAGGAGTAACCCTTAACATGTCCAAACAACAACAAATCGACTGGAACGAAAGCAACATCATTGATGACGTGGCGTTCCATGAAGAAGACGCAAAACAATTCAAGAACCTACTGGCCCACAAAGAAAAGGGCGCGGGCGAGGGCTCCGTTGCCCAAATGAGCTCCGGCCAAATCCTTAAAGGGCGGGTTGTTGAGCTGACTAAAGACTTCGTCGTCGTCGACGTCGGTTTAAAATCGGAAGGTCTCGTTCCCATGGCCGAATTTGATGACCCCAATGAACTCTTCCTCGGCAATGAGATCGAAGTCTATCTCGACCAAACAGAAGGAGAAGATGGACAAATCGTTCTTTCCCGCGAAAAGGCACGCCGTCAGCGCCAGTGGGAATACATTGTCAACCACTGCGAAGAGGGATCGATCGTTAAAGGGAAAGTCATTCGCAAAGTCAAAGGCGGCCTGATGGTCGACATTGGAATGGAAGCATTCCTCCCCGGCTCCCAGATCGACAATAAGCGCATTAAAAACCTCGATGAGTTCCTGGGTCACTCCTACGATTTCAAAATTCTCAAAATCAACACAGAGCGCAAAAACATCGTCGTTTCACGCCGCGAGCTTCTCGAAGAAGAGCGCATCTCTCGCAAAGCGGAACTCCTCGAAAACATCCATGAGGGAGATGTACGCCACGGGATCGTAAAAAATATCACCGACTTTGGCGTCTTCCTTGATCTCGATGGAATCGATGGTCTTCTTCACATTACCGATATGACCTGGAAGCGGATCAAACATCCCTCTGAAATGGTCAGCCTAGGCCAAGAGCTAGAGGTGATGATCCTCCACGTGGACAAAGATAAAGGCCGTGTCGCTCTTGGAATGAAGCAGAAGGAGTCTAATCCGTGGGAAGAGATCGAAGAACGCTACCCACCTGGAACCCACGTCCGCGGTAAAATCGTCAATCTCGTTCCCTATGGGGCCTTTATTGAAATCGAGCCTGGAATCGAAGGGTTAATCCACGTCTCTGAGATGTCATGGGTTAAGAACGTGACGGATCCCGCTGAGGTTGTCAACAAAGGCGACGAAGTCGATGCGATTGTTCTCTCCGTGCAGAAGGAAGAGGGGAAAATTTCTCTTGGAATCAAGCAAATGGAAAAGAACCCATGGGATGATGTCGAAGCGAAATACCCCATTGGCAGCAATGTCACAGCGGAAATTCGCAATCTGACGAACTATGGCGCTTTCGTCGAGCTCGAGCCAGGAATTGATGGACTCATCCACATCTCCGATCTCAGCTGGATCAAGAAAGTCTCCCACCCCTCAGAAGTGCTCAAAAAAGGGGATAAAGTCGATGCGATCGTTCTCTCCGTAGACAAAGAGAGCAAGAAGATCACTCTCGGTGTCAAGCAGCTCGGCAACAACCCTTGGGAGAGCATCGAAAAGACAATGCCCGTTGGCAGCCTAGTGAAAGGAATTGTCTCCAAGATTACGGCGTTTGGAGCCTTCGTCGAACTCCCCAATGGGATCGAAGCACTCGTTCATGTGACTGAGCTCTCCGACCAACCCTTTGGCAAAGTCGAAGAAGTCGTGAATAAAGGGGAAGAAGTGACAGCAAAGGTGATCAAGCTCGATCCAGAGCACAAGAAAATTGCTCTATCTATCAAGGAGTTCCTCGTCGACAAGAACAAGGTAAACCACGATGACATCGTCGTCGGCGCTACAAAAGCCCGCGGCGGAGCGAAGAAGAGCAAGAAAGCAAAACCTGCTGAAGAAGAAACTTCTGCTGAGTAATTTTTAAATAATAAAAGGTCGAGATGAATAAAGATCTAGTTGCCATCTTTGAGTACTTAGAGAGAGAGAAAGGGATTAAGCGCGACATCATTGTCACAGCGATTGAAGAATCGCTGCGCGCTGCAGCCCGAAAGAGCATCAAAGGGATGATCAACGTCTCTGTGAGCATCAACTCAAAAACGGGAACCATTGATGTCACGGCGCAAAAAGAGGTCGTTGACAAGGTGACCATTCCCGATGAAGAGATCTCTCTTGAAGACGCAAGAGTGCTCGTTCCCGATTGTGAACTGGGGCAATGGATCGACATCTCCGTTATGCCAGAGGATTTCGGACGGATTGCTGCGCAAACAGCAAGACAGGTCATCGCGCAGAAATTGCGCGGTGCAGAAAGAGACGTGATCTATGAAGAGTACCGTCATCGAGCGAACGAAATCATCTCTGGCACGGTAAAACGGCACATTCGAGGCGCTACCCTCGTTGTCGACCTAGGGAAAGTAGAGGCGATCATGCCCGATCGCTTCTATCCCAAAACAGAAAAGTACAATGTAGGAGACAGAGTCCAAGCTCTGCTTCTAGAAGTTCGCGATACAGAGGGGGGCGGCGCCGAGGTCATTCTCACACGCAGCCATCCCGAATTCGTCGTTCAGCTCTTTGCACAAGAGGTCCCTGAAATCCATGAGGGAACCATCACGATCGAACGCATCGTGCGCGATCCTGGATACCGCACCAAACTCGCTGTCCGCTCTCAGGATCCCAAAATCGATCCTGTCGGCGCATGCGTCGGAGTCCGCGGTAACCGCGTTAAGAACGTGATCCGCGAGCTCAACAACGAAAAAATCGACATCATCCCCTTCACAGAAGATCCAACAGCTCTTCTGCAAAATGCTTTAGCTCCTATTGAGATCAAAAAGATGCTCGTCAATGAGGATCGCTCCAATATCTTGATCGTCGTCAATGATGAAGATTATCCCGCGGCACTTGGCAAACGGGGTATGAATGCACGTCTCAACGGAGATCTTGCCGAAGTCGAGCTCCAAGTCCAGAAAATGAGTCAGTACCAAGCGGAGAAAGATCTAGAGCGCGCCCAAATCGCCTCCAGTGACGATCCCACTTTGGATGAGCCTCTGGCGGTTGAAGGAATTAGCGGCATGATCATCGAAAGCTTGATTAGCGCAGGCTACGACACCCCGCGCAAAGTTCTCAACTCCACCTCAACCGAACTTGCTTCATCCATCCCAGAAATCAGTGTCGAGATGGCTGAAAAGATTTTGGAACAAATTCGCAAAAAAAGGGTTTAACCGTTGGCCAAAAATCTAAAAATTAACGTGAAGAACGCGCAACTCGCCCAGGCTTTGAATCTCGGCAAGGTGAAAAAGCCTGCCGCGAAGAAAAAGAAAAGCGAGGAAAGTGAGGTCGCTGACGTAGCAACTCCTCCCGTTGTAGAGCCTGTCGTCACAGAAAAGCCCACCCCCGTTCCTCCTCCTGTTGAGGAAAAGCCCGTTGTCGCGGAAAAACCTGCGCCACCACCTCCTCCAGAAAAGCCGCGTGAAGCACCTGCCGCCCAGTCTGAGCCTAGAGCCCCTTATCAGAGCCGTCCCCCTTACCAAGGTTCCAGACCCCCTTACCAACCTGGCGGTACAAGACCCCCGTACCAACAAGGCCCAAGACCTCCCTACCAATCTGGCAGCAGACCCCCTTACCAGCCCGGTGGAACAAGACCCCCTTATCAACCCGGTGGCGCAAGACCTCCCTATCAACCAGGCGGCCAGCGCCCTCCCTACCAACCCGGCAGTAGACCTCCCTATCAACCCGGTAATCGGCCCCCTTATCAGCCTGGTGGAGCAAGACCTCCCTATCAACCTGGATCTCGCCCTCCATATCAGCCCGGAAGTAGACCCCCTTATCAAGGTGGAGGTGCTAGACCTCCCTTTGCTCCGAAAGAACCTCCTCGCGCTGAAGACAGGAAGGCAATTAAGCCTCCAAAGAAAAAAGATGAAGATCTCCGCAAGGTCGGCATGCGCGATGTCGCCGATGCAAAAGGCCTTCGCAAGCAAGAAGAGCGCTCATTCGACGCACGCGATCGTCAAGGCCTTCGCAGTGAACTCGACGAGCAGATCTGGCGCAAAAGACGCCCTGCGCAAAAAATGCGCCACGTCCAGCAAGAAGAAGTCGTGCGCCCCAAATCCCTTTCTGTGCGGATCCCGATTACAGTGAAAGATCTCGCCTCAGAAATGAAGCTCAAGGCCTCCCAGCTCATCTCTAAGCTCTTTATGAAAGGGGTTGTCATTACCCTTAACGACTTTTTAGACGATGAGACCACCATTCAACTGCTTGGCCATGACTTTGACTGTGAGATTAAGATCGATACCTCTGAAGAAAGCCGTATTCGCATCACCGACCGCACCATCAAACAAGAGATTCAGGAATCTGACCCAGAAGCTCTGGAGCTGAGACCCCCTGTCGTTGCCTTCATGGGCCACGTCGACCACGGCAAAACGAGTCTCATCGATACCATCCGCAAATCCAATATCGCTAGCGGGGAAGCAGGAGCGATTACCCAACACATCGGCGCCTTTAAATGCCAGACCGATGCAGGGCCCCTCACCATCCTCGACACTCCCGGTCACGAAGCCTTTTCTGCCATGCGTGCACGCGGCGCCGACGTCACCGACATCGTCGTTCTCGTTATCGCGGGGGATGAAGGGATTCGCACCCAAACTGTCGAGGCGCTTACGCAAGCGCAAACTGCAGGTGTTCCGATCCTCGTTGCCCTCAATAAGTGCGACAAACCGAATTTCAATGCGGAAAACGTCTACAGACAGCTCGCCGAACACAACCTTCTCCCTGAATCCTGGGGCGGTCAGACGATCACAGTCAACTGCTCTGCGGTCACCGGCGAAGGGATCAAAGAGCTCCTCGAGATGCTCGCCCTCCAAGCAGAGGTCCTCGAGCTCAAGGCGAACCCTGCGACGCGCGCCCGCGGCACGGTGATTGAATCGGAGATGCATAAAGGCCTTGGCCTCGTTGCCACTGTCTTGGTTCAAAATGGAACGTTGCACCTCGGCGATGCGGTTGTCTTTGCCCAGCACTACGCACGCATTAAAACGATGCAAGATGAGCACAACAAGGACCTCAAAGTAGCGCCTCCCTCGACACCAGTCAAGATCACAGGCCTTTCCGGACTTCCCGAGGCGGGCAGTGAGTTCATCGTTGTCAAGAGCGAAAAAGAGGCGATGGAGATCGCAGAAAAACGCCTTGAGGGACAACGCCATGCCCTCCAGCAAATCAAGCGCCCAGGGGGTCTCGAAGGATTCCTCGCAGAAAAAGCGGCGAGCGGTCAGAAGAAAGTCCTCAACCTCATTCTCCGCGCAGACGTACAGGGATCTGTGGAAGCTCTCAAAACTTCACTCATGAAGATCGCTTCGACAAAAGCAGAGCTCAACATCCTCAGCGCCGGTGTCGGTGAGATCTCTGAATCGGATATCCAACTGGCACATGCTTCTAAGGCGACCATCCTCGGATTCCATACAGCGATTGAAAGCCACGCTGACTCGCTGATTAAACAGCTCAAGGTCACCGTCAAAATGCACGATATCATCTACCACGCGGTCGAAGATATCCGTGAGCTGATGCGCAAGCTGCTGGACAAACTCCCCCAAGAGACAGAGATGGGAGAAGCAGAGGTACTCACCACCTTCAAATCCTCCCAGCTCGGAATCATTGCGGGATGTATGGTCACAAATGGAACGATCAAGCGTTCCAACCACATGCGTCTTCTCCGCGGCGGCAACGTTATCTGGAAGGGCCCCATCGCCTCTCTTAAACGCGTCAAAGAAGACGTCAAAGAGGTCTCAAAAGGTTACGAATGTGGAATCCTCTTGCAAGGGTTTAGTGAAGTCAAAACAGGCGACATTCTCCAAGCTTACGAAATCACTTACCTGGAACAAGACCTATGACCAAAAACCGCGTCGCAAGGCTCAACTCCTTGCTTAGAGAGGTCTTGTCTGAAGTGATTCGGCAAGAGGTGCGCAATCCACTCGTCAAAGAGCTTCTTACCGTCACGCGTGTCGATATCTCAGGGGATCTTCAGCACGCGAAGGTCTACATCAGCGTCATCGGCACGCCTCAAGAGAAAGAACAAACGGTCAAAGCGTTGCAGACTGCTGCGGGGTTCATCGCCATCCACGCCTCGAAAAAGGTCGTGATGCGCTATTTCCCTGCTCTTACCTTCAAACTCGATGATACCGTTGAGCAGCAACTCCGCATCGACAACCTCCTTGTGAAGATCAAGCTCGAACAAAATGCGCGTAAACCCTCATCCGAGTCTGATGATCCATCCGCATGAAGGGATCCTTCCCATCAACAAACCCGTAGGGAAAACCTCTTTTAGCCTCGTTGGTCTGCTCAGACGCCTCACGGGTATCCGCACCATCGGCCATGCAGGAACCCTCGACCCCTTTGCAGATGGAGTGATGATTCTTCTCATTGGCAAGCGATTTACCACTCAAAGTCACCGCTTTTTGAACCAAGACAAAGAGTATATCGCCACGGTGCGCCTCGGCATCATAACCGACACCTACGATACGGAAGGGCAAATCATCTCTGAAAGCCCTCTTGTCCCCACACTCTCTGAAATCGAATCCGCCCTCCTCGCCTTTCAAGGGACGATTCTCCAAACGCCTCCGATGTTCTCTGCAAAAAAAGTGGATGGCAAAAAGCTCTATGAACTCGCGCGTAAAGGCGTCACCATCGAGCGCGCAGCCGTCCCTGTGACCCTCCGCATTGAGCTGATCTCCTATACTTACCCAGAGCTTGTGATCAAAGTGGCCTGCTCTAAAGGGACCTACATCCGCTCTCTCGCCTTTGATCTGGGAAATCATCTCGGCTGCGGCGCCCATCTCTCTTCTCTCACACGCACGCGCAGTGGGCATTTCTCTTTAAGCGATTGTTGCGATGGCCTAAGGCTACAAGAGCCGGGCTATGAATGGACCCATCACCTTAAGTCCACCCTATGATCCACCTCAGTATCGGCACCTTCGATGGTGTCCACCTCGGGCATCAACACCTCTTCTCTCAACTACCTAAAGAGGGCAAGCGGATCGCCTTTACCTTCACAAACCACCCCTCCTCCTATTTTTCCCACCGAGCTCCTGTTCCCCTGATCTGCACCCTCCCCCATAAACTTAAACTCCTTAAATCTGCTGGAATGGACGAAGTGATCGCCGTCCCCTTCGACGCCTCCTTTGCAGAGCAGACCTACCGCGCCTTTCTCACCTACCTCAAAGAGCGCACAGGATTTACCCACCTCGTTCTCGGTACAGGAGCGACATTTGGGAAAAACCGCGAGGGGGATGAAGCCCATGTCCGCATGCTCACTCAGGAACTCTCCTTTCAGGTCGACTACCTCCCCAAATTTCTTAAAATGGGCCAGCCCATCTCCTCCGGCCGCATCCGGCCGCTGATCCAAGAAGCCGCTTTTTCAGAAGTGGAGCAGCTCCTAGGCCGCCCCTACTCGATCCTCGCCACCCCTACTCAAAACCATTTCGACCTCCCTGAGCTCTGCCTCCCCAAACCGGGCTCTTACAAAGTAACGATTCAAGGCTCCTCTACAATCGCCCACATTTCTTCACGCTCACTCTCTCTCGATTCGCCCGTGCCAGATGGCACACCCATCGAGATAATCTTTTAATATTAAAAAAATTTGTCGCCTGCGGCGACAGATGCCAAAAGCCAAAAAGAACCAATGGCCTGATCCCAAGTACCAAGGTTCCAATGGCCAATGGCCTTAGAACTTCCGCAGGCCCCCAGCGCCGTCGTGGACGTGGAAGTCGTAGTAGTCGAGGCTGACGTGAAAGCCAGAGGCGGCGAAGCCCCCAATAGCCAATCGTCTCCCACCTGCGCTGTCTGAAGTCAGTGAATAAGTCCAGGGCGCATCACTAAATAGGCGCTTAGAGAAGAGCACCTTGTGGAAAATCATCGCCGTTAGAAGATCTGCAACTGAGGGCACTTCGCACCCCATCTCTTGAACAAGCTTATCTTGCGCCTCGATACTTTTACTTCGACTTCCTTGAAGGACCCCGTTGGAAAGGACCGCTACATAGGCTTGCTCTGTTTCCACAGCACCGATAGCGGGCACAATCCTATCCCAAACATATCTTGCAGGCACATCCAATGCCTCTCCAATCGCAAGCAGCTTGGAGAAAGAGAGTCCTTTGGGGATGGCAATAATCGATACACCCTGGTCAGCTTCCACATGACGTGCCAAATCTAAAGCTGCTGGCGCTAAAACCTCTCTACTTGGAAATACCAAGCCCTCAAAACTCAAACCATGCTCCTGCAAGTTGACGTATTGTTCCCATACGCTTGCATCGATGACGGGCACTCGTTCTAGTGCCACTTGGTGCACATTCGCCTGCCACGACTTGCAAACCTGAGCTGTATTGTATTGATCTTTAGGGGATAGATAGCGGAAAATATCCTGAAGCAGCTGTACCGGCAGCACGTCAATGGAATAAGGCCACTTCGGATCTGCATCCATTTTCTCTATCACAGCAAGAAGAACCTGTAAATGCGTCGAAAGGGTGCTACCTGAATCACGTAAATGCTTTATCTCTGCGAGAACGTGGT
>JAFEGI010000031.1:0-2454 GCA_018240135.1 Verrucomicrobiota bacterium
ACCCCAAAAAACGGATTGAAAAGCGGCCAAAATAATCCCGAAAATCGACGAAGCCTAATTCCGCAGGCAGTCTCTAAGAAACTATTTCTTGCTCCCATGGAGGGAGTGGGGGATCGCTGCTTTCGCAAGGCGATGGCTTCGATCGGCGGATTCGATGAAGCGGTCACCGATTTTATTCGCGTTCCGCGCAACGCCCATGTCGAGAGTCTAGCGCGTGTCTATGATCCCGAGGAGCTCGCGCCGATTCCCATCGCAGCGCAGCTCATGGGTTCTGATCCCGAGCTCATGGCGGAGATGGCGCGCGCAATCGAAAGAAAGGGGGCTCCTCGCATCGATCTCAATTGTGGATGTCCTTCAAATACCGTGACAGGGCGCGGCGCTGGGTCGAGTTTGCTCCAAGATCCCTCCTATTTGCACGAGGTGGCAAAAGCTATCGTGCGCGCTGTGAAAATCCCAGTAACGATCAAGATGCGCTCTGGATTTGCCGATCTCTCCCTGTTCGAAGAAAATCTCCTCGCAGCTGAATCGAGTGGGGCCGCCTATCTGACGCTCCATCCGAGGACGAAGGTCGATGGATATGGTCCGCCTGCTAGGTGGGACCTTATCCGACGGGCGAAAGAGGTTGTGAAGATCCCTGTGGTGGGTAATGGCGATATTCTCACCGTGGAAGATGCGATGCGGATGCAAGAGGAGACAGGGTGCGATGGGTGGATGATTGGGAGGGGAAGCGTAATCAATCCCTTTGTCTTTCACCAGATCAAGGCGCATCTTGCTGGAACCTACTTTGAGCCGAGGTGGGAGGATCTACTCCGCTTTTTTGCTGTCTATCAGGCGGAGATCCCTAAAGAGACGCGTCTAAAAGTGCAAGTGAACAAGCTCAAACAGCTGATGAGTTTTCTATTTAAGAAAAACTCAGGACTTTTGGCACTGAGAGGACAGATACTGACCTCTCAGGCGCAAAGTCCCGAGGCATTTTTGGAAGAGGCCCTTCCCCTTCTTAGAACTCAAAGCGGATTTCGCCACTAACGCCCTGAAAGCTCAGGTCTCCAGGATTGCGTGTGGGGACAATCGGATTTTCACCTGTTGTCGGATCGATGTAGGATATCGTGTTAAAGAGCTCATTTTGCTCGAACCAGTAGGAAAGATCGTAGAAGGCCCCTATGGAAAAACGGTACTTTTCCTTATTGAAGAAGGACTGCCACTGCAACCCGAGCTTCCCTTCGACATTCGGACGCACCCTGTTGAAGTGGTCTTTCATGTTCACATGTTCTGGGATCAAGAATCCAGAGACTAAAATCTCTCCATCTTCAATTTGTTTAACGTTAAATCTTCCGTAGATGAGCGATCCAAATAGGTTGCCGACAACGTTCCAGTTTCGAGACATATACCAGGTGAAATCTCCACCGATGCGAATACCCCCTCCTGTAAAATCATTGTGCGCTTTAAAGGAGTTGTCATGGAAGAAAGTCGAAGCCCCATCGGTATGCGCTCCATGGTATTTTGCAGTATAGTGTTGATCAATCCAGGCTCCCCTCACTCCAATCGTGGGTTTCACTGCCAGGGTTTTTCCGGCGAAATAGTTTCTTCCAAGAGTAAGATCGAGCGTGTTAAAATGCATATGCCATTTAGCAGAGGCGCTGTCCGCGACGAATCCCATGAGCAAGGGAGCCCACACAGGTCTTAAATTATGTAGACCTAAGTCTCCCGATGTGCTGGCGGATCCATGCGCTTTTGAGTACATATATGTCCAAGCAAGATTGAGATCCCACTGCTCCATCCCAGAGGAGATGTAACCCAGGCTCACGCGCACTCCGGGATTCCATTCAAAGTGGAGATTGTTCTTATCCGTATTCACTTTTACGATAGGAGAGGCAGGAGGAGTAGCGAAGACATTAATTTTTTGTGCATACTCGAGGCCATCTTCATGGGCTTGCCAGTAAAGAAAGGCTCCGTCAATTGTAAATCCTTTGTCGGCAGATGCGCTTGTGGTTTTCCCCTGCCACTTTCCCAATTCGTTTTGCTCTGAGAAGGTGGTGATGTCGAGTTCCGCAGCGTCTACAGTAGGGTCGGCGCTGAGCAGCGCTCCAGAAAGAATCAGTTTATTCATATTATCTCCAAGGGTTAGTGATGTCCGCCGCCGTGATGTCCCCCATGATGTCCCCCGTGATGGTGGTCTCCATGGTGGTCGTGATCCCCATGATGGTGATCGTGGTCGTAGTAATAGTTGTCCTGATAGTATCCGCCGCCATAATATCCATCTCCGCCACCGCAGGATGCGAGAAATAGCAGAGAGAAAAGAGCGCAAAGCGTTTTCATTAGAGCCTCCATTTTTTGTGGAGAGTAACCAGGTGCAAGAATATTTTCGATATTTTTTTGTTTATGCTATGAACCTATCCCAGTAAAATTTTTCGTCAATTTTTGGGATTATTTTGGCCGCCTTTCGATCCATTTTTG
>JAFEGI010000031.1:2462-11717 GCA_018240135.1 Verrucomicrobiota bacterium
AAAAATGGATCGAAAGGCGGCTCAAAAGAACCCAAAAATTGACAGAAACTTTTTACTGGGATAGGTTCACAGAGTGAAGATATGCTGAAAAAAGAGACCATCGATAGTTTAGCGCGGCGCATGGAGCAGCTGGGAATTCGAGAGGAAGACCTGATCGAGAAATTTATCTTGGGCTCTGGAAAGGGAGGGCAAAAGGTCAATAAAACCTCCTCTTGTGTTTACTTAAAGCATCTTCCAAGTGGGCTCGAGGTAAAGTGTCAGAGAGAGCGCTCGCGTGCGCTGAACCGCTACTACGCAAGGCAAGAGCTATGTGACCAGATCGAGGAGAAAGAGCTCAAAGCCAAAAGTCAGAAGCAGCAGGCATTTGAGAAGATCCGCCGCCAAAAACGGCGCCGTTCCCGTAGGTCGAAGGAAAAAATGCTCGAAAATAAAAAGCGCCACTCTGAAGTGAAATCCCTTAGAAAGGTCCGAGATGAATAAAGGGATCCTCTACATGCTTCTGTCATCGGGGATGCTTGCCCTATTTACTCTATTTGCAAAATTTGGCTCAGAGGAAATCGGGTATTTTGAACTGATCTTTTTCCGGTTTTCTGTCCCTTTTATCTTTGTTCTGCTCTATTGCGTCTACTCGGGAGGGCTTCGAGAGGCGCTTAGAGGGGGCTACTGGAAGGCGCAGCTAGCGCGCTGCAGTTGCTTGCTGATATATCAGTATTCGATCTTCTATTATATCGAAACGGGAAGTCTTCTCGATGCAACCGTCTTGCAAAATACAGGACCTCTCTTTCTTCCTATTTTTGAACGGGTGTTTTTCAAGCATGCGATCAGAAGGAAAGATGTCGTGTGTATCCTCCTGGGGTTTGTGGGCATCCTGTGTATGATTCAGCCCTCTCAGGGTTTCTTGAGTCGAATCGGATTTGCTGCGCTCTTAGCGCCGCTGGGACATGCGGGATCTCAGGTCTTCTTTTCCCATCAGGCTAAAAACGAAGCGCAAATTACGAGTCTCTTTTATCTCTTTTTTATCTGCTCAGTCGTTGCGGGGATCGCGTGCATTTTCAGTCCCAAAGTGCTCCAAATGCCCTATTCGTGGAAGATGGGGGGCCTGATCCTCGCTTTAGGTTTAGTGAGTCTTTTCAATCAATCGTTTCGCGGTATTGCCTATAGGCATGGTAGACCCTCCGCTTTAGCTCCCTTTCTCTACTTTTCTCTTCTCTTTTCCGGTCTTTTTGACTGGTGGTTTTTCCATAAGTTGCCGAACGCACTTTCTATTTTGGGAATTGTCTTGATCCTGACAGCCGGTTGTATCCAGGTCTATCTCAAAATGAGGAAGCGCGCGCCATGAACCCAGAAGAGGAGCGGATTCACGAAGGACTTGAGTATAAAGTGCCCATCTGGCGCAAGTGGGGCGCATACGTCTCTGAGCGCGCCTGGGGGACGGTAAGAGAGGACTACAGCGCAAATGGGGATGCGTGGAACGCATCGACGCATGACATGGCGCGCTCAAAGGCGTATCGCTGGGGGGAAGATGCTCTTTGCGGGTGGTGCGATATCTACCAAACGCTGGTTTTCTCGATCGCCCTTTGGAATGGAAAAGACCCCATCCTCAAAGAGCGTCTTTTTGGTTTGAATCCGAATGAGGGCAATCATGGAGAGGATGTTAAGGAGTACTACTATTATCTCGACGGAGTGCCGACACACTCCTACATGAAATGCCTCTATCGCTATCCACAGGAAGCCTTTCCCTATGAGCACCTGCTGGAGGAAAATCGGAAGAGGGGAGTGAATGATCGAGAATTTGAGCTCATCGATACAGGGGTGTTTAAGGAGAATCGATTTTTTGACATCACAATCGAATATGCTAAAGCATCTCCTGAGGATACGTGCATCCGGATCTCGATCATAAATCAAGGACCTGAGGAGGCCAGCTTAACGGTCTTAGCGCAGCTTTGGTTCCGCAATCGGTGGACTTGGGATGGCTCCTTCGAGCAGATGCCTGAAATTACAGAGGGGCCCCTCTCATCAAAGTACTGCACACTGCACGCCGATCCGAAAAATCTCTCCCATCCCGACTGGCTCTCTTTCGACTATGCACTGCCCAGCTGCTTTCTTGCAGGAGATCTCCCCGACGCGCTCCTATTTACGAATAATGAGACCAATTGCGAGCATCTATACGGGTCTAAATCTGCATCCCCCTACGTGAAAGATGCCTTCCATCGCTACATCATTGAGAAAAAGCCATGCATCAACCCAGAAAAAAAGGGGACAAAAGCCTGTTTTCACTATAAAGATCTCTTAATTCAGCCAGGGGAGACGCGCATCTTGCGCCTCCGCATTTCTTCTGAACTGATGAAAAACCCCCTCGACGAGGTCGATCAGATCATGGCCTTGAGAAAAAAGGAGGCAGATGGATTTTACGCAGAGCTGCAGGGGAAAAAGAAAACAGAAGAGGAGATGCGCATCCAAAGGCAAGCGCTTGCAGGGCTCCTATGGAGCACCCAATTTTACCATTACGATGTCAAACGGTGGCTAGAAGGGGATGATCCCAAAAATCCGCCGCCTAGTTCTCGCTACCAGCTGCGCAATGCCCACTGGGGACATTTTCACGGTCACGACATTCTCACCATGCCCGATAAATGGGAATACCCCTGGTTTGCCTCATGGGATGCAGCCTTTCACATTGTTGCCATGGGGTTAATCGATCTCCCTTTTGCTAGGCGTCAGCTCGAGATATTTATCCGACATCAGTACCAGCATCCGAACGGACAGATTCCCGCTTATGAATGGGGCTTTTCAGAGGCAAATCCCCCTGTGCAAGCGTGGGCCCTTTGGCAGCTGCATTTGCGCGATCCAAGCGATCGAGAGCATTTGGAGCTTTGCTTTTTGAAGTTGATGGAAAATTATAGCTGGTGGATCAACAAAGTCGATCGGTTTGGCAACAACATCTTCGAGGGGGGCTTTTTAGGGCTCGATAACATCTCGATTGTCGATCGAAGTAAAGAGCTCCCCGGCGGAGGGTTCTTCGAAGAGTCGGACGGGACGGGATGGATGGCCTTTTTTACCCTGATGATGATGCGGATTGCTCTAGAGCTCGGCAAAGAAAATCCCGTCTTTCAGAGAATCGCGATTGTCTATCTCGAACATTTTTTTGATATTTCGATGGCAATTCAAGGGACGCAGTCAAGACCGGTGGATCTTTGGGATGAGCAGGATGGATTTTTCTACGACACGCTCTGTCATCCCGATGGATCCCATGTTAGGCTCAAAGTGCGCTCATTTGTCGGACTGATCCCTTTCTTTTCGATCGATTACTTCGATGAGGAAGAACTTGTAAAATTGCCCCATTTCTATCACCACTTTCAGCTGCTGATCGAGCATAATAAGGAGCTGATGGGCAGATGTGTCACCGAGTTAGAGGTGGATGGGAAAAAACGGTATCTCTTGTCTTTGATGACAGAGACGCAGATGCGCCGGGCCCTAGAGAAGGCGTGGGACCCTGAGGAGTTTCTCTCCGACTATGGTCTTCGCAGCCTCTCGAAGTATCACATGAAACACCCCTTTGCATTCCAGGGGAATGTCGTCGGTTATGAGCCGGGAGAATCGATTGAAAAGATTAAAGGGGGAAACTCGAACTGGCGGGGGCCGATCTGGTTCCCAACCAATTTCCTTTTTATCCGCTCGTTAAGGCGTCTTTCAGAGGCGCTGGGGGACAAATTTGCCCTCAAGGCAAATAACCAGGAAATGGCGCTTCAGGATGCGATCCATCTATTGCGCGAACGGCTTGTCTCCCTATTTCGCAAGGGCCCCTCGGGTATCCCTCCGATTTTCCACGAAATGCCGGGTATGGAAGGCCCTCTTTGGAGTGAGATGCTCCTCTTCTTTGAGCACTACCATGGGGATACGGGGCGAGGTCTTGGAGCAAGCCACCAGACGGGATGGAGCGCGGTGGTCGCGAATCTAATTCAAGATTTTTGAAATCGCAGAAAAGACGCTCTCTTTGCTCTGAGCGCAGCTAACCGAGTGGAGAAGACCCTGCTCCTTGTAGAATCGAATCAGAGGAGCTGTCTGTGCGTGGTAGACCTCTAAACGCTTTGTGATCACCTCTTTTGTATCGTCTGCGCGTTGGATCAAATTGCCTCCACACTTATCGCAGATTCCTGGCGCCTTGGGAGGAGAGAAAGCGAGATGGTAAATCGAGCCGCAATTTTTGCAGGTCACGCGCTGAGAGAGCCTATTTAAGATTTCCGCATCGGAGAGTTCCAGATTCACAACACAGGGGGGATGACCCTTTTCGAGGTGTTTTTGAAGCGCCTCTGCCTGAGGCACGGTGCGGGGGAATCCATCGAGGATATAACCCTTCTGGCAATCATCCTGGGCAACTCTCTCAAATAGCATGTCCAAAATGAATGGGTCGGGCACGAGATGTCCCTGATCGATGAATGACTTTGCTTGGAGGCCAAGAGGAGTCTGCCGGCGCATATGATCGCGCAGGAGCTCTCCTGTGGAGATGTGGGGGACGCCGTACTCCTTGTGCAGTAGCTCTGCTTGCGTGCCTTTTCCAGCGCCCGGAGGACCTAAAAGAATGAGAACAAAATGGGAATTATGCATAAAAATACGCGAGCTATTCTATACCTTCTTCCAGAATAGAAGCCAGCGATTTTTTCAGTAGACGAAGGGGATGAAGCGAAAAGGAACCCTTTCGCAATACTTATTCCAATTTTCTCCGTATTTAGTCGCGCAGCGCTTCTCCTGCTTATAAGCGCGATCGATCAGAAGAAAAAGGAGGAAGGAGAGGTAAAAATAGGGGAGGAAGTGGTTGAAAAGGGCAGGGACGCTCCAGCAAAGTGCCCCGACAAACTCGGGAAGATAGTGAAAGTGACGAGAAATGCCCCACCACCCAGAGGCGAGAAGAACGCTCTCTTTTTCGTGCCCCCATTCCGTTTTGTAGTTAGCGAAGATGAGCTCGGGCTGACGATTCCAAACGGTGCAGTCTCCATGGGTTAAGCGGACATGGTGGCGCTGCCGATCCGCCAAGTAGTTGATAAAGATACACGTTGCACCCGCAAGGAATATGCTGAGCGCTGCCCATGTGCTGAAAGTATAGGGATGGTTCACGAGATAGAGAGTAGGGGAGGTATAGATCCCAGGGAGCCAGACGAGGCATCCCCAAAAGATGCAATACCCCGAACGGTCGTAGGTAAGACCCATTGAGCGCAAGTAGCCGCTCTCCCACCAGAAAAATTTAATGATGTAGAGCATTTGCAGTGCGACCGAGACGATCATCGCATTCGATAGGCCGTGGAGGGTGTATTGCTTTGCTGCAAAAGAGAGGATGATCAGGGCCCAAGCCATGACACCGCATCTGCAGTATTTGAATACGCGCACTTCACCTCCATGTCGCTTTGTCGATGGCTTAAAGACCCCTTTGGCAAAGAGAAAAAGGCAGACGAGAAGGCTTAAAAAATTTAAAGCGCCGAGCAGCTCTCCAAAGTGGTCGTAGATGAGCGTAGGGGAGATAAAAAATGCACTTAAAAAAAAGAGGGCAATCGTGGTGACAAGAGAGGAGATCCCATTTGCTTTGTAGGTAAAGGAATGACCCTGGATTTTCTTGCCGGGCAAGACTTTCATCAAAGTAAATTCGACCGCAAAAAAAACGGCAATGATGAGCCACGCTTCTGCGGAGCCAAAAAATAAGGGGGACCAGATTTGATAGACGGTGGATAAAAATCCCTCCCTTTCAAAAAGGGCAAAGAGGTGGGCAGAAGACCCATCCAAAAACGCGTTAGCGTACCACACCATAAGAACGATGCACGGGCAGAGGATGATGAGCAGAAGAAAGCGGGCCATCCGCTCCAAGACGCGAAGAATGTTCATATGGAAATGATTACCCCTTTTTTCTCTTTTTTTCAAGTAGTCAAGAAAAATTTTGCATGTAGATGCTCTTGGAAAGAATCAGGAGATATATTATGATGGCGCCGTTTGGAGTCATACTAATCAGGAGGTCGCGGCACCACGCATATGAAAAACGGGAACACATCGCGCCTATCCAGGTTTCTCTCTCAACTCCGCACAATTTTCTGGCCAGTGGAAAGATCGGAATTAAAGAAAGTTCTTTCCATGGTTCTTCTCCTCTTCTTCCTTTGCGTTAGCTATGGCATCCTTCGCAACTTAAAAGATACACTTGTCATCACTGCTGCCCATTCGGGGGCTGAGGTGATCCCGTTCATTAAGGTCTGGGGTATGGTGCCGGGGGTTCTCTTTGGGACCTGGTGTTTTACCCGTCTCAGGCGCCATTTCAGCAAAGAAGCGGTATTTTATATTTTGATCTCTTCGTTTCTCCTTTACTTTCTTCTATTTGCCTTCGTTTTGTATCCGCATAGTGAACAGCTTCATTTAGAAAAAATCGGCAATTGGATGAGTTCTGTCTTGCCGAAGGGGTTCCAGGGAATGATTGCCCTCGTCCGCAATTGGACATTTACCTCCTTTTACGTCATTTCTGAGCTTTGGTCCGTGCTCGTGCTTGCAATTCTTTTTTGGGGATTTGCCAATGACATCACCTCGGTAAATGAGGCAAAGCGAACCTACGGGATCTTGAATATCGGCTCGAATATCGCTCCGATGGTGGGTGGTTCACTGGGACTGACCTTTAGTAAATCTTTTGCTTTCCCTTTCCTCTCGTTTATTACAGATCCTTGGAACCATACGATTTGTCAGCTGATGCTCATCGTGGCGATCATAGGCGTCATCTCAATGGGGATTTACTACTGGATCTGCCGCTCCATTATCCCTTCTGAGAAAGTCTCTCATATCGAAGAGGTTGTAGAAAAACCGAAAGAGCGCCTCTCCCTCCGAGAAAGCATTAAGTATATTTTTAGATCCCCCTATCTCGTTCCCCTTGCGATCATTGTTCTCGGATTTAATATCAGCATTAACTTCACCGATGTCCTTTGGAAAGAGCAGTTAAAGCGATTTTTTGTCGATCCAAATGCTATGCTGGAGCATATGAACATGATCACCATGGGAATCGGCGTGATTGCGACTTTGGGCGGCATCTTATTCTCCGTCATGGTAACGCGGCTCGGGTGGACCTTTGTTGCGATTTTGACCCCTGCCATTATGACCACGCTTGCTGTGGGTTTCTTTAGCTTCCTCTTCTGCGGCGATCTATTGATGTCGATCTCGACTACCCTCTTTGGAATGACACCTTTTGCGATGACCGTCTATTGCGGTTCGATCCAAAATTGTCTTAGCAAAGGATGTAAATATTCTGTATTTGATGCCTCTAAGGAGCTTGCTTTCTTGCCCTTAAGTCCTGAGTCTAAGCTCAAGGGAAAGTCTGCCATCGATGGGCTCGGCTCAGGGATTGGCAAATCAGGGGCCTCCCTAACATACCAAGGTTTAATTATTTTGCTCGGTAGCGTCGCGCTCTCTACCCCTTATATTGCAGCGATTCTGTTTGTAATTTTAATTGCATGGATTTTCTCTGTTATTACTCTGGGTAAACAATTTAAGAAAATGACGCACACGGAACAGCTTATTTCTAATTAGATCATTGCGTTAATATTGCGGATCTATTATATTTAGCCGATTTATTAATAAAATCGGTGTAAAATATGATTAAAATAGATCCTGTTAGCCAAAGGTTAATTAGCACAGCTCCAGTTAGCATTTCGAAACCTGCTCCTCGTTATGTCTCTCCCTCTTCCACTCTAAGCTCTGCTGCGGTGATCAAAAAACCGACTCCCTCGATTTGGGAGCAGATCGCCGCTCTTTGGAGCTGGCTCTTCTCTCGCCAGGCAGTCGACAAAGTAAGCGCCCGCTATTGGGGTCTCGGAAAGGAGAACAAATGGCGCGAGCTCATCGACGGAAGATACCACCACTTAGGAAAACTCGCATTTGACAAAGGATTGCATAAGGGAATTGTAGAGCCTGGCTATATCGGCAGTTTGGAACGAGCGTGTGATTTTCTGGGCGGAAAACTCCGCGCAAAATTAGATGCCAATCTCTACCTGGAGACACACAAGATTGCAGCGAGCCATTTTGATGGCAAAAGAACGGGAAATGAGATGGGACAAGAAAAGGTCGGCGTCTTTAGAGATTCCAGCGACTACATCTCTGCCTACTATGTCGATGCCCACAAACCAACCGATGCCGCATGTGAAGAGCTTGTTGCATTTGATCGAGAAGTGAAGCAGCGCTTTGGCGAGAGTTTTGGGATCGGATTCTATTCAGCTTCTAGTGTCTATGGTGGCAGAAAGCTGACTCATAAGGCGATGAGTCAAGATCAGGTTCGCCAGGTCTTCAGTTGGCTAACAGACAATCTCCACAGAGAGCTTGCTAGATCTTGGAGAGCCGATGCGCGCCTGACTGCGATTGCAAAATTTCACCAAAGGCTCGAGTGGCTCCACGCCGTTAAAGATGGCTCTTCCCGGATGAATATGCTCTTTTTGAATAAGCACCTCTCTGAGTGGGGATTCCATCCCGTGATCCTAAATCACCCGATTATCCTCGCCGCTCTTAGCGTTTCAGAGCTGAAAGCTTATCTAAGGCAAGGGATGGCTAGTTGGGAAGAAAAGAGACCTTCCCAGTAGCAATCTCATAGTAGGCGCCGACAACTTGCAATTTCTTCTGAGCGATTAGAGGAGCGAGGTGGGGCGCCTTTTTTAGCATTTCGACCCCTTTTCTCACATTGCACTCGGTCGCCTCTTTTAGAGGGTCTACTCCTTTTTTCTGACAGGTCTTCAGAGCCCCTTTAATCAGTGGATAAATGGCAGGGATGACGTCTGAAGCCTGTTTGCCCTGAAGGGCTGCCTTGACAGCGCCGCAATTTTGATGGCCTAGCACAACAATGAGCGGCGCCTTGAGCACCGTCACTGCATAGCCGACTGAATCGAGTTCGATAGGACCTATGACGTTACCCGCATCGCGCACGATAAAAAGTTCGCCGATCCCTGTGTCGAATAGGATTTCTGGAGGAGCGCGTGAATCAGAGCAGCCGACAATTGCAGCAAACGGCGTTTGCCCCTCGAGATGGGTATCTTTGCATTCCTCCATCAGAGTTCGATGCGTATTGGTGTTATTGACAAAGTGGCTATTTCCATCCATCAGCTTTTTGAGTGCCTCATCGGGCGTCATGAGAGCTGCGGCAAGTAAGGCGAGCATGTGCAACATAATTATCCTTTGATGACAAGGTGGGGTTTAAGTCTGGCAACACACTTTGCAAGGGAGGCCTGCTCAACCGCTTCTACCACCGCATCGACA
>JAFEGI010000032.1 GCA_018240135.1 Verrucomicrobiota bacterium
GGATTTGGGTCTGCTAAGATAACCTCACCGTCATATTGTGCAATCTGCGTACTGGATGTGCTGCTGGAAGCGCTCAAACACATCCCATATTATTAATAATAAATTCAGCCATAACTTTGACAATACAGAACTTACAATATTTGTAGCGACAACAGTCTCTAAGAGCCAAGGACCCCATGAAAAATGGCCTTAGAACCTGCGCACGGGCGCAATGCCTTCGAGACCAAAGCCAAAGTAGTGATTGATGTGAAAGCCATGGCAGGAGCCGTCAACAGGTCCACTGAAGCCTCCAACAGTCACTACTCTTTTACCCACCCTATCTGAGGTAAGGGAACAGGTCCAAGGAGCATCGGAAAACAGCCGCTTTGAGTGAATCTTGTAATGAAAAACCATTAGCGTTAGAAGCTCTATACTTAAAGGCACCTCATATCCCTTCTCTTGAACAAGAGCCTTGAGTTCAAGGATTGTCTTTCTTCTACTTCCATTGAGAACTGAGTTGGAAATCAGAGCAATGTAGGGTCGTTCTGTTTCTATTTCACTAATGGCAGGCTTAACAGTGTCGTTAATGAAAAGCGCACGCACACTCATTTTCTTTGCAATTGTAAGCAGTTTGGCGAAGGAAAGTCCACCAGGGATCACAACGATCGACACGCCCCTATCTCCTTCCACATTTCTTGCCAAATCTATAGCTGCTGCTTCGAGGTCTTTCAGGTTTGGAAATTCCAACCCTTCAAACCGAAGCCCTTGCTTCTCTAGGTCAACAAACTTTTTCCATTGCATTTCTCCTATGGGTGGAAATTTGAGCCATTTCACTTCCCACATGGCCGAACAGTGTGAGATGCAACCTGGAGAAGAAAGAGAATTGAAAATGCGCTCGTTCAGCTCTAAGGGCAGCTGGGTAATGGGTTCTTCTGAGACAACCCTATCATCACGTATAGAGGCCTGCGCACTGGATATGCAACTAGAAGCGCTCATAAATTCCTTACTATTTTTATAATAAATTATGTAACCAGAATCACTGACCGCAGGATACAATTATAGGCATATTTATTCAATGAATACTATCTCAGTCGGAACTAGCCTACCACTTGCGGCCGATACCAAAGCCGATGATCCAAGGATCAATATCAACGTGTACAGTCCCTGTCGTAGCTCCAGTTAGACGCGCGTGTGTATCCATCCAGATGTATTTCACATCCACGTTGAAAAACCAATCCTTGTAGAAAAACATGTCGATCCCCGCTTGCAGAGCAGGTCCCCAGGAGTGTTTCAAATCGATATGTGTATTTGACAGCTTGCAATGCTCATTGTAATAGAGAGTGTAGTTGACGCCCACGCCGATGTATGGCTGAACAATGTAGTGCGGAATAAAACGCCACTGTAACATGAGCGTCGGAGGCAAAACCCAAGTCGTTGCAATTTTTGTCCCTGAGAGGGCTTTTTTTCCACACAGCGTATGTTTACTTGTCGCCAAAATGAGTTCAAACCCAAGGTTCTTGGTGAACATATACCCAAAGTCAAACTCACCAGTCCAGGATGGGTGGACAGAGACCCCCGAGTGAGGGATCGTGCTGACAGAACCGCTTGAGTCATTCGGGAGGACGTAAAGAGCTCGAATTCTCGTAAACCAATCGCCACCTTGGGTATTGTGATCGCTAGGCCCTTTGTCGTCCGCCAAAGCTTGTTGCGCAACCAGAACCAGCCCACAGCTCAAAAAAAACCGAATCCACCTTCCCATAAATACTCCTTAAATCGAGGAACCTTGGAATCTCCGCACGCCTGCAGCGCCGAGGGCATTTGTGCAGACAGCTTCGGGAATATAAAAACCCGATTTGCCGAACTGCCCAATAGGTTGCCACCATCGATCCTGACGATCTGAGGTAATCGAATAGGTGCAGGGATCGTCAGAAAACAGCCGCTTTGAGTGCATAATGTAATGGAAAACCATTTCCGTTAGAAGCTCTATGGTTAAAGGCACTTCATATCCCTTCTCTTGAATAAGAGTGATTCTCTCCTTGCCTAAATAGCCTCTAGTTCCATCGAGGACTGAGTTGGAAATCACCGCGATATAAGGTGTTTTTGTTTCCACAGCCCCAATGGCGCATTCAAGGCTACTCGAAATATGCCAAATAGGCACCTGTTTTTCGTTTGCAATAGCAACCAGCTTGGAGAATGAAAGTCCTTGAGGGATTGCAATGACGGATACTCCCTCATTGCCTTCGACATGACTTGCCAAATCTGAAGCTGCTTGTGTTACGTCCTCCGAATTTGGAAGTTGCATCCCCTCAAAACTCAGGCGATGCTCCTCTAAGTTGACATATTCTCCCCATACGCCTGCATGGATATCCGTAAATTGTGCTGCAGTTGCACTCGATACACCACCACATGAGCTCATAATCCCCTCAAGATTTTATAGAAAAATCGGTGAAAGCATAATGGATCCTTCGATATATTGACAATCTGTTACCCTCTAAAGGAATACCTCTCCTCTTCTAGGGTCCAGTAGAGTTTTTTGCCGGTCATAGCTCTGGCGCCGACGTCGCGGAGCCAAGCGGCCATCGCATAACCGACGTAGTTGCGGCTACTTTGCTTGAGGAAGAGATCGAGGGGGATGATGAACGCAAATCCCTTGTCGAAGTAGACGTGTCCATTCACGTGGTCGTTGCCGTTTGTCACGGTGCACCAGAGAGAAAACCGGATGCCGCTTTTGAAGTAGCGGCCAATTTCAAAACGCGCGCCTTTATCTTTTGCCAGAAACTGCCCAATGCTGACGAGAAAATCCATATTGAGGGGCTTGAAGTCGTAGTAGAGATCGAGAAAATACTGGATGCCGACGAAGGGGATTTTTTCGTACGTGTTGCCTTTTAGCTGCCAGGTCGTGCCGCGGAGACCGAGACCATGGTAGTGGCGTTTCCAAACAGTTGCAAATTCGAAACCGATGGCAAAGTGGGATTGCGTCGGATAGTATAGAAGTTCTAAGGCACCGCCCGCATAGGCGGACTCAAAATAGCCAAGGGCTAGGCGGCAGAATCTTCCCTTACCGGCATTCCATCCCTTTTGTAGAAAGGCTTGCTCGAGGGAAAAGGATTGGGGCTGAAAGTATTTGAGGGTATCAGTTCGGACGATAGGGAGGCGGGAGGGGTTAAGCCGATCGCGTCCGCTCATATGGACCAGGCTGGAAGAGAGGGCATAGCTCCCCTGCACTTTGTAGAGGAACTGGTCGAGGAGATACCCTTCTAGGGATGCGATGGCATTGAGTGCATATTTGAACTTTCCCGATGCGCTGCCAAAAAAGGTAAGCAGCTGGGGGCGGATGGTAAAGGTGTAGATCGGCTTGTGCCGATCGAAAATGCGGCAGACGTCATACTCGGAGGGCTCGGGGAACACCTCGCGCATGGGCGAGAGGGTCTCGAGCTCAAAATCGCTCATCTTTCCCCAGCGCCACTTGTCGAGATCCTCTCGTCTATAGTGGTAGGACTGGCAGGGAAGGGCATCGGCTTCGATGACGACGAGGACTTCCTCGACATTCGATGGGGTCAGAGCAGCGAGGACGTGCTGGATCCTCTCGCGCACGACCCTTTCCTCGCGGTAGCGATTATTGACAATCTGGAGCCAGAGGACTTTTTCGTCGAGATAGGCACGGTTGAGGTCGAGGCCCTGGTCGGAAAATGCATAGGCGAGCTCGTGCGCGAGATCCCGGTCGGAGCGCAGCTTGCCAACGGGCTCCGTATCTACTGGAGAGAGATAGGTTCCCGGGTCATCGACTTTGGGAAACAGCCCTTTCGTCGATCCGATTGGGTATTGAAGGGAGGCGGAGCCAGCAATCTCTCTGCCGCGCAGAGAGCTGACAGAGAGCTGGAGTGTATCCCAGGCTTTAAGGGAGAGGCCTGCATTGATGCGGGAGCTGACCTTGCGGCCAGAAGGGTGCTCGTGGAGGTGTTTTTTGTAGTTGATGGCGTCGTATTCTGCAGAGAGCGTGAGGTCTTTGATGAGGGGAATCTTGGTGTGGCGAAAGGGGGTCCAAGCGGCACCTCCAAACCACCCTTTGATCCGCCCGCGCCCCCAGCCGAGCGTCGCCTCTACGTTCCAATGCAAAAACTGCTTGGTCATGACGGCGTACTCCGAGTTGAAACGCTGGGTTCCGATAAAATCTTCGGCGCCGATGGCGATTTGAGGGAGGGTCGGATAGCCATCTTCAGGGGTGAGGAGTCCGATCTTGATGTTGCCAATCCGCTCCGCATCATCCCCAAATCCTTCGTGCCCGAAATTTTTCTCCAGGATCCCCTGGTAGATCCGGTAGTTGGCAGACATCTCCACCCGGTCGAACATCTGGAAGTTAACGCCATAGATGGTATAGGGGCGGGCATAGGCAGCCCCTCCAGCAATTACTCCCATCTTGGGCATGCGGGCGGACGGCATGGTGAAATACCCGCCCATCATCGAATAGTTGTAAAACAGGGGGAGCTGGTCTTTGACTTCGAGATCGATCTGGCGCGCCTGCTCGAGATCCTGAAATAGATCGGACTGAGCATGGAGACACACGGTGCAAAGAAGAAGTAAAAATTTCATTATTTAACAGATGCGCACGCGCGCAGAGGGTCCACGCTAAAGACAAAGTTTGTTTTTTTCAAGAGAGGAATTGAAGATAATTAAACCCCCTCTTATACTCAGCAAATGCTGAAAGCGGCCAACTTAACTTTTTGAGAATTCTCTCAAAAAAAGGGCTCAACACTTCAAGGGACATAAGATGGGTTATCTCAAGGATTTCCAAACGCATATCGCCAATCACGACTATCCTTCCTTCCTCAAACTATGGGAAGAGTACTGCTCGGGGGATGAAGTGGATCCTGGGGAACTGCGCGAGATCCTGCGCGGCGTGAAGACGTCAGAAATCGCAGAACCTGTCGGCCGCCACGTCGAGAGAATTATTCCTCTATGGAAAATCCTCCCAGAGAGTCCGGTAGCCAATGAGATTCTCAAGCTGATCATCGACATTCAGACTACAAACAGCGAGCAGTGCGCAGAGCTCGTAATGGATTACCTCAAAACCCACTACCCAGATGACAAGCACTTCAATGACAAGCTCCGTTTGATCGGGATGCGCAATCGAGAGAAATTCCAGGGGGCGCTCAGCAACTATGAGCTCCTGACCCATATGGCCAAGGGCAAATATGTCTTCCACACAGGTGGATGGGGTGTCGGCGAAATCATCGATGTCTCCCCTGTACGCGAACAGCTCTCGATCGAATTCGACTATGTTCCTGGGAAAAAGGAGATGTCATTTGCGACCGCCTTTAAAAACTTGATTCCGATCCCCGATGACCACTTCCTCGCTCTGCGCTTTGGCAATCCCGACCTCCTCGAGCAAAAGGCAAAGGAGAATGCGGTCGAGGTGATTCGCATGCTGCTCCGCGATTTGGGGCCGAAAACAGCGGCTGAAATTAAAGATGAGCTCTGCGATCTCGTCATCCCCGCTAATGAGTGGACGAGATGGTGGCAAAATGCGCGCGCTAAGGTCAAAAAAGATACGATGATCGAGACGCCTGATGACATCCGCGAGCCCTTCCGCATCCGCGAGAGTGAAGTGACGCATGAGGAGCGGCTCCAAAAAGTGCTCGAAAATAAGCCCGATGCCAATACGCTGATTCAGATGGTCTATTCGTTCCTCAAAGACTTCCCTGAAATGCTAAAAAATGGGGAGTTCAAAGAGACGCTCATCTCCAAGCTGACCGAGATGCTGGGCTATCCCGAGATTAGCCGTCCTCAGGAGTTGCAACTCCACTTTTTCCTCCAAGATCTAAAAGGGGAAAAAGAATACCCCGCTATTGGCGAGGTGATTGCGGGATTCGAGTCGATTCTAGAGGCGCTCTCTGCGATTGAAGTGCTTACCTTCAAGAAACGCGTCCTCACAGAAGTGCGCAAATACCGCGCGAATTGGAGGGAGATCTTCCTCGATCTACTTTTCAAAGTCGATGGCGCCCCATTGCGCGACTACATCTTGGGAGAGCTCCTCACGGAAGAGGGAGACCCTGAATTGAAAAAAGCGCTTGAGTCGCTCTACACCCATCCGGCGCGCCATCCCGATGCGTTTCTCTGGTACTTCCAGAAACTCTCTTCCCAGAAAGCGATCCCCTTTAGCGATAAAGAGGGGAAGACCCGCTTCTTTGAAGGGCTCCTCATCCTTCTCAGCCACATTGAAAACCATCCTGAGCAGCGCGATCTCGTTAAAAAGATCCATAACATCCTATCTGGCGATCGATTTGCTGTTGTGCGTCAGAGAATGCAAGAAGCGAGCGCAGAAGATGTCCGCGAGTTTCTCCTGCTTGCGTCTAAGTGCCACTCGCTGAGTGATCACGACCAGAAGATTTTCCACTCCCTTGCAGAAGTGGCTCACCCTTCTCTTGCTAAGGCGCGCAAGAAGGGAGAGGTCAGCAGCCAAGATGCTGAAGTTCTGTGGACAACAAGAGAGGGGTATCAAAAACTGCAGCACCGAATCCAGCAGATTGCCACCGTGGAAACGGTGGAGAATGCGAAAGAGATCGAGGTTGCGCGTTCCCACGGGGACCTCAGGGAAAATGCGGAGTTCAAGGCTGCTTTGGAAAGACGCGACCGCCTCCAGTCTGAGCTGAAAACCCTCTCAGACCAGCTGGGACATGCACGCGTGATCACCAAAGAAGACATTTCCACCGAAGAAGTAGGCATTGGCAATATCGTAGATTGTGAGAATAGCGCAGGAAAGACCATTTCGTTTACCCTCCTCGGCCCTTGGGATGCCGACCCTGAGAAGAATATCCTCTCCTTCCAATCTAAGCTCGCTCAAGCGATGCGTGGAAAAGGGGTGGGAGATTCCTTCCAGATGCAAGGGGAGAATTATACGATCACGGCGATCCGCAGTTATTTGAACCCATCCCAGTAAAATCTTTCGTCGATTTCTGGGATTATTTTGGCCGCCTTTCGATCCAATTTTGGGGGTCAATATCAAGCGGGGTATATTGACCCCCAAAATTGGATCG
>JAFEGI010000033.1 GCA_018240135.1 Verrucomicrobiota bacterium
AATCCAAAGGCACGAATGCCGCTTAGCCGTTCATAGCCGCCTGGTTGAATTAGATCGGCTTTTCCAATGAGAGCAATCCCCGTGATTCCCTCCTCAGCAGGTGGCTCTTCGATACTCTCTTCGATCCGATGAGGATGCTCGCGCAGCATGAACCAGCCATCCCCATAAAGAAGAGTGGAAGTAGCACAGGTTAAAAAGAGAAGACCTTTTTTCATCGAACCAGATAGGTGATTTTTCCGTTACTTTCTTTGTAGGTCGGTCTTAAGACAGAGTACTCTGGGATCCCGTTCACTGTAAAGGGAACATTCCAAAACCAGACTCTGTCAAAATCGCGGATATCCTGCAGCCATTCATACGCTGCAATATTGAATTCAAGAAGAGCCTTTTGGGTTCTTAGATGCATCTCTTCGGGACCCTCAGGTCCATTTTTATAAAAGAGAGTATAGGGCGTTCCTCCAAAGGAGCTCGGATAATAGGTGTTCCACTGCTCTGTTGCCGAGTCGACAAAGAGGGGTCCTGGGGTAAAAGTAGACCCATTTAATGTCCCTAGAATCGTATTTTGTCCTTGCTCGGCAGTGAAGATTCGAAGCGTGCTTGTGGTGCTGATCGAAGAATTTGCGCTGAGGTTAAAAGCCCCAGATCCGATGCCAGGAGGGGAGGGGAATGCATTATCCACTATCAGGGTAATCGGTCCTGTGCTGACGAGAGAAGCTGTAGTAACAGGCGCGGAACCCTCTTGCAGAGTGAGGGTGTTTGCGCATGTGATCCCGATTCCTGTGATTGCGTGAATTGTGGCAAATGTATTGTTTTGCGATCCTCCGGAAAGGGTGACATTTTGGGCACTGAGGTTGACGAGAGCGGCATCGATTTCAGAGAAAAAACCGGCACCCGATAGACTTCCCTGCAAAGTGATATCTCCAGATGTTGAAGTGAGAGTAGCAGTGCCCCCTGAGGTGAGTTTTGTTTCGGCAGAGTTTGCAGTGAGTTGGATAGCGCTGTTAGCTGTAAGGGTGCAGTTGCCCAGCGTCGAGATTAAAGTCGAATCGACGGTGATTCCTCCACTTGCAAGCAGCGTAATGGGACCATTGCCGCTATTAGTGATGTTGGAGGAAGGGGAGAAGAGAATGCTTCCAGAAGAGACCCCCGCGACGGTTGTATCTAAAGTCAGGCTGTGACTCGAGTTCCAGCTGATTGGGGAGTCTACGTAGATATTGCCACTTTGCGCGCATGCTCCCGATCCAGAGGATTGCACCACCACATCCCCGCCCACTAGTGCCGCTTCTATGGTCGCCGGATCGAGCTGGGCGGAGCAGCCACTTCCATCAGGTGCAAAAGGAGAGGAACCAGTTACCTGTTGATTAGGCGCTACGATGGTGAGATCAATCGGATCAAAGAGAAGTGTTCCTGGCTTTCCTTTGGGAGCGAGTCGATCTGTCGTCCCGCGGCAATCAAAAGTGTGGTTGCTGGAGAGTTCGACAAAGCCTCCATTGCCCGCTTCAGGGCCTCCGCGCGCGGAGATCTCCCCGTAGAATATAAGCGTATCATCCGCTTTGAGAAGAACCCTGCCCCCATCTCCATAAGCAAGAGCATCCGCTGCGATATAAGCTCCCTTTTCGACCGCGATTTTTTCCGCATTTCCTCCAATTAGAACCTCGCCCCCACCCATCTCGCCTGAGACATCGATCTCACTTCCCTTCAGGATCGCGATTTTCTCTCCAAGAACCTGAACGCGTCCTCCTTCTTTTGCGGCAATGTCTCCCTGGATAGATGCATACCCTTCCTCTGCGACGAGTAGGATTTTTCCACCGCGCTCTTCTATCCCAAGCGCATCGATCGATCCCGTGTGGCGAATCGCATAGGCGTAAGGGTTCCCCTCGGCTTTGAGCTCCACCTCACAAGCGCGGATTCTTCCCGCCTGGTCGATGCCGATTTGAGCAAAACGCTCAGGGTCACTATCGGGCCGGATGAGGATCCGCTCCATTCCTTCTGGCTGTAGCAAAATCTCTTGACCCGATGCCAGGGAAACCTTGCCTCGGGGCGCCTCAATTGTTCCTTGATTATCGATCTGGAAACTGATCAATACCACATCCCCATCCCACGCGTGAATTGTGCCGAGGTTGATGATGGAAGCCTCTGAACTCGCCTGAAAGAGGAGGCTAGCGCCTGCACTGAGTAAATCCAGCGGGGAGGAGAAAAGAGTCGATGCGAAAAACCCATTCGTGTCGATTACCCCTTTTTCACCGACCAAGATCCCACTGGGATTCAAAAGAAAGACCTTTCCATTGGCCTTTAACGTGCCCATCAAGGTGCTAGGGATCTTTCCCGTCACTTGGTTGACTACAACGGATGAGGAGCTCGGCTGGAAGAATTGGGTTAATTCCCCTTCGCCAATGGAAAAATCGCGCCACTCAATGAATGCCTGATCGCTTGTCGTAATAGAGAGCGTGCCTCCATCCAACCCATCAAAATGGGCAGACCCCTGCACGATGGTAGGATCTGCCGGATTCGAAAAGAGGGAAAAGGCGATTAAAGAGCTAAGGGCAGAGAGTTTTAGGCGCATACGTTATTTTTTAGGGAACCAGTCTTTTTCTGCTTCAGGGGTTGGTGCTTCTGTATTGGGGATCCAATCTTTTTCCGCTTTGCTCGAGTTGTCTTTGTTTTCAGGGACGATTTTTGTATCAGGCGCATCCGCTGGAGCAGGAGCGGGAGTATAAGGAGCCTCCGTTGCGGGCATCGATGCCGAGGGAAATCCCGGCCATGGATCCTTTTCAGCAATTTCCGCAGAACAGTAGGTGTCTGCTTGTACAGCTGTTAGGCTAAGAGCAGCTAATAGACTCAGAGCGTATCCTTTCATATTCGACCTCAAAGTTAAAGTAATCGTCTTTCTAAACTCTTGCAAAATTTCAGAAATAATATAAAGTAAAAATTGAAAAAGGGGTAGGCATGGGGCCAGCGCGCGAGGTGATTCTCATCACCGGAGCCAGTGGAAGAATTGGATTCAAATGCGCGGAGCGCTTTTCTGAAAAATACCGCATCGTCGGATTCGATGTTTTTTTAGTGGGCAGCCTTCCCGATGTCGAATTTGTCGCAGTCGACATGGCTAGCGACCAGAGCATGAAAGAGGGGTTAAGCCACATCCGCGCGCATTATGGCAGCAAGATCGCATCAGTCATCCACCTCGCTGCCTATTACAGCTTTTCCGCTCCCCATAGCTCCCAGTACAACCGGATCACCGTCGAGGGCACTAGGCGCCTACTTCGAGGACTCAAAGAGTTTGAAGTCGATCAATTTATCTTCTCCTCGACGATGCTCGTGCACAAACCCACCATTCCCGGTGTGAAAATCACGGAAGAAAGTCCACTCGCTCCTTCTTGGGGATATCCCCAATCCAAGGTGCAAACAGAAGAGCTGATCCATCAAGAGCGCGGATCGATCCGCTCAGTCAATTTGCGCATCGCAGGGGTCTATGACGATCAATGCAACTCGATCCCACTGGCGAATCAGATGCAACGCGTCTACGAAAAGCAGTTAGAGGCGCATGTTTTTGCAGGTGACGTCACACATGGCGCCTCTTTTGTGCATATGGACGATCTCATCGATGCGATTGCTCTTTGCGTCGAAAAGCGGAAAGCCCTACCTGAAGAGCTTACGCTACTCATTGGAGAAGACACCACGTTGAGTTATGATGCCCTGCAAAGGCAAATGGCCCGCCTTCTCCACGGCACTGAATGGAAAACCTGGAGTGTTCCTAAGCCGCTTGCCAAAATCGGAGCCTGGTTTCAAGAGCACCTCCCGTTCATGAAGCCCAGCTTTATCAAGCCCTGGATGATCGATCTCGCGGATGACCATTATGAACTCGACATCACAAGGGCCAAAAATGTGCTCGGGTGGCAACCGAAGCACCGCGTCGATCAGACGATTCCTCTATGGGCAGATGCCCTAAAAAGAGATCCTGTGACCTGGTACGATGAAAATAAACTCAAAGCCCCTAGGGGCCTAGGAAGGATGGAGAAGTGATGCGTGTAAATTCCAAGCTTGGACCCTTTTTATTTATCGGCATTGGACTGTGGCTCTTTACCCTTCCCCTCACATTTCATTACTGTCATCAACACCTAGGGATCAGTGATCTCATCACGGGAATTCTCTTTGTTTTGCTCGGAGTGCTCGGGATCACCGCAGCACATACCCGCTGGATAATTGGCGCTGCGGTCCTCGGTCTTTGGCTCCAAGCAGCCCCTCTTTTTCTTTGGGCGCCCCATGCGTTCATGTACCTCAACGACACCCTTGTCGGGCTCGTGGCTCTTTGCTTAGCACTACATCTTTTGGGCAGTGAGAAGGCAAGCACCCGCTCCGAGCGCCCCGTCGGCTGGTCCTATAACCCCTCTGATTGGCTCCCCCGTCTCATCACCGTAGGCCTTGCAATGGTTGCGTGGTTTTGCGCGAGATACATGGCGGTCTTCCAACTCGGCTACATCGATCAAGTGTGGGATCCCATTTTCAATCAAGGGACCTACGAGGTGATTACTTCAAAAATTTCCAAAGACTTTATGATCTCCGATGCGGGACTGGGCGCTCTTGCCTATTCTCTAGAAGCAGTTCTCGGTTGGCAAGGGGGCAAAAACCGGTTTGCGACGATGCCCTGGGTCGTCTGCGCCTACGGGATTCTCGTAATCCCCGTGAGCCTTGTCAGTATTTGCCTCATCATCTTGCAGCCTGTAGCTGTCGGAGCTTGGTGTAGCTGGTGCCTTACAATTGCGATTTGCATGCTCGTCATGATCGTCCTCACTGCAGGGGAGTTTGTGGCAACAATTCAATATTTAATTGAGCAGACGAAGAAGCGCAAATCCTTCTGGGAGGTCTTCTGGAAGGGGGGCTTGCCAGCTCAAGAGCGAGAAGCGGGGAAAAAAGCCGTGCCCAATCTGTGGGGGATCACTCCTCACTGGACCTTAGTCGCTTCGGCGCTCATTGGTCTATGGCTGATGAGCAGTCCTTCGCTGATCCCGACATCCGCAGCAGTGGCGATGAGCCATTATGTCGCAGGACCTGTGCTCGTCGTATTTTCCGTACTCGCTCTACCCGAGGTGTTCCGCAGCATCCGTTACGTAAACGTCCTGATAGGACTTGGTCTCCTCACATCGATCGGCTTTTGCCAGGAGACAAATCTCTTTAGTACAATACAGAGTCTCCTCCTCTCCCTATTTATCATCATCCTTGCCCTTCCCAGGGGTAAAATTCTGGGACGCTACGGCACCTGGACGAGATGGATTAAATAGAAAATCCATAGAGGGAAAAGAGTTTTTTTCTGAAAAAGTTTGCGGAAAATTCCGCCAATTTTGTATGTTGTCTACATCCTTTTAAACGAATCGCTCGCGAAACGCAAAGGGAAGAAAGTCAACGAGATTGGCTTAGAGACTGTCTGTCGATTTCCGTAGACAGTCTCTCATAGATTTCTTAACATCAGAAAAGAAGTGAC